>CALWJB010000045.1 GCA_944380895.1 uncultured Clostridia bacterium | reverse complement strand
GCTTTTGAAGAAAGAAAAGCAGAGAAGGTAGGCGTTCCAGAGCTTGACGAAATGTGCGTAAACTAAAAAAATCGAACAAAAACCGGATTATGGTTGGCAGTAGAACGATATTCACAAAATATAAAGGATTTCTTTGTTGGGGCTATAGATAATTCTGCTTTTGAAAATCTGTCTAAAAATATCGAAAATATCGAAAATATAGATGAAAAAATCTACGCTACAGATGCCCGGGATTCGTATAACTTAATAAACCCTAAAAAGCATATTACCGGCAAATAAAACACCTATACTGTAGAACGTACCAACCGACTTTTATTATATTATTTAGCTCGTTTCGCTCGTAAAACTTACTCAGCTTCTAAATCTTTAGATATGATTTTTTATTCTCTTTATCTCTTTTACTTTAGTCATCTCATTTCATCTATCTTTTTTTAGCTCTGCCATAATAAATTCTAATATATTGACTTTTTAGGGAATATATACTACAATTATCATAGAGGCTGTGAAGGAAAGAGTAGCTGTGTTAAACTTTACAGAGAGAGCGGTATTTGCTGGAAGCCGTTCATGGGAAGCATATGTGAAGACCATTCCGGAGCCATGACGCAGAAATTTTAGTAAGCGTCATCGTGAATCTGCGTTAAAGAATAAAAGTTAAAATTCAAGGTGGGACCGTGCATATATATGCACCCTTGAGCGAGATTTGCAGCTGCACTCTTGCCTGAGGGTGCTGATACTTTTTGAAAAAGGAGAAAGATATCATGAAAATTATTTACAGAGACGGAAAAATAGAAGAATGTCCGCTTGAAATGGAGTTGGAGGTAATCAGACACACAGCCGCTCACGTTATGGCACAAGCAATCAAAAGGCTCTTTCCGGATGCCGATTTTGGTTACGGACCCGCGACGGAAAAAGGCTTTTATTATGACGTAGATTTGGGTGATATAAAATTAACCGATGAAAATTTACAGTCCATTGAAAAAGAAATGCGCAAAATAGTAAAAGAAAATTTGGCTATCAAACCTTTTATTCTTCAAAGAGACGAAGCTATAAAATTAATGAAAGAACGTGGTGCAAAATACAAAGTCGAACACATAGGCGACCTTGATGAAAATGCAGATATAAGTTTTTATCAGCAGGGCGAGTATATAGACATGTGCGTTGGTCCTCACCTTTGTTACACTAAGTCACTAAAGGCTTTTAAAATAACGGGACAATCGGGCGCATACTGGAAAAATGACAAGCAAAATAAAATGCTTACTCGTATAAACGGTCTTGCATTCCGTACAAATGAAGAACTCGAAGAATATTTGAAATTAATAGAAGAAGCAGAAAAACGTGATCACCGAAAAATCGGCCGAGAAATGGATTTATTCATGTTTTCCGAAGAAGCTCCGGGATTCCCGTTTTTCTTACCTAACGGAATTAAAATCAAGAATACTCTCATAGATTACTGGAGAGAACTTCATACGCGTGAAAATTATACCGAGGTTTCCACACCGCTGATTATGAACAGACATCTTTGGGAAACGAGTGGACATTGGGATCATTACAAAGATAATATGTATTCAACTGTGATAGATGACGAAATTTTTTGCGTCAAACCTATGAATTGTCCCGGCGGCGTTATGGTTTACAAAAACAAGCCTCACAGTTATCGCGAACTTCCCATGCGAATCGGAGAGCTCGGAATTGTTCACAGACATGAGCTCAAAGGTGCACTTCACGGTCTTTTCAGAGTGCGCTGTTTTACTCAAGACGATGCACATTTATTTATGCGAAGAGAGCAGATAACTGATGAAATTGTCGGAGTTGTAAATCTTATAAACGAAGTTTACGGCAAGTTCGGATTTAAATATTTTGTAGAACTTTCAACTCGTCCCACAGACAGCATGGGTAGCGACGAAGACTGGGAAGCTGCGACAAACGGACTTAAAAATGCACTTGACAGACTTAATATGCCATACAAAATCAATGAAGGCGACGGTGCTTTTTACGGACCGAAAATTGATTTTCATCTTGAAGATTCTCTTGGAAGAACATGGCAGTGCGGTACCGTTCAGCTCGATTTTCAAATGCCTCTCAATTTCGAGCTTGAATATATAAATGAGCACGGTGAAAAAGAACGTCCGATAATGATTCACAGAGTATGTTTTGGCTCTATCGAACGCTTTATTGGAATACTTACAGAGCATTTTGCCGGCAAATTTCCGGTATGGTTGTCACCTATCCAAGCAAAAGTATTGACTTTGCCCGGCACTGACGAAACATTTGCCAAAGAAGTTTATCAAAATCTGAAAAATACCGGTATACGAGTACAACTCGACGCCAGAAATGAAAAAATCGGATATAAAATCCGTGAAGCAAGGCAAGTTGACAGAGTGCCGTATATGATTATTGTTGGTGCCAGAGAAATTGAGACAAAAACTATTTCAGTCAGAAGCCGCGCCACGGATAAAACCGAATCCATGAGTTTGGATGAGTTCATTTTAAAACTTAAAGATGAAATTAAAAACAGAAAATAAAAAAATTAAGCCCGGATAAATTTCGGGCTCTTTACATATAAAATCATATCTATGTTCCTAAACACTAAAAAGTATATCTTCATAACTCGGATACGGCCAACACTCTTTAGGCATTTCGACTTCGATTTTATCGACGATTTCTCTTGTTTTACGCATCTGGCAAACTACCAAATCACGATATTTTTGTGCACGCTCTGAAATATTTTCAGTGCAAAAGCAACTGTTTTCAAGCTTAGAAAGTTCACAAACCGCATCGCAGAGTTTGCTCGACAAATCAGAGAGATTTTTTATGACTTTATATTCATAATTGGAATTCAAATTTAAATTAAGACCATTTTTAACAGCCAAAGTCTTTGCCAGCTTATGATTATATTTACTTACGGCGGGCAATATTTCGCTTTTTATCATACTAATCATAGTCTGAGCTTCTATGTGCGCCAATTTACAGTAGCTTTTCATATATATTTCGTATCGTGACTGTATCTCTGCTCGAGAAAGTACTCCATGAGTATCAAAAAGTTTAATATTTTTCTCATCAAGCAAATGTTCAAGTGCGTCGACTGCGGTGCTATGAATTGGAAGCCCACGCCTTTTAGCTTCTGCAAACCATTCTTTCGAATAGCTGTTGCCATTAAATATTATGCGTTTATGCTTTTTTATTGTGTCAATAAGAAGAGTATTCAAGTATTCAATCGGAGTTTTCGATTTTTCCAAGGCATCGGCAAACTCTTTTAATGCCTGAGCCATAATCGTATTTAAAATCATATTTGGAGTAGCTATCGGCTGATTTGAACCTACCATTCTGAATTCAAATTTATTTCCGGTAAACGCAAACGGTGATGTTCTGTTTCTGTCAGACGTATCTTTTGGGAAACGCGGAAAAACATTGAGGCCTATTTCAAATGTTCCTCTTTCTTTTTGAGTGTAAATTTTTCCACTTTCAATCGATTCGAGTATATCTGTTATTTCCGGACCCAGGTACATTGAAACAACGACAGGAGGAGCTTCTTGACTCCCAAGACGTTCATCGTTGCCGAGTGAAGAAACCGAAATTCTTAGCAGATCTGCATATTCATCAACTGCTTTAATCATTGCACACAAAAATATCAAAAATTGTATATTATCTCGAGGTGATTTTCCGGGATCAAAAAGATTTATCCCCTCGTCTGATGATAATGACCAGTTGTTATGTTTGCCGCTGCCATTAATGAATTTAAATGGTTTTTCGTTAAGAAGACAAACTAAATTATGCTTTTCTGCAACTGTTTTAAGTGTTTCCATAAGTATATAATTTTGATCGGCAGCCAGATTGGAACGAGTGTATATCTGAGCTACTTCGTGCTGCGCGGGTGCAACTTCGTTATGTTTTGTTTTTGACGGTACTCCGAGTTTCCAGAGTTCATTATCAAGATCTATCATAAAATCGGCTACTCTTGGACGCAGTGATGCAAAATAATGATCATAAAGATCTTGAGCTTTAACGGGTTTTGCTCCAAATAGAGTCCGTCCACAGAAAATTATATCTTTTCTCTTTTCATACACCGATTTATCAATAAGAAAATATTCCTGTTCAGCTCCTACATATGGCGTTACTTTGCGTATTTTATTGTTTTTTAATATTTTTAATATTCTCATCGCTTGCTTATTGAGCGCGTACATTGATTTTAAAAGCGGAGTTTTTCTATCCAGTACTTCACCGCTGTATGAACAGAAAAATGTCGGAATATAAAGTGAATTATTTTTTATAAAAGCATAAGAAGTCGGGTCCCAAGAAGTATATCCTCTGGCTTCGAAGGTGGCGCGCAATCCGCCCGACGGAAAACTTGAAGCATCGGATTCTCCTTTTATAAGTTCCTTACCCGAAAAACTCATCTTTACGTTTCCTCCGGAATCAAAATTTAAAAAACTATCATGTTTTTCAGCTGTAACTTCCGTCATTGGCTGAAACCAATGTGTAAAATGTGTTGCACCTTTCTCAAGTGCCCACGATTTCATAGCTTGAGCCACCACTTCGCCTATTTCAGGGCTTAGAGCTATGTTTTCATCAATAGCTTTCCTCAAATTTTCATAAATTTTCTGAGGCAATCTTTTTTTCATTTCCGAATCATTAAAAACCATGCTTGCGTATATCTTTGGGACATCAATCACATATAATACCTCCACATCAGTAACAATAATTAGGATTATACAGTATAGTTTAATACTATTCAATAACATAAGTTTTTTTAATATATAATTGGATATTGATAATTATATTTTTTTGTTGTATAATATCCGTGAGCTGTGGTGTATTTTTATTTTATGTTAACCGTCCGTAGCGAAGCTGGATATCGCAGCAGATTCCGATTCTGAAGGTCGGGGGTTCGAGTCCCTCCGGGCGGACCAGGTAGCACCTGGATGCAAGTTGCGCGCAAAGATAAATGAAGTTATTTTTATTTATACCCGCACTTTTAGTTTCCAGGTCCCCATTAGTCATCCGTACCGGGTAGCACTTGGATGCGAGTCGTGCACAAAGATAAATGAAGTTATTCTTGTTTATACCCGCACTTTTAGCTTCCAGGTCCCCATTAGTCATCCGTACCATAAAAATGCTCTGGTTTTATGGGGTGTAGTTTTCGTTTTGAATTGTAATATAAACATATTTTCTGAATAGAGGTTTCACAAGGATTTTTGAAATAATTTTTCATTTATTTCATTTTTAAAATTTTCAATTTCTATTTTCGTTTAATTTGTAACCTCATCAGGTACTTTTTTCCACCTTTGCCCAATTTTTGAATTCAATTTTAAGCTTTGTAATGTAGTTTAGCGAATTTCAAGTTTCATATTTGAATTTATCTTTCACAATTGTTTTTTCTTTAAAAGTTTTGTACTTTTCATTATTTAAAATTTAGGTATGTTTGCACAAAAATTAAATTGAAATAATTTTCACAAATTTTAAATATCAAAAAGTTATAATTGTAATCTTTTAGAATTATAATATATTGAATCTAATACGAGGAGTGATGAGATGCTATATATTGGAATGATTACGATTTCCTTAGTCGGCACTTTACTACATTTTATGTATGAAATGAGCGGTCATAACAAATTTGTAGCTATTTTTGCGGCAGTCAATGAAAGCACATGGGAACATATTAAAATTTGCATGACGCCAACTATTTTATGGAGTTTATATGATGGTTACATTTACGGAACAAACGCTAATTATTTCATTGCTAAATCTTTAAGCCTTTTAATGATAATTTTTTTGATACCTTTTTTGTTTTACACTTATACAGCATTTACAAAAAAAGCAATTTTATGGGTGGATATTGTATGCTTTTACTTAGTAGTTGTTTGTTCACAGCTAATATTTAACTACTTTGTTAATTTAAATTCACTTCCATTTATATATAGCTATCTTAGTTGTATATTGTTGTTTATTGAAATAAGCTCTTATATGTTTCTGACTTTTAACCCATTAAAACACTTTATTTTCGAAGATCCGATTTCTCATAAATATGGATTATATGGTCATACTGAAATGCATAGCAACAAATATAAGCATTAAATAAACGAAAACATTACTAGTGAATTTATATTGGTTTCAAAAGATATAAATATTTTAAAACTGCTTTTGTTTAATCGTTGAGTACCTCGATAAGAAAGCTATCAAATATTTTTATTTTAAGTTCATCAATTTATTATCTTTAACACGATGTTTGAAACAATTTAGAACAAAAATATTGTATTGGTAATTTCTACACAAAAGAAAACAAGCCCCAGCTTAAACTGGGGTATGTTTGTTATAAATAATTATTTAACTTCGACTTCTGCACCGAGTTCTTCAAGTTGCTTTTTAATGTCTTCAGCTGCATCTTTAGCTATTTTCTCTTTAATGGTTTTGGGAGCTCCGTCTACCATTTCTTTGGCTTCTTTGAGTCCAAGACCTGTAATATCTTTTACAGCTTTAACAACCTTTATTTTATTGTCGCCTGCTGCTTTAAGTACTACGTCAAACTCTGTTTTTTCTTCAGCCGTAGCGGCTCCTGCTGCTGTCGGCGCAGCTGCTACTGCCATAGGAGCTGCTGCTGATACTCCAAATTCTTCTTCAAGAGCTTTTACGAGTTCGCTAAGCTCGAGAACTGTTAAAGTTTTTACATCTTCGATTAATTTTGTTATTTTTTCTGACATTATAATTTACCTCCAAAAATTTTCACATTTAATATAAATGATTTTAAAATTTAATTTTTTTATGCGCTTTGTTTCTGAGCGATAGCATTCAGCGCCACTACAAGACCTCTAATCGTACCATTAAGCACATTTGCAAATCCTGAAATAGGTGCATTGAGTCCTCCCAAAGCTTGGGCAATGAGAACCTCTCTCGAAGGGAGCTTTGCAAGGTTATTAACTTCTTTAGAATTGATTACTTTGCCATCAATAAAGCCTGATTTAATTTTAAAAAACTCATGACTTTCTGCAAATTTACACAAAATTCTTGATGCCGCAACGTAATCATTTTCGCTTACAGCCACAGCTGTCGCACCCTCAAGTGAAGGTTCCAACCCGGAAATTTCTGCACTTTCTGCCGCTCTTTTAAGAAGTGTATTCTTCGCGACCATATATTCTACGCCCGCTTCACGTAATTCTTTTCTGAGAGCCGTATCATCAGTTACATTTATTCCTTGGTAATTGACTAAAACTCCCGCACATGACGATTTAAGCTTCTCTGCAATTGAATTAACTACTGCTTTCTTTTGTTCTAGAGCTTTAACACTTGGCAATTTTGAGTCACCTCCATTTTTTAAAATAAACATCATCCATAAAAAAATTGCCGACCTCCCGCATATCACCGAAGATATAAGGAACCCGACAATTGATAATTAAAATACAAATTAATAATCAAAATTCAGATAATCCTCGGCAGGAATTAAACATACGCAACCTGCTGTCTTCGGAAACATACTCATTAGATTCTATCACAAACGAAACAAATTGTCAACAACTAAATTGACTCAAATTTGCTCGGATTAATTTTAATACCCGGACCCATTGTTGATGATACAACGCAAGATCTGATATATTGACCTTTACTGCTTTCCGGTTTAGCCCTTACAATTGCAGTTATGAGGGCATCAAAGTTTTCAAACAATTTCTCTGCACCAAACGACGCTTTTCCAATTGGACAGTGAATAATGTTAGTCTTATCCAGACGATATTCAATTTTACCGGCTTTAGCTTCTTTAATGGCTTTAACGATATCAGTCGTGACCGTCCCGGCTTTTGGATTTGGCATTAACCCTCTCGGACCAAGTATTTTACCAAGTCTTCCGACCACACCCATCATATCCGGAGTTGTAATCAGAACGTCGAAATCCATCCAATTTTCATTTTGAATTTTCTGTGCCATTTCTTCAGCGCCAACAAAATCCGCTCCGGCCTCTTTCGCAAGTTTCTCGTTTTCACCCTTACAAATTGCAAGAATCTTCACATTTTTACCGGTTCCATGCGGAAGGACGAGTGCCCCGCGAACCTGTTGATCTGCATGACGTGAATCAACGCCAAGACGCACATGAAGTTCTATTGTTTCATCAAAAGACGCCTTAGCCGTTGCAACACAAATTCCAACAGCTTCTTTAGCGTCATAAAGATTAGATTGATTATATGCCTTTAAACTTTCACTATATTTTTTACCATGTTTCATAATATTCCTCCTGTTAGTGGTAAATCGGATTTTTTCCTCCCACCTCTGAAAGTATTAGTCAACGACTACTACTCCCATGCTACGGGCTGTTCCGGCTACCATTTTCATAGCTGTTTCAATATTTACCGCATTCAAATCGGGCATTTTAATTGTTGCGATTTCTTCAATTTGTTTTTTGGTAATATTACCAACTTTATTTTTGTTCGGCTCACCTGACGCCTTATCAAGACCTATAGCTTTCTTAATAAGAACTGCTGCAGGTGGAGTTTTTGTGATGAACGTAAACGAACGATCATTATAAATCGTGATGACAACAGGAATAATCATTCCCATATCCTCTTTTGTACGATCATTAAACTCTTTTGTGAACATTGCTATATTTATACCGTGCGGGCCCAGCGCGGAACCTACAGGCGGTGCCGGAGTTGCTTTTCCGGCAGGTATTTGTAATTTTACAATTGCGTTGACTTTTTTCTCAGCCAATTTTCGCACCTCCAAAATTTGATATAAATTATTAAAAATAATTTTAAATATTTTATTATTTTAGATACATACTTTACACGGCGGGTTCGATCTGTCCAAGCTCCAATTCTGCAGGAGTCTCGCGTCCAAACATAGAAACCGTAACCTCTACAGTTTTGTTTTTTGTATCTATTTTAGTCACGGTTCCAATCATATTTTTAAGCGGACCGTCAATAACCTTCACCGATTCCCCGACTTTATAGGAAAGCTTTACAGTTTTAACTTCCACACCAAGTTTTTTAACTTCTTCTTCGGTAAGCGGAATGGGCTTGGTTGAAGGACCTACAAATCCGGTACATCCTCTGACGTTTCTTACTATATACCATGATCTATCATTAAGAACCATCTTTACCAGTACATATCCCGGAAAAATCTTCCTTTCAACTTCTCGTTCTTTACCGTCTTTGATTTCAATAACTTTTTCCGTGGGTACCCTTACTTCCCTGATCATATCGCCAAGATTTTGATTTTCTATAGCTTTTTCCAAGTTTGAAGCCACTTTGTTTTCATAACCCGAATAAGTATGTACCACATACCATTTTGCTTCTTCAGACATCGTTACGCTCCTTCCGGATAATTATACTTAAGTCATTTTATTTGAAACTGACATTACAAGTCCCAAAAGCTGCATAAGTCCCGTATCCAGAATTGCAACAAAAACTCCCATTATAAAAATCATCATGAGAACAATCCCTGTGTTTTTTAAAACGGTTTTTTGAGTTGGCCAAACAATTTTTTTTATTTCATTTTTGCAGTCTACAAAAAAGCCTTTGATCTTTGAGAATACACCTGATTTTTTTTTGCCCATTGTTTTGCCTCCAATTCAAACTATTTTGTTTCTTTATGCAGAGTATGTTTTCTACAGAAACGACAGTGCTTCTTCATTTCAATCCTCTCGGGATTGTTCTTTTTATTTTTTGTCGTATCGTAGTTGCGTTGCTTGCACTCAGTGCATGCTAGTGTTACTTTTACTCTCATTTGCGGCACCTCCCGGTTTTTCGGAATAGTTTATCCTCCCTCCAAGGGCAAAGAGTGAACATCAAAAAATAAGCCCCTTCTAGAGGTAAGTATGATTCTAACATATATAAAGTATAATGTCAAGCAAAATTTTCATGTGTAAAGCTGCGTCTCAGATGCGTTGCCCACGTTTTGTGCGAAATTCGTATTTTTTGAGCTGAGTGTAGTTTACGGCATCACTTATGATTACATACGCCAAACAATTGCGCCGGTTTTTTGCTTTATTTTGTGTTTTACGAAAAAAGTGATTTGAAAAAGTGTGATGAAGGCGAGTATAATGTGTGAAAATTTTGTGAGTTTTATATTATTTTGTTTTTTACCACACTTTTTTTATTAACAGTATTTTCACCGGTCATATAATCTTATATATAACATAATCATCGCCAATAATATAACAAAAAATTGTTTTTATCATCATATCAAATGAAAAACTCCCATATAAATTCTATATCTGTAGAAATCAAATGGGAGTGAACATAATTTTGAAAGAGTTTTTGGAGGAGAGAGCAGTAAAGCTCGGTGAATACATATTTCAAAATAAAGCGACGGTCAGAAAAGCCGCAAAAGTTTTTGGAGTTTCCAAATCCACGGTACATAAGGATGTTTCAGAACGGCTTAAAAATGTAAATTTGGAACTGTATAGATCGGTAAAAAAAATACTGACCATAAATAAGGCTCAACGACATATTCGCGGCGGCTACGCCACAAAACACAAGTATGAAATGAAAAACAAAATTTCAAAATGATAATTTTTAAAAATTTTACCCTGACACAAAAATGAATGCGTGTAGATGTGTGTGTAGATAATATTCGAATTATAAATTTAGTTAATTTTGAACAAATAAATATACTTTTGCATATCTATAAATGGATTTTGTACCATATAACAACTCGATATGTGTAGTTTATTGTGATGTTATAAACTTTAACATATAATATTTGAGTAAAAACGTGTAACATATTATGTGAAAGGAGAAAATTATGTCTAAAAAACTTCAAATTAGTGCCAGACCGCCAAAGGGTGAATATGGATATAAAACTTTCTCAGTTCGCGTTAAATCCGATATCGTAGAAGAACTGGACAGGCTATCTTTTGATACGGGTAGAAGCCGTAATCAAATTATAGGAATAATGCTTAGATTTGCTTTGGAAAATTGTATTATTTCACATCGTGATTTTTGAAGCTGCTGTTTTTGTACAAAAAATTAAGGCCTCCTTGAAAATGAATTCGTAGAGGCTTTTTTGTGTTTGCTGATTTACTTTTGTTCTTTCTTTATTCCAAAAATTTTTCTCAGAAAAAATCCTAGAACACCGGGACTTTTTATTACGACTACTTTCATACTTTCCCCTCCAATTCATCAGAATCAGCACTTTATAAGCGCTATCGAAAGTGTTATAACGATTATGGATATAACAGCGATAATCAAAGATTCCGGAAACAAAAATGAAAGTGTAAGTCCCAACCCGAAGGCAAGCGATATGATGCCTTGTTTTTTATACCCGCACATAAAAAATAATCACCGCCGAAATGTAGTATATTGTTGTGGCTGAAACTTAAGTTTTAAAATTCTTTTTTATATACTATATTCGGCGATTTTAAAAATGTTATCACTATAAAGTTTTATCAATGTCGGAAAGCGTAACTGCCGTGGCCACCTTAAGTGCAGATGTAATTTTTCTTTTTTCATTCGGATCTATGGGTTCACCGTTAAATGTCAAATTTTCTTCGTTTTCCAAATTTTTGATAAAATCAGAAATAATATTATATATATCAGCTTTTTGATTGTGCATTTCTTCAGCACTGTTCAGGTCGAGAACATAATTACCACTGGCATCCAAAATCCGGCAAATTTTAGATAAAGTTTTGTTATCGGGTTCTCTTCTGCCCTGTTCGTACATGCCGACGGCTGATGCGGAGATTTCTAATTTATCGGCGAGCTGTGCTTGAGTAAGTCCTGATTTTTTTCGTAGTTCTTTTAATTTTTTTGCAAGATTGTGTTTAATTTGTAACACCTCTTCGAATATTGGTATGTCGTGCCAAGTTGCCACAGATAGTATTATTACCGCTTTTTGTAGCAAAAATTAGTGTGTATTATCGCAAACTCCAAATTGTGTAGTTATTATATCACTTATAGCGATAATATGCAATAAATGTATAATTAACATATTTTTAAATAATTGTTTTATTTTGTTTGATAATGTTAAAAAAAATAAATAATTGTTGACTTGTGTATTTTTGTGTGATATCATTCTCTCGTAAGATATTGTAGGCGCAGTGGGGCTGGAGTAAATACGAATATTTTTAGAGCTTTATTTTTTTAAGTTTAACTACACGAAACGTGTATAACGGAGGTATAGTATGAACTATGAGCCTTTATCTCAAATGTACTTTAATGAAGCAAATATTTTAAAAAGCCACATAAAATTTTTAAAACAGCAGTATCCTTACTTAAAATCAGATGAGGATCTGCAGTTTAAAGACAGAATATCTACGTTATATAAAATGTATTTGGAACTGGTTCATACGGGAAAATATTTGAAGAGGAAACAGGAGTTGATAGACAGGTGCAGAAAAAAAATTTATCGCTAGATAAATTTACGGAATCACTTTTCAGCATGGAAAACTACAAAAAATGTAAATTTGACGGCGAAGATTTAAAACATAAAAAAATGATATCATCGCTAAAGAACGTCATGAAAGGAGAGCTGACCGAAAAGCAAAAAATATGCATAGGAATGTACTACGGAGAGAGAATGAAAATGCGAGATATAGCAAATGAACTCGGAATTAGTATTTCTTGCGTTTCACGACACATAAAAAGAGCCAAAAATAAATTAACTAAGACAATGAATTATTATTTTTGATAACACCTAACAAAATTTGAGTAAAATTAATTTGTTTTGATTTAAAGTGAGCACAAGTTTAAAAAAGTTGCATAACTTACCACTAAAAAATAAAATAATTTAAAAATACCTCAAAAATTACAGCGCATTTTGACAATAAAATTCCATTTCTAAGATATAAAATTTAATTGTTGCACTAAATAAATTAATTTTTTAGGAGAGATGGAAGTTGAAAGAAACTACGTTAAAGGCTAAGGACAAAATTTTTGAGATTGCAAAAAGTTATTCTATGAAAATTTTATTTTTTAAAGCTGTGTGCTTTATAGCAGGCATATTCGTTTCTAAAGGCTGCATTTTTGGCCATTACTATCCTTTTGGACTATCTTTTTCGGCATCGGCACCCGGAAAATTTTTTGTGCCCATGACCATAGGCGCAGCGTGTGGATATCTGTTTCCGCTACGTTTGGCCACAAGTGTGAGATATATTTCTTCTTTGGCAGCAATTGTAGCTGTGCGTTGGACACTCAGTGATTATAAAAAAATAAAAAACAGTAATTTTTATATACCGCTCATAGTATTTTTTTCGTCTTTAATCACGGGAATATCCGTCAATTGCGCGGGAAGTTTTAATGGAGGTATTATTTTTGTAAGCGCAGTAGAATCGCTGATTGCTGCCACTGCATCATACTTTTTCGATAGAAGCCATAAAATTATTTTAAATAAAACAGTACATAAAATTTCATATAAAGAGTTAATATATATTGCAGTTAGCATAGGATTGATTTTATTTTCCGCAGAAGGAATCAAATTCGGAAATATATCGATTGGTCGAATTGCCGCCGTAACAACCATATTAGTTGCTTCATATTCGTTTGGGACAATCGGAAGCTTGATTTTTGGAGCGGCACTTGGTGCTGTGTTTTGTTTTTCATCGTCAGGGTTTACTCATATTTCGGGACTGTATACCTTTAGCGGAATGATAAGCGGTTTATGTTGTGGATTTGGTCGTATTTCCATATCGATTGCTTTTTTGGTAACGCAATTATTATTTTCACTTCAAGTTGGTGATGCTACCAAAATAGTTGGGGGACTGTATGAAGCTATATTTGCAATTTTGATATTTTTAATCATTCCCAGAAAATGGATAAAAAAACTGGATATGATTTTGCAAAAAAGTAATTCTCCGAAACGTGATTTAAAGAATAGTATTGTTGGCAAACTTGATTTTACGTCAAAATTTTTATTGGGTGTTCCAAAAATAATAAACAAAATTTCTGGAAATGTTTTTCGAAATAGCAGCAAAAATGTAAAAAGCAGTTATCAAGATGCCGTAATAAGTATATGCAAATCATGTTCCGAGCGTGGTCGATGCTATAGTGAATTTAAAAAAGAAATTTCAAAAAATCTAAATTTGGCCGTAGATAACGCGATGCTTGGCGAACTTTATAATGATGATATTTTTTCAGATAAATTTCTTAAAATATGTTTTAAAAGCAATGATATCATCAATGTTTTAAATAGTCTTTATCAAGAAAATTTAAAAAATGAATCAGAGAAAATACATATCAGCGATCTAAGAAACGCGGCGGGACAACAACTTTCGGCAGTGAGTTCCTTTTTGGAAGAGCTTTCAACTGAGATAAATGAAATCGAAAATTTTGACGATAATCTTTCTGAAAAAATAAACAAAAATTTATCTTGCTACGGTATTGATCCACTCAGTATTACTTGCTTTAGAAATATTCAAGATAAATTATTGATAGAAATCGAACTTCAAAATAGATTTAAAAATATGATAAATAAAAAATTTTGCAGCATAATATCGAAAATCGCAGAAACAAATTTTTGTGATCCCATTACTATAGGTATGGGCGAAAGCTTTAGGGTTCGTATGTGTGAAAAAACAAAATATAAAGTAGATTTTGAAATTGCACAACATCACTGCAACGGAAGCAGCGTCTGTGGAGACAGTTTTAAGGCATTTGAAGATGGATTTGGAAATTTCAACATTATTTTAAGTGACGGAATGGGTACCGGAAAATCGGCCGCGAAAGAAGGTGCGATTACTTCGGAACTTATGAAAAATTTTGTCAAAGCAGGGATGGGACTCGATTCCTCAGCTAAACTGGTAAATTCATCACTCATTATGAACTCCGATGAAGAGGCGATTTCCACTTTGGATGTATTTTCATTAAATTTGTTCAGCGGAAAAGCTAAATTTATGAAAGCCGGCGCACCATTTACATACATCTTGAGAGGAAGTGAAGTAAATAAATTGGAACTTTCTTCGCTGCCCATAGGAATATTCACAGATATATCAGCACCGCTTCGTAACCTCAATTTGCATGAAGGAGACCGAATAATAATGTTTTCGGACGGAGCTACAGATATAGGCGAAGATTGGATAAAAGAAATTTTGATAGAGGGACGTTTTTTATCGATTTCAGATCTTGTAAAAACTATTATAGATGCCGCCACAAATATCAGAAAAAGCACCCATGATGACGATATTACTGCGATTGCAGTTTGTATATCTAAAAATTCATAAAAATCCTTGACGAAAATTATTTTATTTGCTATAATGGGTTCGTAAAATTATTTTTTTGGGAGGAGTGCATATCAATGAACGACTTGAAAAAAACTGTTGGTGAAGATATCGCTAAAGAAATGATTGAGGATAGAAATTTTTGTATTGGTATAATGGATTGTAAGAACCGTGCAGATGTCAAAGAGTTATTGGCATCGAAAGGTATAAATGCCGGCGACAGTGACATAGAAGATCTGGCTAAAAATATATCTGAAATTGCCGATGTGTGTAAAAAACTCGATGAAAACGATCTTAGCTATATTTCCGGAGGTGTGGATAAATACGAGGTCTTTCGTAAAGCAGGATTGGGTATTGGCATCGCTGCCGTTTCTTTGGGAGGCCTTGGGGTGCTTTCGGTTGTGGCAGCATGGATAAAGAAAACAGGAGACAAAAAAAATTGGTGGAGTAAAAGCGAGAAAAAATAGGGCATAATGAATATTAGTAAAATAAGCGTCAAACAAACATTGTGAACTCTTCGCTACTGGAGAGTTCATTTTTACGTCCGAATCTCTGTGACAACGGATATATTTACGATCAAAACAAAAACTACACCCCATAAAACGGAGTGTTCTTATGGCGGAGAAGGAGGGATTTGAACCCTCGCGCCGATCACTCGACCTACACCCTTAGCAGGGGCGCCTCTTCAGCCACTTGAGTACTTCTCCACGATTATTTATTAAATTTTGCCAGACTGGCGGAGAGAGTGGGATTCGAACCCACGGTCCCCTTGCGGGGATCACCGGTTTTCAAGACCGGCTCCTTAAACCACTCGGACACCTCTCCAGTGCATATAAAACAACACCTGAACTAAGTCTAGCATATTATAAAATTTAAGTCAACAATTTTATGACATTAAATTTTGATTTTTAAATATCTTTCTTCCTCGCTAAAAATGCAGCCACAATATTTTTGTATATATATCCCATTTTCACGAGCTATCCTTTGTCCATCTCTAAAATAAGGGCGAAAATCTCTATACAAAAATCCAATACCATACTTATGAGAAATCTCTTCTCCTATATGTTTAATCATTTCGTGTTTTTGATATGGGCTAATTAAAAGCGTTGTAGAAAAATGCGTAAAACCATTTTCCTTAGCTGTTTTGGCGGTTTCTTCCAATCGGACCGTATAGCAATAACTACATCTGCCGCTATAATTTGGATAAACGTTATCAATAAACTTTCTAAGACCGTATTCATTTTTAATCAAAGATTCTAAATTTTCTTCTTTTGACCACCCTAAGAATGCGTTCTTTCGATTTCTATATTCTGTAAAAGGGTGAATATTGGGGTTGTACCAAAAAACAGTAGGTTCTATTCCATCTTGTCTCAGAGTATCTACACATTTTATACTGCATGGTGCACAACAACTATGTAAAATCAATTTCATAATTTACAAATCCATCCCTATCATAAGGTATAAATTAGATAAATTTTAACTGTTCTTTTCTAAATCAATAACTCCAGCTGCAGTTGCTTCTTCAATAGTTTTTTTATCTTTTTCTTCTTTTTTTGTCCACACAAACACTCCACGAATCGCAAGCCCGAAATAAGCAAAAAACAGTGTGCCTTGTGCATATTCTCCTATTGTAAAGAATCTTATGCTCATATATAAATTAGAAACAAGCCAAAATGCAAATCCCCACTTATTTCTTTCCGCGTTCATTATCGTACCCGCAAATGCAATCGCCGACATCATAATTGAAAGAAAATTCCAAGGGTCCGATATCCAAACTACAAATGAATCAAACCATGTTGCCATAATTTCTACATCCTTTCTAAAAATTGTATCCGGCAATAAATGTTTATTTATTTGCCACTTTTTATTATAATATAATTATGAATAATTGCAAAGTAAAATGGAGATTAAATTTTTATGAATATACCACTTGCTCAAAAAATTAGACCAAAAAATCTAAATGAAATATTTGGACAAAAACATATACTTGGAAATGATGGTTTACTTGCAAAAATAATTGATTCAGGAGAAATTCCAAATTTGATATTTTATGGATCTCCGGGTACGGGAAAAACAACGGTTGCACAAATAATTTCCGAAAAAACAAATAAAAAGCTATATAGACTAAATGCCACAACCGCAAGCCTCTCAGACATAAAAGAAATTGTCACGTCTATAAATCCTATTGTCACACCAAACGGCGTACTTCTTTATCTTGACGAAATTCAGTATTTTAATAAAAAACAGCAGCAGTCTTTGCTTGAATTTTTGGAAAACGGGAAAATAACACTAATTGCATCTACAACTGAAAATCCGTATTTTTACATATATAATGCTATTTTGAGCAGATGCCACGTATTTGAATTCAAACCTGTTGAAGCTGAAGAGATAAAAAAAGCACTAAAGCGAGCTATAAAAATTTTTGAAGAATCAGAAAATGTAAAAATCAAATTTGACGACAAAGCTCTTTATATTATCACAAAAATTTCGAGCGGAGATGTCCGAAAAGCCATAAATATGCTTGAAATATGCCTATTGTCTTCTGAAACAAAACAAAATACAAAAAATTTAAATTACGAAAAAATAGTCAAGTTACTAAACGGTAATTCGTATTTTGGCTACAATAAAACAGGTGACGATCATTTTGATTTGCTTTCGGCATTTCAAAAGTCAGTTAGGGGTTCCGACATAGATGCTTCAATATATTATCTCGCGCGGCTCCTTGATGTGGGCGAACTTACAAATGTCTGCAGACGTCTTATGATTTGCGCTTGCGAAGATGTGGGGCTTGCATATCCTCAAATTATTCCGATTGTCAAATCTTGCGTTGATATTGCCTTGCAAGTTGGAATGCCCGAATCACGCATACCTCTTGCGGATGCCGTTATAATGGTAGCTGCATCGCCAAAATCAAATTCAGCGTATAAAGCAATTAATACTGCTCTCAAAGATGTAAAAAATGGTAAAATATATCAAATTCCACGGCACTTGCAAAATATTCACTGCGATTCAAGTGAAAAAGCAAAAAGTGATATTCCTGAGTATAAATATCCTCACGATTTTAAAAATCACTGGGTAAATCAGCAGTATCTACCCAGCGAACTTAAAAATGTGAAGTACTATTATCCTCAAAAAAATAAAAATGAAAAAGCATTTGAAGAATATCTGAAAAGAATCAAGATTTAAAATTTTTAATTTTATTTAATTTCCGTGGCGTAAAATTAATAAAACAGTAAATAAAATCTATATTTTAAGTATACCGGGGTAGTATTTTTGCAGAGTGTGAGAGCGCATATTTGGGAGAGAAAATATATTTTTTTCTCCTATTTTAAGACTAGCCCCCACATGCCGATATCCCATAAAAGCAAACGGCACTTTAGTAACCACGTCATTTACGTTTTCAACTCTGAGCGTTTTGAAAACTCTCAAATTATATGATTTTTGAAAATACTTATTCCCTACCCTCGGGCATCCAAAAACTATCACTTCATAATCGTTTTTTGGAAAATTATATTCCAAATCAACCGCACATAAAATAGCCAAAGCCGCTCCATAGGAATGCCCCGTCAAAACGATTTTTCTTATATTGTTTCTTTCAACTTCTTTTTGAATTCTGCCTCTAACGCTGTTAGATTTGTATGCACTTATAAAACCACTGTGGACCCTTATTTTTGAATGATAGTTATTGTATGGAATCACAGAACTCCAAAATTTGGAATTTACAATCCAGTCTTTACAGGAATCCGAGCCTCTGAAAGTTATTGTCATTTCATCGTTTTTTATTCTCAAAAAGCACTGAACATCTGTAATTTTGTCATTAATAAAAATTATTTTATTAAAAGATTCAGGTTGAGTATTTTTATAAGACATACCGCAGTATTCAAGCATTTTAATAATTTTAGCAGTATTCAACCGAATATCACCTCGGTTAAATGTATGCTTTAGAACTAAATTTATTAACTATTGGTTTTTATACTAAAGTTTAGTTTATTTTATTTTCTAAGGTACTCACGGCACGCACAAATAAAATAGCTAAATAAACATAAGCTTTCTAACAATATTTTCAGTGTTGAGATGCGATTTCTTAAGCTGAGATTTGACTGAAGCGTGACTCATAAATTTATCTCCGGCGGTCACAGATTCATATTTGCCGTTAAAACCATTTTCAATGAGCATATCACCAAATTTTTCGGAAACACTTCCCGATTTGGCGCTCTCTTCAAAAAATATTATTTTGTCAAACTTCATAGCCTCTGAAACAAGCTCTTTATTCAGGGGTTTTATAACGTTCATTTTTAAAACGCATAAATTTTTTCCAACGCTTGCCATACGTTCGCTTGCTGCCATAACCGAAGAAAATATTCTTCCATAGCTGACAACCAATATATTTGCCTTTTTATAACCGTAAAAATCAAAATCATTGCCTGTATATTTGAACTTTTCCGGTTTATATCCTTCTGTTCCTTTAGGGTATCTTATAACGGAAATACCTTTACTTTCTGTGCAGATTTTAAGCATTGGCTCAAGCTCTTCGATGTAGCTTGGTGAAAAAATTTTAGTTCCCGGAATAGTACTTAAAAACGGAACGTCAAAAATACCTTGATGAGTCTCTCCGTCTTCACCGACAAACCCTGCTCTGTCAACTGCCAAAATCATATCAAGTTCCTGCAAAGCAACATCGTGCAAAATCTGGTCGTAAGCTCTTTGCAAAAAAGTTGAATATACCGCAAATACGGGAATCATACCTCCGGCAGAAAGTCCGCCCGCAAAAGTGACCGCATGTTCCTCGGCAATCCCAACGTCAAAAAATCTATTTTTGAACTTTGAGCGAAATTCCTGCAAACAAGTTCCTTCCGCCATAGCCGCAGTTATTGCACAAATTTTTGGATTACTCTCACCAAGTTTACAAATTGCATGTCCAAATTCTTGAGAAAACGTTTTTCCCATATTTTTTGAAAACTTTTCACCGGTAGCTATGTCAAATGCCGAGATACAGTGGTAATCTTTTGGTTTTCTTTCTGCAAATTTATAGCCCTTACCTTTTTCAGTTATCACGTGAACAACAACCGGTCTATTCAAAGATTTTGCAGTGATAAAAGCTTTTTGAAGTTCATCAAGATTATGCCCGTCAACAGGACCATAGTACGCAAACCCCATGTCTGAAAGCACATTATCTCTATAAATGACCCTTTTGACAGCTGATTTGGATTTTTGTATAATATTATTAATTTTTTTTCCGACAAATGTTTTATTCAAAATTTTTTCCAAAGCATCCTTTGCTTTCATATATGACGGCCTTATTCTCGCAGCGTTTAAATATCTGGCAACTGCTCCGACATTTTTGGATATCGACATTTTATTGTCATTTATTACAAGAATAAAATTACGTTTAAGTCGCCCCACATTGTTAATTCCTTCATAAGCGAGCCCTCCACTGAGTGCACCGTCGCCTATAACTGCAATAACATATCCCGGCTCTTTTTTTATCTGCTTTGAATATGCAATTCCCAAAGCCGCCGAAACAGAAGTACTGCTGTGTCCTTCAGTAAAAGAATCATACTCGCTTTCTTTTCTGTTCGTAAATCCGGAAATACCGTTATCTTGACGAATAGTATTTATTTTACTAAATCTGCCCGTAAGCATTTTGTGAGCATAGCATTGATGACTTACATCCCAAATAATTCTGTCTTCGGGATCGCAAAAAATTTTATGAAGCGCCACAGTAAGCTCCGTTACACCCAAATTAGATGCCAGATGTCCCCCATTTTTTGAAACAATACTTAAAATTTTGTGTCTTATTTCTGCACAAAGTTTTTCAAGGTTATCTATCTTTTCCAAATCTTTCGGAGATTTTATTTTATTTAAATATTCATAATTGTTATCTGAATTTATAAAATCCATAAAATTCGTAAGCTTCCTTTTATATTTAGTGTGTACGTTTGATTAAATAATCCGTTAAATTGATTAAAAATTCTTTATCTCCACCGATTTCTCCCAGAATTTGTTTTAAATCAAAAGTAAGTTTTTTCAAAAATTCACTTGGAGTTTTCTTTTCAAAAACACGTAAAATTTTCGTCTCATTATCCAGTATATCATCAACCAACTGAAACGCTATTCCCAATTTTTCACCGTAATACCTTGCCTTATTCACCTGGCTGTTATCGGCATTACTCATAATCGCGCCGATAGACGTTGCAGCACAAAATAATCCGGCAGTTTTCAGCTTGTAAATATTTATAACATATTCTTCTGAAAGGTTTTCTTTGTCAATATACACGTCGAGACACTGACCCGAAACCATCCCTGATGATCCCGCACACGCTGCCAAAATATTTATACTTCTAATTTGATTAGTAATCAAATTTTGAGGCACCCTAAAACCGCTTGCAATTTCAAAAGCCTGCGTAATCAGCGCATCGCCTGCCAAAAGCGCCATACCTTCACCAAAAACTATATGATTACACGGTTTTCCACGACGCATAGTGTCGTTATCCATACATGGTAAATCATCGTGAATTAAGGAATATGTGTGTATCATTTCAATCGCACAGGCAAACGGATAAACATTATTTTTATCGCCGCCAAAGAGATCACAAAACGCCAGCATAATTATGGGTCGAATTCTTTTACCGCCCGACAAAAGACTATAATTCATAGCTTCTTGCAGACCCGAGTGCACTCCATTCATAGATTTTGCATAATTTTTGATATATTGCTCGAAATCGAGCGCGTATTCATCAAATTTAGTTTTAAAATCCAAATTTACACCAGCTTATCTTTACTTTTGCAAACAGTTATTTTTTGTTTGGCTTGTTCTAAAATATTTTTGCAATTTTCACTTATTTCAAGACCTTTTTCATAAAGCTTCAAAGTCGATTCAAGAGTTTCTTCCCCGCTTTCAAGTTTAGATACTATATTTTCCAGATTTTCAAGTAGTTGTTCAAATGTTATCTTTTTTTTAGTCACTTCTAATTCCTCCTTATCTCAACTTCAGATAATTTACAATGAACAGTTCCGTCAAACAGTAACATATCTATACTCATGCCTTCATTGATATCTTTTATCACTGATATTATTTTGTTACCATCTGCTGGACTCACAAGCCGTGCAAACCCACGCTTTAAAATTGATTTCTCGGAACAAAGATGTAAACGTTTTTCTAAAATTTTATATTTATTTCTTAGATTTTCAATTCTAAAAAAGCAATATTTTTCTAAATTTTCTGACATTTTCTCTACTCTAAAAAGATTTAAATCTATCTCCGCAGAAACATTACAAAGCTTAAGAGCATTTTTCGCTGATCTTAAATAATAATCGCAATCCGATATCTTTTGATGCGTCAATTCTTTTATTCTTTTTTCAAAATTATTTATCATACTCTTTACGGCAGAAGCATCAGGGAGTGCAATTTCCGCCGCTGCTGAAGGCGTTGCCGCACGTATGTCGGAAATAAAATCGCATATCGTAAAATCCGTTTCGTGCCCTACCGCAGAAATTATCGGTATTTTTGACGACGCTATCGCTCTTGCAACAGATTCTTTATTAAACGCCCAAAGGTCCTCTATCGAACCTCCGCCGCGTCCTACTATTATGACATCTACACATGATTTTTTATTAAAATATTCAATAGCACTGACTATCTCTTTTTCGGCCTTTTCGCCTTGTACTTCCACAGGATAAAGCATTATCTCGCAAAGTGGATATCTTTTTGCGGCAACTGTTTTTATATCATAAATTACAGCACCGGTTCTTGATGTGGCTACACCTATACATCTTGGAAATTTTGGGAGCGGTTTTTTTAATCTTTCGTCAAAAAGACCTTCTTCAGCAAGTTTCATTTTTAACTTCTCAAAGGCAAGATATACTGAACCTATTCCATCAGGATGAATTTTTTCTACATATACCTGATATTGACCCGATACTTCATAACATGAAACTCTTCCGCAAACCAGAACATTCATGCCATCACTCGGCTCAAACAACAAGTTTTTGGCATTCGAAGAAAACATTACCGCCCTGATTACAGAATTTTTATCTTTCAAGGAAAAATATAAGTGCCCACTGGGATAATGTCTCTTAAAATTTGATATTTCTCCGCTTATATATAAATTTTTTAAATTTTCATCTTGATCTAACGTAGCTTTTATATAATTATTCAGCTGCGAAACAGTAATTATATTTGCGCTTTGCACTACCAATTGCCCTCCAAGAAATTTTATTAATTCGCAGTCTCTGATTTTTCAATAATCGAACCCAAAATACCGTTAATATACGCTGATTCTTCTTTGGTACTGTACTTTTTGCTAAGCTCTACTGCCTCATTCGCCACAACTTTATTAGGTGTATCTTTTTCAAACATGATTTCGTAAATGGCAATTCTCAAAACAGTGAGTGCTGTACGAGAAATCCGTTCACGTTTCCATCCCATAAGATGTTTGTCTATCACTTTATCTATTTGTTTAATATGTTCAAGCACGCCGCAAAAAAGACTTTTGGCAAATTTGCTCGCTTTCTCTTCCCGGGCAATCTTTGCGTTCTCTATTATTTCTTCGGGTGAATTTATATCAAATGTGCTTTCAAACAAAAATATAAATGCTTGTTCTCTTGAAGTACGTCTGTCCATTAAAAGTTCTCCGTCCTAAAATTCAATTTTTTATATTAACATTAACATAGTATTTGCCATAAATCCATGCATCACCATGATTTAATATTCTAAAACTTACGGGAAGTTCCAATGAACCTACCGAATCAAGTCCTTCACAATCGATACTTGCAACTATGTCAGAAGGTTTTATCAGACCTATTTTGTTCTGAGGTGCCAAAACCGTAGCGCTTATCTCACCATTATATACTTCGGCGCTTTTGTTTTGCGGTAGATTCAAAAACTCGAAATCTTTTATTTGTAAAATTTTTTCGCGAAACCCAGACATATTAATTGTTACATCTGCCGAATAAATATTATTTAAGCTCCTACAATTCTGCGGTAAATTTATCGGCATGGTAAACTTGTTCTTATCCAGATTGACGCTATTTAAATCAATACTGTCAAGTTCTATTCTCTTTAGATCCGAAACTATGTAATCGGGGCCTGCAACTATAATTTTTGACGGAGCCACACGAACACAATCTTTGTAGGTACCGCTTTTAAAATCAATGTTTTCCGGCGAATTACTGAAGTTAGGAGATATCTCAATTTCTTTTTGCATTAAAATCGGAATTGTTGCTTCAACTTCATTGACGCTACTCGTAATCGTTTCACTGGAAATAGGTTGTCCGTAAGAATCATACATAATTAAAGGCAACCTGAGATGTACGGTGGAGCTTATTTGGCCCGGTACGGAAGACTTCACCGCAACTTTTTTGATTTTTGAAATCTCTGTTTCAGGTCCGGAAACAGTAACCTTAGGTGTTGAAAGAACTGTATTGCCAACAAAATATCCCGGTTTGGAAATAAAATCAATATCGGGTTCTATTTCGAACTCTGCTTCTCTGTATCTGTCAACCATAACGGTTATAACCGAAGGCTTGACTCCCGAAACGATATTATAATCCTGAAGTACGCCTACTTTTTTTGCCGAAAGCTCCAGGGTATAGTTGCCTGGTGACATAATCGTGCTAACGGCTTGAGGTGCCGTTATTTGGATGTTGTCTTTAGTGACTTGTCCTACTATAATACGATTTCCCGTAATTTCAACACGTGCAGTTATATTATGACCACTAAAAATTCTGAGTCCGTCTTGTTTGGCGCTCTCGGAAATCGGTATCTCTACGGGAATATCGGAAATCGTCACGGGAACTATATCGCTGTCGTACGATGAAACAACAATCCACGTTATAAACGAAGCAAAAACAGAAAAAATCGCGGCAAATTTATTGTTATAAAACAATTTTCCCATACGTATATTTCTTATTTTGTTAAATTGACGTTTCCAAAACATTTTATCAAGTTTTACTTTCTTTATCATAAAAATTAGGTTTCTCCAATCCTTATTTATTTTGAATTTTTTCACTTTTTATGCCCAAAAGATAATACTTTAAATCTTTTTTGAAAACCTCAAAATCATCGTATGTTGTTAAAATACCGTTTACCGCTATTGAAACAGCACCCGTCTCTTCTGAGACAACTACCACAACCGCGTCTGAATTTTCACTCATTCCGAGTGCGGCTCTATGTCTGGTGCCAAGATTTATATTAAGACGACTGTTTTTGGTTAGCGGCAAAATACATCCGCCTGCATATAAAACACCGTCCCTTATAACCAGCGCTCCGTCATGTAGCGGCGCTTTGTTATAAAATATATTACAGATAAGCGGAACAGATGGTTTAGATTTTATAATTGTTCCTGTACTGATGATATCTCCGAGCTTTGTTTTACGCTCAAAAACCATCAAAGCTCCCATCTTCTCTTCACTCAAAGAAAGTACGGATTCTTTTGCAACTTCTATTATTTCTGAATACAAAGTATCATAAGCATTTTTATCTTTTTTTATGTAATTTGCGGACCAATATTCACCCAAACTGCTTCTTCCAAGCTTTTCAAGAGCTTGTCTGAGTTCGGGCTGAAATACGATTAAAAGTCCGAAGACGCTGAACTGAAAAAAATTATTAAGCAAAGAAGAAAGCATTCTGAAGTTTAGCTGATACGCCAAAAAATATGCAACCAAAATTATTGCGATACCTTTTACAAGTTGTCCTGCGCGAGATTCACGAACGAGCTTTATAAGACCATAGATAAGAAATGCAACTATTGCTATATCAAAAAAATCATATACATTAAATGTTCTTATCAAACTCAAAAAAGACATCCAGGAGGCAGACAAAAACTCCATATAAATTTTCTCCAATTTCAAAAAATTAAAACATAAGTACCGGCGAGTTTTCCGATACTTATAATTTTATCATATTTTGTTTCGATTGAAAAGCACAGCCTTACATTTATTCTATAAAAACTTAAAGTACTAAAATTTCTTAAATTTTTTTGGAGTATATTTTAAGCATATCAATGAGTTTGTCGGCTTCTTGAATCGTGCTGAAAACAGAAGGACTGATTCTTACAACTCCTTGCTTAGATGTACCCATAAATTCATGCGCACTCGGTGAGCAGTGCAAACCCGTTCGCACTTCTATACCGTTTAAGTCTAAAAATCTACCTACTTCATCACTTATTTTATCTTCAAAATTAAAGCTTATGAGAGGAACAAAATATTCTGCTGTCGGACGCGGCATATAAAGCTTAAGCCTATTAATTTTTTGCATATTTTCATAAAGATGTGTTACGATCTGCATTTCGTGCCGAGATATATTTTCGATTCCTCTTGAATTTACGAAATCCATACCTGCTTTAAGTCCGCAAATACCAACAAGATTTGGTGTACCGCTTTCAAATTTTTGTGGCATTTCTTTTGGCTGGCAAAGTATCATTGAGCTCGTACCTGTTCCGCCTTCAATTATGGTATCAATTTCCTTTCCCCTGTTTGTGATGAGCATACCGGTTCCCATGGGTCCGTATAAGCCCTTATGTCCCGCCAAAGCAAGATAATCTATCCCTGATTTTTTTATATTAATAGGAGTTACGCCAGCAGTCTGAGCTCCATCAACAAGAATCGGTATTCCATAAATTTTGCTTAGCGCTGCAATTCTTTCAATAGGCATTCTTATTCCCCAGACATTCGATGCATGAGTAGTAATTATAAGTGCCGTTTTGGAATTAATCGACTTTCTGAAGGAATCAACGGTTTTATCGTTATCACACGGATAAACTTTAGCTTTTGTATATGTTATAACGCCTTCCTTTTCAAGTTTGTTAAGAGGTCGCATAACAGCATTGTGTTCAATGCAAGAAGTAACAACATGATCACCTTTTTTGAGAAGCCCCTTTATAACAATATTAATCGCCATAGTACAGTTCAGCGTAAAAACGACATTTGCAGGTGCATTCGCTCCGAACATATTCATCGCTGTCTGACGACAACTTTCTATAAGCTTCCCCGATTCACGAGACATCGTATGTCCACTTCTTCCGGGATTTGCACCGAATTTTTTCACTGCCGTAAGCACCGCACTTATCACCGATTGCGGTTTCGGAAATGTTGTTGCCGAATTATCAAAATATATCATATTTTTACCTCCTATCTTTTGGCATAAATTTATAACTGCGATTTTTAAATATCTGAAAATCATTCGCCACTAGTATAGTATGAAAAAATATAATAAATTGATAAAAGCTTAACCTAAAAAATCAAAAAGGCCATAATTTTAAATTTTATTTTGAAATCAAACAAACCGCATGTACCGCAATACCTTCTTTTCTTCCCGTAAATCCAAGTCCTTCTTCGGTAGTCGCCTTGATGCTCACTTGCTCGATATTCAGTCCACAACAACCTGCAATATTTTTCCGCATACTTTCTATATACGATCTTAACTTAGGTTTCTCGGCCAAAATAGTCGCATCAATATTTTGAATCGTAAAACCATTGTTATAAATAATTTTGCAAACTTCACACAGGAGATTCGTGCTTTTTGCGTCTTTAAATTTTTCGTCGGTATCCGGAAACCACTTACCAATATCACCCAAAGCAGCTGCTCCCAAAAGCGAATCCATAATAGCATGCAACAAAACGTCAGCATCAGAGTGCCCCAATAATCCATTTTCGTAGGGGATTTTCACTCCTCCTAAAATTAAATTTCGACCTTTTACAAGCTTATGGACATCGTAACCATGTCCAATTCTAAACATAAACGACTCCTTATCCGATCTTAAATAACTTCATTGCGTTTGATTTTGTAATATCATAAACCTTTTGAACATCAATATTTTTAATTTTTGCAATTTTTTCGGCTGTATATTTTATCATAGACGAATCACATCGTTTGCCTCTAAGCGGTACGGGCGCCATATAAGGAGCGTCCGTTTCCAATACCATAACTTCGAGCGGCATTTCGTGAACAACATCAACAATAGTTTTTGCGTTCTTAAATGTAACTACTCCGCCTATACCCAAATACATTCCGAGCTTTACGACTTCTTTTGCCATCTCCACGCTGCCTGAAAAACAATGTACAATACCTTTTGGAATGAATTTTTTAAGTATTTCCATGGTATCGTGGTGCGCCTCTCTGTCGTGCACCAAAATCGGAAAATTATATTTATTTGCAAGTTCTATTTGCTTTAAAAAAATTTCTTTCTGAATGTGCTTGTTATCGTTACGAAAATGATAATCTAATCCGATTTCTCCTATCGCAACTATTTTTTTATTATTTTTTATAAAATTTTCTAATTTTGCCAAAAATTTTATATCGAAATCTTCTGTGATGTTTTCTGGATGAACTCCAATCGCTGCATAAATGTACGGATATTTCTCGGCAATCTCCACAGCTGCAGCCGAAGACTTCAAATCAGCACCGGCTGTTATGACCGCGCAGACACCTTGCTCAGGCAATTTTTCTAAAATTTGTTCTCTGTCTTCATCAAAAGCCTTGTCGTCATAATGAGCATGTGTTTCAAATATATTGCACACAAAATCACCTTCTTATCAGCAAATTTTACTGCCTGCCGGAATCTCTTCATCGACGAAAATTACCTTCACTTTATTTTCGGGACACGTTGCTGCCAAAATCATTCCGTTGCTCTCTACGCCACAAAGTTTTGCAGGTTTAAGGTTCGAAACCAATATGATACTTTTGCCAATTAATTCCTCAGGCGTATAATACTGTGAAATACCTGAAACAACTGTCCTTTCACCTTGACCGTCATCTACTGTCAACTTGAGAAGCTTTTTTGATTTTTTAATAGGTTCACATTCAATTATTTTCGCAGCAATAAGCTTTATCTTTGCAAAATCTTCTATGTCGATAAGCCTTACCACGTTTTCTGCTGCTTCTTCATTTTTGGCTTTGAATTCATTCGCAGCTATTTTCGCGTTATTTTCAACCATTTTATTTAGCTCCTCCAGCTCTTTTTTCACATCTATTCGCGGGAACAGAGAATCACCTTTTTGAATCTCTAAATTGTATGGTAAAATTCCCCATTCCGATGCCAATTTCCACGTGCATTTATGTTTATGCGCGCCGATTTGATCTTGAATTTTCTTGGAAGTATCGGGCATAAAAGGCGTAATAAGAATAGAAATTATTCTCAAACATTCACAAAGATTATACATAACTCTTGCAAGTCGATCTTTCTTATTTGGATCTTTGCTTAACTTCCATGGCATTGTTTCATCAATATATTTATTACATTTTGAGATAAGCAACCATACATTCGAAAGCGCCGATGAAAATTTATAATTATCCATTTTAATTTCATATTCTTTTCTGAGGTTTATAGCAAAATTAATTAGCTCATTATCAATAGCGCCTTCTTTTTGGCTCTCGGGAAGTGCTTTGCCGAAATATTTATCAACCATAGCAACTGTGCGCGAAAGAAGATTACCGAGATCATTAGCTAGATCAAAATTTATTCTGTTTATAAGTGCTTCATTTGTAAATATCCCATCTGAGCTAAATGAAAACTCTCGCATTAAAAAATACCTTAAAGCATCGACGCCATAACGTTCAGATAAAATAACAGGATCAATAATATTTCCGCGAGATTTGGACATCTTACTTCCATCGCCAAATAGTATCCAACCATGAGCAAAAACTTGTTTTGGGAGCGGTAGTCCCAGCGCCATCAAAATTGCAGGCCAAATTATAACATGAAATCTGAGTATCTCTTTACCCACAAAATGTACATCCGCAGGCCAATATTTATAAAAGTCCGTCTCGTTATCGGAAGCATAGCCCTGGGAAGTGATATAATTCGTAAGAGCGTCAAGCCACACATATACGATATGCTTATCGTCAAAATCAACAGGAATACCCCAGTTAAAGCTTGTTCTGCTAACACACAAATCGTCAAGTCCGCTTTTTATAAACTGTATCATTTCGTTTTTACGGCTTTCAGGTTGAATAAAATTAGGGTGATTTTCATAATATTCGAGAAGCTTATCGGCGTATTCGGAAAGTTTAAAGAAATAAGCCTCTTCCTCAGCCCACGTTACTTCACGACCACAATCGGGACATTTGCCGTCTACAAGCTGAGTATCGGTAAAGAACGCCTCATCAGGGGTACAGTACCATCCTTTATATTTACCTTTATAAATTTTGCCACTATTATATAATTTTTTAAATATTTTTTGTACAGATTTTTTATGTGATAGATCTGTAGTACGAACAAATTTATTATAAGATATTCCCAAAAGATTCCACAAATTTTTAAAATGTTCAACAATTTCGTCAACATATTTTTGGGGTAATTTACCTTCCTTTAAAGCACTGGTTTCAATTTTTTGCCCATGTTCGTCCGTACCTGTTGTAAACATAACATCATAGCCCTGCAAACGTTTGTATCTTGCAACGACATCGGCTGCAATCGTAGTATAACTCGTACCTATGTGTGGAATACCCGAAGGGTAATATATAGGCGTTGTAACATAAAATTTGTTTTTGCTCATAAATACAATCCTCCAAAATCAAATTATTTCATCATTTGATTATATCACATTATGGAAAAATTCACTACACAAAATGTTTCATATATGCTAAGTTTAGTTTTAAAAAAATAAGCAAAAATTAATAAAACTTAAATTTTACATTACGATATTATTTTAAAAGGATAAAAATATTTACGTGTTTCAAAAGAAGATTAAAACAACATTAAGAATCAACATACACTGCGAAAAATAATTCAAACTTAAGTTCCTTTATTAAATTTTCTAAACTAAATATTTTTTGATTCTGCGTAATATATAAATGCTAATCCGTCAAAATATTTCGATAGAAGGTAGGGCAAAAAGCCAGTTATCTGATGTCTGGAGAGAGAAAAACGATTCTAGGTCTAGCAATTTTAAATTTTTATAATTTTAATTCATTAAATAAACTAGTTGAATTATTTAATGAAAATTTTTTCAATTTCTTTAATTTTTTGAATAAACGAATCATAATCTGTTGATTTTAATGTTATACAACGCATAGCTTCATCTAATAACACTCTATTTGCGACTTCTAATTCCTTACTATTTTTACTAAACACAGAATCACCCCAATTGCCCTTACCTGCACGATCACTTAAAAGTGTTTCGCTGCCCTGGCGTTTTTCAACATCTACTTGGGTTATTTTATTAAAATATCCCCCAAATGTACCTTCTTTAAATCCGAATATATTCTCAAATGACCAGCCTTTTTTATCTTTCTTACTTAGCCACCTATTTTGATATAAAACAATTTTTCTCCACTCCGTATCATCAATACCACCAAGTGTTGCTTTAGCTAATTTGTAGTCAGTAATAATATAGCAATGACGTGTACCATGAGGAATAAATCCGGATGGCTTATAACGATAAAATCGAAATCCTGGCAAACAGCCTATTCCCAATTGGCTTTGTAATTCGCCTGTTAAACTTTCACGAACATGGTTCATTCCGGTACTTCCGCATGCATCATCGCCGTGCACAATACTAACCAGTACATCTTTATTATTTTGAGTGCCTTTTTGAGCGCTTTGAGTGCCTTGTTGAGTGTCTTTTTGAGTGCTTTTCTCCTCAGAGCTACTCTTGGGCATCAATGCCTTATTAGGCGTCTTCGCAACACTATCAGTATCAGTAACATTTAATTTTTCGTTTATATGCTTACAAGCTTCCTGATTTCTTAAATTTATCATATCACAATAACCATTCATTCCTGGTTGTAGAACAGGAATTCCACTTTGTTTAATGTTTTTAATTTGATTTGACGATTTTTGCGAATAATCTTCAATTTTTTCTTGATCTTTTAACCTTACTATCGCATTTCTAAACGCAGACCCATTTCCAAATATCTTATCAAAATCTTGTTCACAAATGCTGTGGTTTTGCCATTTAAGTATAATTTCTCTCTCCCCTGGTTTGATACCTAAACAACAAAAGTAGCGTTTTGCCGAGGGTAAATCAGTGATCGTATAAAAATAGAAAAAATTTCTTCTTATTAACGATAACCACGAATTATTGACTTTCCATAACTTAATCCCCGGCAACATACCTTCTTGCTCATATTTGTCAATATCTGACGAAGATAAAGTTCTAGGAACGGGGGCGTGAGTCGACTGAGATTGGACTGAATTAGCATCTGCATTTGGTTGAGGGTTACTATTTGGTTGCTGAACATTTTTTTCATTCGAATTCGTCTTATACGCATACGCTGCCAAACCTATCAACAATGCGGCTGATGGAACTCCAACAGCAACATATGGAACAGATTTTTTTAAAAAAACTTTTACTTTCTCTTTATTCCACCTACTACCAGCATTAGTGGTTACTTTAGTATTCATATTGCTTTCTGCACTTACGGTGCCAGAAAGCAGGGTGCTTAATGCAAGCCCCGCAGAAAACATTTTTTTTGCGTCCATAAATTTCAAAATTCAACATCCTTTCTTTAAATTATGGGCCCATTATACCATAAAAAAAATTTAAATACAACAGGCTATTAATATTTTTATTAAAAAACACAAACAAAATAACTACACCATAAATTCTACGGCATAGCTACATTTTACAAAAAATATGTATAAAAAACTTAGTGTGTTTCTGCAAAAGTTTCTTTGGGGATTTTAACCAATTCGCTGTGTACGTATCCTCCATCTAACGCTTTAGATGCTCCCTGAGCTTCTATCTGCATACGAAGCTGAGTGTTAGAATTTTCACACTCATCGAGCACTTTAGATGCTTTTTCGGTTTGATCTGTAATTTCCGTAAGCACGACCTGACTCATAAGAAATGCCGATACAACCGCAGATGAAACCATAAAAGCCGAAAATACGGCCACGAGAAATGTTTTCTTGGATTTAAGCTTTTCTTTTTTTCTTGCCAAATGACCAGGAAGTTCTACTACACGTCCTTTTCTTTTTTGTCTCTCTAAAACTTCAAAATCATGCGCAGTATTTCTGTTATACATTTCTACAATTTCCCTCTTTTATAATTATAGCTTTTCAATTACGCGCAACTTTGCGCTCCTACTTCTCATATTGCTTTCCAGCTCTTTTTTTGACGGAACTACAGCCTTCCTACAACTCAACTTTGCTTTGGGGTGATTTCCACACACACAAATTGGAAAATCTGTCGGACAAACACACGCTTTAGTCCATTCTTTCATTTGATTTTTAACAATACGATCTTCAAGTGAGTGAAAAGTTATCACAACAAGTCTGCCTCCGCTACGTAGTAAATCAAATGCACCGCTCAGTCCCCGCGAGAGATTTTCGAGCTCATCATTTACAAAAATCCTAATAGCTTGAAATGTCCTTTTGGCAGGGTGACCACCCGTTCTCCTTGCAATGCATGGTATTGCTTCGGCAACAATTTCTGATAAACAAGTCGTTGTTTCAATAGGCTTCTTGCTTCTGAAATTAACTATCGCTTGCGCAATCTTACCCGCAAAACGCTCTTCACCATATCTGCTTATTATATTTTTAAGTTCTTGTGCATCAAAATTATTAACCACGTCGTATGCAGATATCCCGGATTTGCTCATTCTCATATCAAGCTTAGCCTCTTTTTTATAGGAAAAACCTCTTGAAGCTTCATCAAGCTGATAAGAAGATACGCCTATATCGAACACGATTCCATCAACTAAATCAATGCCCAAATTATGTACTACCGAACTGATATTTGCAAAATTATCTTGAATAAACTCCACATTGTTAAAGCGCCTTAAACGCTTTTTGCAAACTGAAACAGCATCTGGATCTTGATCTATACATATAAGTCTTCCTTTAGAACTCAGTCTCTTAGCTATCTCAAGTGAAAGTCCTCCTCCACCTGCCGTACCGTCTACATATACGCCATCGGGAATCACAGACAAATATTCAAGTGTCTCACCAAGCAGAACGGTTTTGTGAATAAATTCCACTATTTTCTCCTTTTAACATTATACTCTCAAAATGATCACGATAAATAGTACAACTACCACAATTCAAATAATAACATTACTTATTATATTAAATCAACAATAAATTACAACTTAAACAAAACTTCGTGCGCTTTAATAATATCTGATGTTTAAATTAAAAAATATCATGAAATATAACTATAAAATAATAGTACCCTTAACACCTATATTCCAATTTGCTGAATTTCCTTCATCTGTATCTATATGCATAGCCAAAGCAAAATTATCGTTTACACGTACTACAACATCATCAAAAATTAAAGCACGACTGTCCGTTTTGATTTTCACCTTGCATATTTGACCATTTTCAGTTCCTATTTTCTTAGCATCAAGCGTGCACATGTGAATGTGTCTTTTTGCGATTATAACTCCGTTTTCAATCTTAGTTTCACCATTTGGGCCACGCAAAACACAACCTGCAGTACCGTTTAAATCTCCTGATTCTCGGATAAACGGTTCTATTCCCAATTTTCTCGAATCCGTGATTGAAATTTCAACTTGAGTTTGACTGCGCGCCGGACTTAAAATTGCAACTGATTCAAAAATTCCTTTTGGACCTATAAGTTCCACTCTCTCTTCGCACAAAAATTGATCCGGTTGTGAAAGATTTCTTTTGTGGGTAAGCTTATAATCACTGCCAAAAAGCTTTTTTATATCTTTCTCCGAAAGATGGACATGTCTTGCAGAAACTTCAACAGGTACCTCCATAGCGGCACACTCCTTTTATAAATTTATGGTCGCATTATTAATTAATTTTTTATTTATTTTATCATAAAAATTACAGCTTTCAGTCTCGATAAACTTAACTCTAAGTTTTGATTTTCTAATTTTAAGAATTTCTTTTTCGCCCAAGTTTTGTTTAAACGTCTCACCGTCCACGCTTATAAAAAATTTGTTATTTTTGTTTTGAATATTATGAATATTCAAACTCAATTCTCCATCCGCACCTAAAACCATACTGCGTGAAGAAAGCGTATGCGGACAAATTGGAGTTGCAACTATGCACTCAAGATTTTTATCTACAACAGGACCGCCCGCAGAAAGAGAGTACGCTGTAGATCCTGTTGGAGTGGCAAAAATTATTCCGTCAGCACTATAGCTGCATATCAAATTTTCATTTCTCGAAACGCTATACTTCAAAACCGAAGCTCCTGTATCTCTATTTATAACAATATCGTTAAGCGCTGTAAAACGTCTATTGCCCCACTGTGCTTCTAACATCAATCGTTCTTCTACTGAATAGTCTTTCAAAATAACTTGACGTATCTTTAGCATATCATATTTTTCGCAAGTTGCCAAAAATCCCAGATTGCCTCCATTTATGCCAAGCACAGGTTTACCAAAATTTGCAGCTTTTTTGGCACAGTGAATTATAGTCCCGTCTCCGCCGACTACAAAAACAACATCACTTTTTTTTATCAGCGCATTTATATCGTCAAAAAAAATAATTTTGGAATTGTCAAAATATCTCGATGAACATGACAGCATTAAAGTGCTGCAATCATAACCTGAAATCTCTGATATTATACACTTCATTATATCAAGAACATCATTTTTAAAGTGTTTACTAAGAAGCGCAATATTCAATCAAATCATTCCAAACATCTATAACTTTTCGTGCGAGAGTTCAACAATGCTTTCAATATCAACAGGTTCATCGATGTAGGCATTATCCGATTTTTTAATCAAAACCAAGTACTCAATATTTCCTTCGGGTCCTTTTATGGGCGAGTAATCGAGGCCCAGAACAGAAAAACCATTATTGGCACAAAAATTACATATCTTCTCTATTACCTTGACATGAACCTCTTTATCTCTCACAACACCCTTTTTCCCCACTTTTTCTCGTCCGGCTTCAAACTGAGGTTTTATGAGGCATACCCCCAAAGCACCGCTCTCTATGATGCCGCGCACAACGGGCAAAACCAAACAAAGTGAAATAAAAGAAACATCAACCGAAAAAAAATTCACTGTATCTTTTATCAAAGATTTATCAATATGGCGTATATTCATGCGCTCAAGATTCACAACTTTAGGATTGTTTCTAAGTTTCCAATCAAGCTGACCATAACCCACATCTATGCAATAAACCTTTTCGGCACCGTTTTTTAACATACAATCCGTAAATCCGCCTGTTGAAGCACCTACGTCCATGCAAACAGCACCTTTTATGTTTATATCAAAGCTTTCAATAGCTCTTTCAAGCTTCAGACCGCCTCGACTTACGTATCTCAAACGATTATCACGAACTTCAATATTACATTTTTCACTATACGAAGTTCCGGGTTTGTCTGATTTTTGATTATCTACATAAACCAATCCTTCCATTATTAAAGTTTTAGCCTTTTCTCTGCTTTCGGCAAAACCTTTTTCAAATACCAACATATCTAATCTCTTCTTCATTCAGACAATATTCCAATTAATAAAATTGAAACACTTATTTTTCACCTAACTTTTCAATTAAATTTATTCATTGCAGATTCGATTTCTCCTCCAACGATCATCTCCACGGCATTATAGACATAACAAAGTGACTCATTTAATGCATCCATTTCTATTTTTGAAAATTTTGACAGTACCCAATCTGCCAAATCCCATGCAGAATTATGCTTTTCGCCTATCCCTATGGGTATCCTCGGACATTTATCGCTATCACTCATT
>CALWJB010000044.1 GCA_944380895.1 uncultured Clostridia bacterium | reverse complement strand
GTTTCGTGCGGGATTTGGCAGAAATCAGATAAAGGAACTATCAACGGAATAAGTGGAAATGTTGACCTTGATATAGCTTATAAAAACTATCCCGAAATTATGAAAGCAAAAGGTTTGAATGGATTCAATAAACCAAGCAATACATCAAATACAAACTATTTTGTTTACACAGTCAAAAAAGGAGATACTCTCTGGGTTCTTGCTCAAAGGTATCTCGGAAATGGCTCAAAATATAAAGAAATTAAGTCTTTGAACGCTCTGAATTCTGATACGATTTATCCGGGTCAATCTTTAAAAATACCAAAATAAGAGGTGATTAATTTGAAAGAAAAAATAACTATGGTAGTACCTTTGGCAATCATGATAGAAGCAATAATAACTTACATTAATCAGTTTTTTGTAAGCGGAGAATTCTGTTGGGAAATGCTTTTGAGTATAATATTTGGAATAGTTATTTCTATCGCCTATGATATTGATGTTCCCAAATATTTTAATCTAAGCTCCCGTATACCTTATGTAAGCAATATTTTGACAGGAATACTCTTATCTCGTGGTTCAAATTATATTTATGATCTAATGACTAAGCTTACTTGTATAAATTAGAGTGTATAATCAATAAGAGTTAAGAGCCAATCTCTCGGCTTTTTTATTGTCATTTTTACTTTTTAACTCTATATAATTGAAGAAATTACAAACTACGATAAAAACATATATAAATCCCCAGCTACACAACGACACATATTTGATATGACAAGTTTTACAATTAAAATAAGCGGTTATATTTTACTAAAAATCATTTTAGCCGCCAGATTACATATTTAAAAACTATAAAAAAGTGCACAGCCTATGTTGATAATTTAGGTATTGCCACTTTACAAAGGGGATTTTAAAAGATAATGTCTTGACGTGCTTTGCAAAAATAAAAGATTTTAAAATATAGATATGCTGCAGAGTAATTTATTTATGCAGAGCATTTCTTAATACCTAAAGATTTTGAGAGCAGAGTTTTGCACTTCGTGTAGACCCCTGCGCTTTTTTGGCTGTAATAGGTAAATGCCCATGAGTTATTGGCTGACTTATCTTGCAAAGTACCCCTAACAGCACCGGATTATTTTAAAAGATTAAGTAATTCGGAGGATATAATCATGGCAAATAAACCTAATGGTATTAAAAATGAAACAGCCTATTTCTATGCGGTAGTAAATCGTATGAACAAAGATGACGATATTAAAACAGCAAAGATACAAGACCACGAAATTTTGGTTAAGGAAGTTATTTACAATAATTTTTCGGACCCAACTGACATGGAATACCAGTTATTTCAAAGTGGCTTACTTGGGTGGATAGAACTTATCGAGAATGAAAAGTTATACAATGCTATAAAAGATTTAAAAATGGAGGACCAAATATTAATCAGCCACGTAATCAAGGAGTGTAAAACATGGCAAGAGCTTGCATTCGACTACGGAATTACACAAGCAAACGTTAAAAATCGGTTTAACAAAATAATTAGAATTCTAAAAACTTTATTATTTAAAAAATAAATTTTCTATTCGACAAGTTCTGCGATAAAACGCACCCCCAAAAACACTCTATATATATGTGAGGGACAAACATACACAATCCTTCGAGTACTTTGACAACTAAATATTTCACTTCTTAATGACGTTTATTTATTTTGTAAAATTGCCAAGACCTTAAGATTCGCAATTTTCTTTTTACTTACATAACTATATGAACCTAAAGCGAGCGATGTTACAAATTAAAACATAATGATAATCCTATCCTGTCACAGTTCGAGCGTGATAAAACCGTCGTAATCAATGAAGATAGCTTCACAGAGATGAGGACGTTTCATACCACCCCAAAAACTTTTAGTTTTTCGGGGGCCCCGTGATTCGTGTGTCTACCAATCATGTGGTAGCATTAAGAAGTTTATTTCAAAAAACCAAACAAAGGATATGATAAATTGCAAAAAAGTATTTCAAAATTCAAAAAATATCCTGATGTACTGTCTGTAAAAGAATTAAGTGAATTACTATGTATCAGTATTAAAACAGCATATAAACTGCTCCAAAACGATCAAATAAAACACGTTATGATAGGTGGCATTTACAGAGTACCAAAAATATGTGTTTTAAAATATTTGGGAATTAAATAGGACTCCGGCTGCAATTTTATTGTCTTAGCGCTTGATTCGATGGTATAATAGTTACCGCCGACAATAATTTTGATAGCTGCTATCTATATCAAGGAGGAATTAAATTATTTATGGTAGCAGAAGATGTATGCAAAGTAGCCGGACATTTAAGAATTAAAAATGGCTACTGGCAAATGATAATAAGTTATAAAGACAAAATTACGGGCAAAAGGGTATTAAAATCTAAAAGCACGGGGCTGAAAGAAAGAGGCAATAAAAAGCGTGCTGAATCTATGCTTGCGGAAGCAAAGAATCAGTTGGAAAAAGAGCTTGAAGATCTTCAAAAAGATAATTTGAGAAAACAAGAAGATAAGAAAAATCCAAATTTTACAGATTTTCTTAAGTATTGGCTCGGTATAATCAAAAGCAGTATAGAGTTAACTACATACGCAGGGTATAACGGAGTTATAAATAAAGTGGTAATTCCATATTTTGATAAAAATTACCCCAACTTAAAACTTAGCTCACTTACTCCCAAACATATTCAAGACTTCTATACATACAAAATGAATGATGACAAGGTAAGTTCAAATACTGTAATACATTATCATGCCAATATACGAAAAGCTTTGCAGTATGCTTATAAAAACGGCCTTATAAACTCTAATCCTGCTGATAAAGTGGAACGCCCCAAAAAAGTAAAATTTACAGGTACAATGTACAACTCTAATGAACTGAATAAACTCTTTGAACTCGTCAAAGGAGAAAGGATTGAACTTGCTGTTGTACTCGGTGCATTTTACGGTTTGAGAAGAAGTGAAATAGTCGGTCTCAAATGGCAATCAATTAATTTTGAAAAGAATACTATTACCATTTCTCATACTGTTTCGCAGTGCATAGTGGATGGCAAATTTGAAACCGTAAGCAAAGATAGGGCAAAGACAAAATCAAGTCATAGAACATTACCACTTGTACCACATTTTAAGAAAGTACTTTTAGATTTAAAAAAGAAACAAGAATTTTACAGAGAAGTTTGCGGTAATTGCTACTCTCAAAAATATTTAGATTATGTCTATGTAAACGAACTCGGCAACCTCATAAAACCCGATTACATAACAAGCAGATTCAAACATATCGTAACATCTAACAAACTCAAACCGCTAAGATTTCACGACCTTAGGCACAGTTGTGCGAGTTTGCTTTATGAAAATGGTGTAAGTTTGAAAAACATTCAAGAGTGGTCGGGGCATAGTCAACTATCAACCGCATCTGATATTTATACTCATTTGGATTACAAATTCAAAATATCTTCGGCAAATGCAATTATGGGCTTGCTCGCATAAAGTTCTAAAATTTAGGTATATAAAAAAGCCTCTTGTATACCAATTTTTTTGATATACAAAAAGCTTCATTTTGTACCTTTTATGGTACCGGTGGCCGGACTCGAACCGGCACGATGTCGCCATCGAGGGATTTTAAGTCCCTTGCGTCTACCTATTCCGCCACACCGGCAACGCACCGTCATTATACAACTATCACAGAAATTTGTCAACTCTATTTTCTAAAATAATTTTATCGTATGTCGATTTGCAACGCAGATCATAAAATAAACAGCAACATCTACACATACGGTTCCAAACTTTATATTCAAATTTGTCAATCTAATTTTAGTATCTAAGAAATATTTTTGTTTTTGGAAAAATCGCGCGCATTATTAAATTTATTGTCATCATCGTAACCGAACAACTTGAATATTTCTTCTGTCTTATCCACGCCTTCTGATAAGTATAGTGTACGGGCGGATTTTTCAAAATCAATGGCATAAACCCTATCCCTTCGAGCTTTTTCTCGCATACCCCTTATTACATAACCAAGATCACCCTCACGGTTACCTTCTAAAAATTTTGAGGTTTTTAAATATACAGCGCAAGCATCCATTACCTTAGTCATAAAACGTGCACATTCTTCTCCTCCAAAATGAGAATTATTGTCACCTTTGGTTCTACAGTTCATAATCAGTTTGAGCTCTTTCATATCTCTCAAAAATTCGTTTACGGCCTTACGAAGACTTATATCAAAAAGCTTGAAACTTCTCTCGTGTACTTCTTCCCCATCCCTTTCTTTCAGATCGTCCAAAAATTCAGTCACGGCACTTAGTACTTCCACGCTCCAAAAATAATTCGAAGAGTCAATAAATGTAGTGTTTACAAGACAATCCACAAAATCATCACCTTTCTTTTAATCAATTAATTCTTTCCATTTTTCCATAGCATAATTTGCTATATTTTGATAATCCTCTTCACTCCAAAACGCTTTACTGAAATATTGCTCAATCAAATATTTTCCAAGCGTCTCGGAACCCCAATCTTCGGGAGCTCCGGCAACGCAATAAGGCACAACTTTATTTTCGGCAATGTAATTTAAAACGGATCTGGTAAGAGGATTATCGACAACGCTTATATCTTCTACGTTATATGGTGCATATCCAAATTCCGAAACTACATATTTAGCCGCTAAATCTGACGTACAAAGCCACGTTAAAAACTTTTGTGCCTGAGCATTCTGACGCTCGTTTGAATTTGCGTTCATACAAAAATATCTTGGTGAGTATACCGTAATTCCGCGGTTGACATCCGTAACCACACTTTCGGAATTTCTTAAATCAGCAGGATCTATGGGCATTTTTATCGGAATAAAAATACATCTCTTGGCAACTAAAGAATTAAATGTGGATAAATCTTCATAATCTTCTGTAGAAGCAAGTAAAAATAACGATTTGCCATTTACAAAATTTTTAAGAGACTGTGCGGTACTGTTTCTCGAAGTGCTTACCATTTCAGCACCACGTCCCATTGGTCCACTGCTTCCCGCCACGTTTTGCGTGACTAAATTCAAAGCTTCGGCAAAACGTAAAAACGGCACTTCCAGCTTGTCTACATCGCTTTCTGTGGCAAGATTTGTGGCAGCTGCGGAATCAAAAATAGATGCAACAGGAATATTAGCCATATACGTACCGCCGTTTTTAGGGACTCCGGCTGCAAACGAAAATACACCCGTCAGATTTCTGCTTAGTTCTCCCTTTTCCGAAACAAACGAGTATTCATTACCATTAAGAGTAAATGTAAAATTGATCGAACTTGTTATATATGACCTTAGTGCTTCCACCATCAAACCGAATTCGTCATAAGAACATTCTTGCAAATCGTAAATAACGTTTCTATATTTGTCGCCGCCAAACAGTGAAGAAATCATCTTTGGATCAACCACATATCCAATACCTTCAACCGTATATGGCACACCGAAATTATCGGCAGTGTTTGTGCTGAGCCTTAGATAATCCGGAATATCATTTGCCACTGTTTTAAAACTCTCATCGGTTGCGTTGCTGAAATCCCAAATAATGCCGTCTGATTTCCATTTTTTGAGCTCCTGAGTGTTATTTACCGTAAAAATATCAGGCGCACTTTCACTATTTAGGTATGATTCTAGGTTTTCTATAGTATCGTCTTCCTCCGAAGGTGTAATGGTCTTTATTATAACGCCTGTCCGATTTGTGTATTCATCGCACATTTCACGGAATTTTTCTTCGTTATCGCGGTCTGAATTATAAATACAAATATCGTAATCTTTCTTTATTTCCGATTGTTTGACTTCATTTTCATCATTGCCGCACCCACTGAGCATTACCGCACACAGCACTGAAAACGCTACAAACATAATCTTAAAAACTTTTTTCAAAAAACCATCTCCTACAGTATATTTTAATATAAACATTTTATTTTTTCTCATATTAAGTAAATAATATATCATTTTTTTATATAAATCAATATCTATTATTTTTTGCAATTAAATTTTTTTGTTCTAATTTTGTACGTTTGTCCATAGCTATTTATTGAGGTGTAAAAAAATGATGTGTGAAAAAAATACAGAAGCAGAAAACAGCTATTTTGATTCAGCTATATATTTTCTCGACGAAAAAATAAAAAACAGTTTAATTGAAATTCCGGAAAATATCAAAAAAAACGCTCAAGAAATAAGACTCAGAGTGGGTAAAGCTGTATCTGTAGTTTGCGCCGAAAAAAATTTTTTTATCAAAAATTATGGAATTATTACCGAAAACCATCAAGATTCAGAAATTTTGAAAATAGATAAAAATACTATCGAAAAATCTTTTTACAATCTTTGCGAATATTCGGTCTACAGCTTCGAAAATCAAATATCAAACGGCTTTATCACGGCAAAAGGCGGACACAGAATAGGTCTTTGCGGAACAGCTGCTTTAAAAAACGGGAAAATTTCAAGCATTAAAGAAATTACTTCATTGAATATAAGAATAGCAAAAGAGTTTTTGGGGTGCTCGCTTGAAATAATTAGTGTTCTTGATAATTTTTTTGAAAATACTCTGATTATTGGATCTCCTTCATCGGGTAAAACCAGCATTTTACGTGATGTTGCAAGAAATATTTCTTTGGGAATAAATATAAAAAAACAAATAAAAACAGTAATTATTGATGAACGCTGCGAAATTGCAGGTATTTCTTGCAGTTATCCGCGTTTTGATATCGGACTTTGCGATGTTATGAATGCATTTCCGAAATCTGTCGGAATCGAAATGGCAATACGATGTCTTTCGCCCGAATGTATAATTTGCGATGAAATCGGCGACGAAAACGATATGGATGAACTCATAAAATGTGCAAACTGTGGTGTAAATCTCATAGCTTCCATACATGCAAAAAATAAAGATGATTTTTTCAGAAAAAATATCTCGAAAACTCTTATTTCAAAATGCGGATTTGAAAATTTAGTATTTTTGGATATCGCCAAAAATGCAGGAAAAATAAATCAAATTATAAAAGCGAGTGATTTTAAAAAATGAAGTTTATTGGCGGAATTATCTTAATTATTACAGGTTTTTTGGTTGGATATTTCTCCTATGAAAAATATACACTGAAAATTAATTTTCTCACGCAGTATATAGAACTTATAACGCTTATAAAAAACAGTATACTGTATTATTCAAGTCCGCTGAAAACGATACTTCTAAGCTATAAGTCCAAATATCCGCTAAAAGAATATACCGAAAACTGTATTTCACTTTCAAACGAATTTTCGTTTTCTCAGGCGTGGGAAAAAAGCTTTGAAAATAATCAAAATTCCATAAATTTATCTCCCGAAGAAAAAAATTTAATAGTCAGCTTTGGGAGATATCTCGGAACAAGCGACAGCATATCGCAAGCAAAATACTGCGAGCAACAAATCGAAATGATCAAACCATACTTAAAAAGAGCTGTCCGAGAAAAATCTGAAAAAGGAAAATTGCCGATAGTTCTGGGAACAGGTCTGGGAATCGCAACCGCTATTTTGATGATTTAAAAAATCGGAGGTAAAAAATGGAGATTGATTTGATATTTAAAATAGCAGCCGTGGGAATTGTAGTTGCAATTTTAAATCAGGTTTTAATTCGTTCGGGACGTGAAGAACAAGCTATGATGACCACTTTAGCGGGACTTATAGTTGTATTGATGATGGTCATAAAAGAAATTGATATGCTTTTTAAAACAATAAAATCCGTTTTTGACCTTTGAAAAAAGAGGTGAATTTCAGCGCGTTTTTTACGCCTTAGTCACAATGAATATGCTATCACTTTGCGGATTCGCCACAGTATTACTTATAATTACGGCATCACTAAAAAAATATTCTAAAATTTTTTATTTGGTTCTTGTGGTCGTGTCGGGAGTCGTTTTTACCGGATATATCTTAAATAGTACCATTCCACTTTTCGAAAAAATGCACTCCCTCACTTCATCTTCAGGTATCCCGCCCGAATATACCTCTACGCTTTTTAAATCACTCGGAATTTGTCTTGTATCTCAGTTCACCGCTGACGCCTGCAAAGACGCCGGTGAAACTGCTCTCGCAGGCAAAATCGAACTTGCTTCAAAAATTGCTATTGCCACTTTGTCATTACCGATACTAGAGCAAATAATCGCTTCCACCACTAAAATTTTGGGGGTAAATTAAAATCAAAGCTGTTTTAAAATTTATAATTTATTTAACATTGTTTTTTATATTCATTCCATGTGTTTCGGCCAAAAATACAGACAAAAATCAAATATATAAAGAACAATTTGAATCAAGCGGCGCCTCACAGCTTAGTAACAATATTCCAAAAGACGCTTTAAGATCGCTCGAAAAATTAGGCATTTTGCCGGATGAGCCCGATAGCTTGGCAAAAATAGATATTTCAAATTTTTTGGAAGAAATTTATGGGATAAGTCAGAAAAATTTCAAACATATTTTTTCATACTTAACCTCTATTTTGGGAGTGCTTGTTTTATTTGCAGGCTTTAAAAATTTTACATCTACCGAAAAAAAAACATCTCAAGAAAATATCTTAAATCTGGTCTTTACTATGTGCTTATCGGGCTGCTTGACGGCTCCCATTACAAAATGTATCGCTGCATCAAAATCTGTTATACTCACAGCTTCTAATTTTACGGTATCTCTCGCCGCTGTTATGAGCGGAATTATGATAGCTTCGGGAAAATCCGTAAGCGCCTCTGCCTATCAGTGTCTGGTGCTCTTTTCGGGACAAATAATATCAAGATTTTCAGAATTTTTTTTAATTCCTGTTATGAATTTTTTATTTGGAATTTCCGTAATTTCTGCGGTTTCTACACATATAAATCTTGAAAAATTTTGTTTTTCTGCACATAAATTCATAAAAAACGTCGTAAAGTTCACCTGTGCACTGTTTGTTGGAATACTCACACTCCAAAATATAGTCGGAAACTCGGCGGATAATCTTGTTATATCAAGCACAAAAATGCTTATTGACACTTGCATACCCATCGTAGGAGGTGCTGTAAGTGACGCTTTTTCCACAGTAAGAAGCTGCCTAACACTCCTAAAATCGGGAGTGGGTGCGTTTGGAATAATAGCAGGAATATTCACATTCATTCCACTTATGAGCGAATGCATAATTTGGGTGGCTTTTTTGGGAATTTGTGAATTTTTATGCGATTGCTTCGAACTTAAAAAATCATCCGTGCTGTTTAAAAGCACGTCTGAGATAATGAAAACGTTAATCGCTGTTCTTTCATGCGTGATTGTAATACTGATCTCATCGTCTGGAATAATAATGGTAATCGGAGGATAAATTTTATGGGTAATTGGAGTTCATGGTTTGGCCTAATCAGCGTAACTTCGGCAATATGTATTTTAGCTGAATTTTTTATTCCGAAAGGAAAAATCGGTAAATCCATGAATATCATTTTATCTATGTTCGTACTCAGTGCGTTCGTAGGTGCAATAAATACAGCCAAGCAAAGTTTAAACCTAAAACCCATAAAATTCAGTGAATTCCTGCCCGAAAAAAATGCTGAAAAATTTACCGCCAAAATCGAAAAACAAACCCAAGAACTTGTTAATAAAAATCTGGAAACGGCTATACGACGAGAACTTACCGATTTTAAAATGAATCCGAAAAAAATTGAAATATTTACGGATAAAAACGAGGACAACTGCATAGTAATGATTAGATGCAAAATATATACAAATCGCAGTGAGTTAATCTCTGCAGAAAACGCAAAAAACATGATCGAAAAAAATCTTGGAATTTGCACCGAATTTATAGAAGTATAAGGAGGCGAAACTTAAAAATGCCGTCAAACAAAAAAGATGAAAACAAATTTAAAGAATTTATTAAAAAATTTCCTCTCACAAAAAATCAACAAAATATTATAATTATGCTCGGTATTTCAGGAATATCTCTTATCTTTATTTCGGGACTATTCACTCCCAAAAAAGAAAAAAATATATCCTGCAGCTGCTCCAAAATAGAAATTTCCATGAATAATAAAAAAAAATCTTTAGAGGAAAACCTTGAAAATATTATTTCTGGCATAAACGGAGCCGGAAAAGCAAAAGTCTTAATTACATTTGAAGGTACTCCCGAAACCGTTTATGCTACCGAAGAAAAGAAAAACAATGAATCCAGCGAAGATAAATCCGGTGATGACGTGACCCGAAAAAAAGAAAGTAACGATTGCGAAAAAAAGCTTATTACCGTGAAAGACTGCGATGGCGGTGAAAAAGCACTCGCCGTAACAGAGCTCGAACCAAAAATTAAAGGTGCAGTAGTGATATGTCCCGGTGCCGACGATCCAATTGTAAAAAATCGTATAACCGAAGCTGTTACTACAGCGCTTAACATAAATTCAAACCGAGTCTGCGTAACAAAATCAAAATTAAAATAAAATTTAAATTGGAGGAACAAAAATGAAATTTCACAAACGTCAACTTATTTTAGCATCGCTAGTGGTGGCTCTGGGAGCCGCAGTTTACCTCAATTGGCAATTTTCAGACACTCGTGAATTCGACGCACCCGATGCAATAGAAACCGCTCACGAACTCGGTGAGGCCAGATATGTAAACACTTCGAAAATATCAGAGTCACCCGGCACCACCACTACATCTGATCCTTCGTCACAGACTAAAAAGTTTTTTGCCGAGGCTTCTTCGAACAGACAAAAATCACACGATCAAGCCACTGAAAAATTGAAATCTTTGATAGATTCTCAAAACACCGATGAAGAAATTAAAAAAGAAATTTTAAAACAATCGGAAGAGCTGGCAAATAATATCGAACAGGAATCAAATATAGAGAATCTTATAAAAGCCAAAGGGTTCGGCGACTGTATTGTTTTTATACAAAATGGTGAATGCAGCGTTATTGTCAGTCCCGGAAACCTCAAAGAAAGCACTGCCATTGTAATAAGAGATATCGTAACGGGACAATCGGGAATTAAGAGCGATAAAATTAAAATTACAGAGGCAAAATAATCTTTTTGGAGCTCGATTTCATGTCGGGCTCTTGTGTTTTTTTATTAATCATTTTATTATAAAAGTATAATAAAAATAAATGAGGATAAAAAATGAAAAAAATAACATCAAGATATGCAAAAATAACAAATAAATTTCCGCGAGAACTCATCCTTCTGCAAGGCAGTGGATGTTTTTGGAAAAAATGCAGGTTTTGCGACTACTTTGAAGATGTAAGCGAAGATCCTTTTTCTGTTAACAAGCCCGTAATTGAAAAGCTTACGGGTGAATTTGATGTTGTTGAAATAACAAATTCAGGTTCCCCTATGGAGCTCGATAAAATGACTCTAGATTTAATAGCAGAAAAAGCGGACGAGCTCAATATAAAAAAACTATGGTTTGAAACACACTGGGCGTACAGAAATAAACTTGCGGAATTTGTCAAAAAATTTAAAAACCAAGAAGTAAAATTTAGAACGGGCATAGAAACATTTAACCCCAAACTGCGCAGTTACTGGAACAAAGGCATACCCGAAGACATCAAACCGGAAGAAATCGCAAAATATTTTAGCAGTACTAATTTACTCGTCGGAATAAAGGGACAAACTTTGGACGATATAAAAAATGATATTCAAATTGCAGAAAAATATTTTAAGCGATACGTAGTAAATATTTTTGTAGAAAACGACTCCGAATTAAAGCCTGATTTCAAGCTCATAGATAAATTCCTAAATGAAATATATCCGGCCATAAAAGATAAAAACAACGTGGAAATAAACATGAGTGACACCGATTGGGGAGTGGGATAACACTTATGGAAAATTTTATGCTGACTGTAAAATCTGAGAACAACAAAAAAAGAATAGATAAATTTTTAAGAGAAGAATTTCCGGAACTTTCACGCTCATATATACATAAATTAATAGAAAAAAATCTTGTTTCGGTAAATAAAAAGAAAATTTCCAAAAATTATAAATTAGCGGAAAATGATGCTGTTGATGTTAATATTCCCGACCCCGAACCATGTGAGATCACAGCGGAAAATATTCCGCTAAATATAGTTTACGAAGACAGCGATTTACTGATAATCAATAAACCGAAAAATATGGTCGTACACCCGGCCCCGGGCAATACCTCGGGAACTTTGGTAAACGCACTGCTATATCACTGCAAAAACAATCTCTCGGGTATTAACGGTGTTTTGAGACCGGGGATCGTCCACCGAATAGACAAAGATACCAGCGGATTATTAATCGTCGCCAAAAATGACAATTCTCATAAATTTTTGGCAAATCAGATAAAGCAGCACAGCTTTACAAGAGAATACCGAGCCATAATCATTGGGAAACTAAAAAATCAAAAAGGTACAATCGAAACGCATATCGGCAGACACAAAACAAATCGCAAAAAAATGGCGGTTACACCCCCTACCGACGGAAAAAAAGCAATTACTCACTATAAAGTTTTGGAAGAATTCGACAAATACAGCCACATTAAACTGAATCTGGAAACGGGACGCACACACCAAATCAGAGTTCATATGGCGTATCTTGGGCACCCTATTTTAGGTGATGAAGTTTATGGTTCGGCTAAACAAAATCCTTTCAAGTTTCTTGTCGGTCAGTGCCTACACGCAAAAAAAATAGGATTTATTCATCCCTCTACATTAGAATATGTCGAATTTGACAGCGAACTCCCTGAATACTTTTCAAAATTGTTAGATATTATAAAATAAATCATTTTACTGATATCCTCAAGTTTCAAAAGCTTAGCAATACGCATATAGTCGCCAAAGCCGCTAACTGTTGATTAATCTGCTTCTATCCGATTTCTATATTTACATTTGCCCGATACTGAACAAACTCAGCAAAAGCGCCCAGTAAAAAATCTGGTAAATTTTTGACTTTAAAATCATCCGACAAAGGCTCTGTAAGTCCTAAATCAGAAGTATCGGATTTGTCCTTTGACTTAGACCCTGTTGTCGCTTGACCATCACCATAAGTTTTCATACTAATGAATTTTTAAGATTTTCTTCATTCAACAAGCTTCTATGCATAGATTCTTGGCTTTCTTTATATTCACACTTAAAGTATCCAGTTATAGCTCTTTTGGCAGTATCATACATAGATAGCTTTTATTTATATTCTTTAAAAAATAACTTATTATTATCTGTTTCTAAAACATATGTGTTATAATATATTTTGCCACTTCTATTTATGTAAAATTTTGCGTCCATCGGTAATTCTATGGTATAAGAAAGTTCTATTGTAAATGCGGTAATTATGGTCACTAATATAACAGTGCAAACCAATAAAATGGAAATTAATTTTTTTATAACGCCTCTGTAACATGTATTAAAAGATATATTTCTTTATGGTACGGATGACCAATGGGGACCTGGAAGCTAAAAGTGCGGGTATAAATAAAAATAACTTCATTTATCTTTGTGCGTTGCATCCAGGTGCTACCTGGTCTGAGTGACAGGAATCGAACCTGCGGCCTCTTGAACCCCATTCAAGCGCGCTACCAAACTGCGCCACACCCAGATAACCAAATCTACAGTGTCATTCTACCATTTAATAAAAATAATTTCAAGAATTATTTTTTAAAAATATTTTTAAAATTGACAACAATGTTTTTATAAATTACAATCATAATATATTTTCATAAAAAGGGTTATAATATGGATTTTTCAAAAAAGCTCAAAAAACATGAAGATAAAGTAGGTATGTAATTATGGCAACTTTTAATGTTTTAATCGGAAACATCAAGGAAGAAATTTTTAGTTTTCAATCGCTTCGCAACACACGAGAAATGAAAGATATGATGACAGCGCTTGCAAGAGTCAACAAAAATGATACAAATCCAAAAGCAGGAAATTGGACATCCTTCAAAACGGCTTTTGAAAATTTCGGATATACGGTTGTGTATGATCGCAATATGGCTATTTTAATCACAGCGTTGTTTGCTGCAATAGCTCAGTCCGGATGCGGTAATTTGCGCGAATGGGCTAACAAAGCAATTACAACAACAACACCTGCAACCATAAAACATAAAAATGTCAAAAAAGGAGAAAACATAAATTTAGGAACGGCACTGCTGAACGGAGATGGCAAAGCTGTTTATAAAATTTTAGTACAATCCCAAATCCGAAATATGTTGGAAAATATTATAGGTATCGACAACAAATGTGTCGTAAAATTTTTGAATCGAGTAAAAAAAATAACTCCTTGGCGTCTGTCTGGAAGTAAACGAGTATTAAAAAATATAAAAACTGCGTTCGAGAAAATGACGAACGAAAACTACGATATTCTGAAAAAAGCTACTCAAAAAAAAGCTACTCAAGTAGATAAAAAAAATAGGGATAATCAAATGCACCCTACACTGCCGCCTGCACCGAAAATACACAAACCACCGGCTGCAACACCAAAAACACCAGCCACCCCCCCACCGGCAACGCCTAAAACGCAAGGAGACCCGGGAATATTTAAAGGCCTGCCTAATGGGGAAAATTATTGTTATCTAAATACTGCTCTTCAAGAATTATATGCACTTCCTAATTTCCGCAAAAAAGTTCTTGAATGCGATACCTCCAAAATTGATGTTTCCAAAACTGACAAGTACAAAGAACTCATAGCAACAAATTTCTTTTTTGTATATCTTAGCGAAAAAGATGTTGACGTTGAAGCTTTTGAAAATATGCGAGAGGAAATGGCCAGATATTTAGGCTATGACGGCTCAATGGGAAATTCTTACCATGCCAAAAAGATGATTGAAAGTTTATGCCGCGATCAATTAAAGCAACTTAAAAATAAAGAAACTACAAGTGAGGTATCTCCTCCGGAAATAGCAAAATCAACAGAGGTGCAGTATAGTCGATACAAAACGTATTTTGATAGAATTAATCTTAATATGGATGAAGATACTAGAAACAAAGCGACTCCTTTACTTCAATTATATGAAGACAAACTCATTAAGGAACAAATTTTATCTTTAACTAATGACGATCTTTTTTTAATAAGCGGTCTTGAAGAATTAGAAGATATGCGCAGCATTTTTGATAAAATTACCAATAATAAATATGATGAAGAGCTGAAAGAGTTAGTGTTAAAACATGCAAAAAAAGATTGGTCGTATAATGGGTTAAAGAACCGAATAAAAGATTCATTAACTTATGTAAATCGCTCAAAACGCTCGCGCTTTTTATATGGAGATTCAACTATTATGGTAAATTCACCACATGAATCGGTTTTGCATTCACTAAAGCAGTATTTTAGCACTCATTCTAAATTCGGGAAAAAATTTTTATTTGCGTTAAAAAATAATCGGTTTAGTGTGACATTTAGCGACGACCAAAGGCCAAGAGGAATTGATTTCTCGGTTGAAGAAGAGCTTGACCTTGAAGATTTAGTAAAGGGCAATATATTGGCAATTTTTGTAAGAGATAAATCTCAAAATAGGAAAGCAACCCGACAGCTAAATCCCGAAGAATGTAAATTTAAGCTAATTTTGGCAAGTATAGGAACCGGTGTACATTACTATGTATACAAAAAGATTGGTGAAAACTGGAAAAAGTTTAACGATAGTAGCGTTGAGGAATGTTACGAATTTAGTAAGATACAAGACGATATATCCCAACAGTGCGAGTCACTGACGTATGAACTTATCACTTGACCTCGATGCTTATTTGACCGAGTGCTTCTACATTGCACGCGGCTTTTTTTATTTATTTTCACTTTCCATCGTGATATAATCATTTGGTTAGAGGTGATAAAATGGTAATTTTAGGCATCGACCCCGGATATGCCATAGTCGGGTATGGAGTTATTGAATTTAAAAACGCAAAATATACACCCATACATTACGGCGCGATATTTACTAGTGCGAGCGAAAAATTTATAAACCGACTCGAAATAATATTTGATGAACTTTCGAATATTATAAATATATATAAGCCGAATGCAGTCTCAATAGAAAAATTGTATTTCCAAAATAATCACAAAACCGCAATAGATGTTGCTCAGGCCAGGGGAGTAACACTGCTTGCAATAAAAAAATTCCAGTTACCAATTTATGAATACACTCCGCTACAAGTAAAAACAGCGGTGACAGGATATGGTAAAGCGCAAAAATTTCAAGTTATGTTGATGACTCAGCGCTTGCTTAGGCTTAAGGAAATACCAAAACCCGATGATACTGCCGATGCACTCGCTATTGCAATATGTCACGCAAATTCACTCGGCTATCAATATATAAACCGTAAAACAGGAAATTTTTAATATTGGGAGTTTTTTGTCATGATATACAGCTTAAAAGGAATATTATTAACTGCCGAGAATAATTTTTTGGTGATAGAGTGTGCAGGGGTAGGCTACAAATGCTTGACTTCACTTTATACTCAAAGCACACTAAACAGCAAAATCGGAAGTGAAGTTATGGTATATACCTATATGAACCTGAGACAAGATGCCGTTGATTTGTTTGGATTCTCTGAAAAAACAGAGCTTGAATATTTTAAACTTTTAACATCTGTTTCGGGAGTAGGTCCAAAAGCTGCTCTTGCAATACTTTCGCAATTCCCCGCCGATAAACTTGCACTTTTAATAACTTCCGGAGACAGTCAAAGCTTGACTGCAGCTTCGGGAATCGGCAAAAAAACAGCTCAGAGAATAGTATTGGAATTAAAAGATAAAATTTCAAAAAATAATTTTACCCCGTCAAATGCTTCATTTACAAACGTCCCGATTCAGAATTCAAAAATCTCAGAAGCCATAAAAGCACTCACTACACTGGGGTTTTCAGCGCAAGACGTTGTACCTGTTTTATCGACGCTTAGTTCGGAAATGTCTATTGAAGAAATGATAAATATCGCACTCAAATCAATGGCAAAGAAGGTGTAATTAAATGGAAGACAGAATTTTAAATCCCGCAGAAATAGCCGAAGATACCGAAAACGATAACCCACTGCGCCCTCAAACTCTTGGCGAATATATTGGACAAGAAAAAGTAAAAGAAAATTTGAAAATTTTCATAGATGCCGCAAAATTTAGAAAAGAACCTCTCGATCACGTTTTGCTTTATGGCCCGCCGGGTTTGGGTAAAACGACGCTCTCAATGATAATAGCGAAAGAACTTGGCGTAAATATAAGAATTACTTCGGGTCCGGCAATAGAAAAGCCCGGAGATTTAGCCGCACTTCTTACTAATCTTTCTGAAGGCGATGTACTGTTCATAGACGAAATACACAGACTTTCGAGAGCTGTTGAAGAAATACTATACCCGGCCATGGAAGATTTTTCTATAGATATAGTAACCGGAAAAGGTCAAATGGCAACGTCCTATCACCTGCCGCTGCCGAAATTTACCTTGATAGGCGCAACAACTCGCGCAGGACAGCTTACCGCACCGCTACGTGATAGATTTGGTGTGATTTTACGTCTTGAAATGTATTCGCCTGAACAGCTTTCACAAATCATCAAAAGGAGCGCCTCAATTTTGAAAATCAAAATAAACGATGAAGGAGCTTTGGAAATTGCATCACGTTCGAGAGGCACTCCGCGAATCGCCAACAGACTGCTAAAAAGAGTGCGTGACTTTGCCCAAATTCTTGGTCAAGGAGAAATAAATCTAAAAATAGCACAAACCGCTCTCAATAAACTGGACGTCGACAAGCTCGGCCTTGACGCCAATGACCGAAGACTCATTGAAACAATGATAAAATTCTACGGCGGAGGACCCGTAGGTCTGGAAACACTCGCGGCGGCCATAGGCGAAGAGTCGATAACTATAGAAGACGTCTATGAGCCGTTTCTTATGCAGATAGGATTTCTCAGCCGCACACCCCGAGGAAGATGCGTAACACAGGCTGCATATCTTCATTTGGGATACAAAAATCAAAATCTACAAACCGAACAATGCACTTTTGAATAATACACTTTGGAGGAAACAAACTTATAATGAAAAAACTTTTTGGTACAGACGGAATCAGAGGAATAGCAAACCAAGAACTGACATGCGAATTGGCAATAAAAATAGGAAAAGCAGTTGCAGAAGTTTTGACAGACTCCGGGGAAAATAAACCTAAAATTTTAATCGGAAAAGATACAAGAATTTCATCGGATATGCTTGAATCCGCACTTTTCGCAGGAATATGTTCGAGTGGAGCCGAAGCTTTTTCTTTGGGAGTGGTTCCCACACCCGCAGTTGCTTACTTAACAAAAAAATATAGTGCCGATGCAGGAATAATGATCTCGGCGTCACATAACTCTTACGAATTTAACGGCATAAAAATATTTGATAGAAACGGATATAAATTACCCGATGAGATCGAGAATAAAATTGAAGAATTAATCGCCAAACATAATGTTTTGACCTCTCCCCCACCAATCGGCGACAAAATCGGTAAAATAACAAAGTGCGAAACAGCAATCAGCGACTATACAAAATATGTGGCTGAGACCGTGAAAACTTTTCCGCGCAGATTGAAGGTAGCCATCGACTGTGCAAACGGTTCGGCGAGCACTACGGCAAATCTGCTGTTTAAAAAATTGAACGTAGACACGGCAATTATTAGCAGCAGCCCAAACGGAACCAATATCAATGATAACTGTGGGTCTACGCACCTTGAAAATTTAAGAAAATACGTCAAAAATAATAACTGTGATATTGGAATTGCTTTCGACGGCGATGCAGACAGATGTCTTGCTGTGGACGAAACCGGCGAAACGATGGATGGCGATATTATTTTAGCTATATGCGCCAAAAATTTAAAAGAAAAGGGCAATCTGAAAAACGATACTCTGGTAACAACAATTATGTCTAATATGGGACTTAAAAAATTTTGCTCACAAAACAAAATTAAATTTTCTGAAACAAAAGTCGGCGACAGATACGTCTTGGAAAGAATGCTGAAAAAAGGTTACTCACTGGGCGGAGAACAATCCGGGCACTTGATATTTTTAGACTATTCAACCACGGGAGACGGTCAACTTACAGCCGTCCAGCTTATAAATATATTGGCAAATTCAGAATTGAAAGCTTCTGATTTACGAAATTTAATAAAAAAATATCCCCAAAAATCCTTAAATATTAACATAAAATTATCCCAAAAAGGTATGGCCGCAAAAAATAAAAATATAAATGATTATATAAAAAACATAACAAACAAACTCGGAGAAAACGGACGAATTGTTCTGAGAGAATCAGGTACAGAGCCCAAAATAAGAATAATGTTTGAGCATGAGGATGAAAATAAACTGGATGAACTCTTAACACAAGCAAAAAAAATTGTTGAAAATAATTTAAAATAATTTGAAGGAATTGTATAATAATGAGATTTACAACAAAGTGGAAAGATTATGAGCTTTTAGACGCTTCAAAAAAAGAACGTTTGGAACGTTGGGGCGATATTATTTTGATAAGACCTGACCCACAAATCATATGGAACACTCCAAAAATTAATAAAAATTGGCAAAATCCAAATGCTATATATCATCGTTCATCATCGGGCGGCGGCAAGTGGGAAGTAAAAAATATTCCTAAAAATATATGGAATATTTCTTATGGAAATCTAAAATTTAATATAAAAATGATGAATTTTAAACATACCGGTATTTTTCCGGAACAAGCTGTGAATTGGGACTTATTTAGAGAAATTATATTAAAAAGATCGCAAAAAACAAATGTTTTAAACTTATTTGCATATACAGGAGGTGCTACCCTCGCATGTGCTGAAGCAGGTGCAGAAGTATGCCACGTGGATGCTGCAAAAGGTATGGTTTCGTGGGCAAGAGAAAATGCAAAATTATCGAATTTAGACAATAAACCCATAAGATGGATTGTTGACGATTGCGAAAAATTCGTTTTAAGAGAAATAAAAAGAGGCCGCAAATACGACTGTATCATTATGGATCCCCCGTCTTATGGAAAGGGTCCCAGAGGGGAAATTTGGAAGTTAGAGGATAATCTTTATGATTTTATTGAATTATGCGAACAACTATTGTCTGAAAATTCAGAATTTTTTGTTATTAATTCCTATTCAACAGGTCTTTCTGCCGGCACAATGGCTTGTCTACTTTGCAAAACCATCGTAAAAAATCGCGGCGGATATGTTTTTTCGGACGAAATAGGAATTCCTCTCGCGAATTCCAATGTGGTGATTCCGGCTGGTGCTACCGCCATTTGGTGCAAAGAAAAAATTTTTTAAGGAGAATTTTAAATAGAAAATATTCCAATAATAGAATTTAAAAACGTAAATTACTTAAATAAAAAAAACAAAAATATTCTAAAAAATATAAATTTTAAGATTTTTCACGGCGATTTTATAGCTATAATGGGAGAAAATGGCTGTGGTAAAACAACATTTGCTAAACTCATGAACGGATTGATTATTCCTACTTTAGGTGACGTTTTTGTTGAAAATATAAATACAAAAAATCCGGATAATTATAAAAAAATACCTAAAATAGTTTCAATGACATTTCAAAATCCGGATGAACAAATTATAGCGTCGTGTGTAGAAGATGAAATTGCGTTTAATTTAGAAAATATGTGCTTCCCCGGCGAAAAAATGTCTATAAAAATAGCAAAATTGCTCAAATTTGTAGAACTTGAAGGCTATGAAAAAAGAACAACAGAATCGCTTTCGGGTGGACAAAAACAAAAATTAATGCTCGCTTGTGCACTGTCCACTGAACCAAAAGTTATCATACTAGATGAAATAACGTCTATGATTGATTCTATAGCTCGCCGTAATATTGTGAAAATTTTGTCAAAAATAAATCAAATTTTAAAAATCGCAATTATCATGATAACTCATGATACGTATGAAGCAACTTTTGCTCAAAAAATTATTTTGATGAAAAATGGCGAAATTAAAATCATGGATAAGCCTGAAAATATTTTAAGTAATCTCGAAATAATAAAAAATTTTAATATCACACCTTTGAAATCCACTATTTTATTAAAAAATATAATGAATAATGGCTATAATGTCCGCCTTGAAAATTCTTTAGATAATAAATTTTGTGCAAAAGAAATAATAAGTATTTTGGAGTCCAATAATGTTAAATGTTGAAAATTTATGTCATACATATAATTTGAATGAAATGCCGAAAAACGTCTTAAACAAAGTAAGTTTTGAACTGAAAAATAATGAAATATTGGGAATTTTAGGCACTTCAGGATCAGGTTGCCCGCCACGTAATCATTGGTTTGCTGTTCGGTGAATGTGTCGTCTTTCCATTTTTTTATGGGACGGATCGGGGGGTGCTCATTCGCGCACGAGCGGTTGTGTCGTGGCCGCTTCCCGGCGCGATCGTTGGCTTGTTTCTGCGGCGTTTTGGTCTGTTGTTTCTCCTGGGTTTCTTCCGTTCGCGCGGTCTGACCCTGCTGCAACGTCTCCTTCACGTGCTTGGTGGCCTCGTTGGTCGTGCCCTCGTTGTTCACGGCAAGCTGCGTCCTGCTCTCGTTCGACG
>CALWJB010000043.1 GCA_944380895.1 uncultured Clostridia bacterium | reverse complement strand
TACTACCATCAAAGCGAAGGCCGTGTTCTAAAAGCAGTTCGCACAATTTACTATCTTTTCCGGACTTTTTTAACCAATGCTTTACGGTATCATGAAGAAACTTATCGTGAATTCTACGCAAATAGTTACTTGGGTTATCCAGGTTGCTATCCCGTATTTCTTTTTTCTGTTCGGCAGTGCAAATCCTATCAAGTCTCTCACAACATTCATCTAAATTTGTCGGAATAGCGGCAAAAACAGATAGCGAAGCAACAGAAAAAAGCAATCCGGCACTCATTATTACGGTAAACAGCAGCAAAAAAGGCGGCAAGCCAATTTTTTTAATACACGAACAGATGGTTCATTGTGACGTAATGCCCGATAGTGTGCGGCTTTAACTTCCGGCCATCTTGCCATCATACGTTCCAGCTTCTTTCTTTCAAAATTCGGGTTGAAGCAACGCCAAAAATTAAACCAATGATCTATCGCCATATCTTCAATCGAACATTCCCTGCTTTTCCCATTATTTAAGTAGTAACGATAATTCTCAAAAATTATACTTACCATTACGGGGTCAGCCTCTCCGCCAAAATCGGCTCCATGAACGTAAAACAGATCTGCGAGCGAACTTGGTATGCGCCTGCCGGATTCACCTACTTCTCCCGGTTCGGGTAGATACAGCCAATAATAGCCTATTCTATAACCAACTTTGAAATGGGTACAGCTAATATGCCTAATATAACTCATCATATCATCTGAACTGTGCTTTATTTTTTCTTTTATTTCTTCTTTGTTGCGAAGTGCATCATCGAGCGCCTGACAGCACTCATCCAAATTGTTCGGAGTATGCGAAGCAATAACCCTAAACACTTCATCGTCCCATTCGGCGTCCCATTCATAGGGATAATTATTAACTGCAAAAGCAGAAGAACAAATCATCCCAAAACTCAGCACTGCCGATAAAATCTTTTTGAATAGTTTCATATTAAATTATTCCTCACACATTTCATTACTCTAAAATTTTTAAAAATAAACAAATTTTTATAAAAGGGTGCACGCCAAAACAGCAGTTCTCGGCTTCCTTGTACGTTCAGCCCTAATACGAACAACTCTGTCCCTCACTTTTGATTCTATGGTTTCTCTTTTCAAATCTTTGTCAAAACGGCTCAAATTTTTAAACTCATGATCTATTACCAATTCAAAAATGTTTGTTGCACTTTCTCCGGTTAATAAGTAATTACGATAATTTTTAATTATTATCGCAGATATATCATCAGCAAAATCACACCCGTTATCTTCAAACAACATATATATTCTACTATTCATACATGGATATAACCAATTATTCCGTATCCACAGACCTAATCCCATGTGGTATCTCCACAAATCATATTCCGAATATGTTTTTAGTTGATCTTTTAATTCTTGACTAAGCTTTTTATCAAGTTCCACATAGCATTCCTCCAAAGTTTTTGGAATATATGAACCGCTAATTGCCGATGTGCTTGCATCACCTTCGGCGAAAACAGGTAATGAAAAGGCAAAATTGAAAATCATTCCAAAACTTAGCACCGCTGATAAAATTCTTTTAAATAGTTTCACATTGAATAACTCCCTTATATTATAAAATCGTACCCGCTGAAACAATAGTCCACCTATTTTTATAAGCTTCGTGTTTCTCTTTCCACTTTGCCATTGCCCTCTCTAAATCGGCTCTTCTTCTACTTTTTTGTTCCTCGTTCTCATCACCGTTAAAAAATATAAAATCGTAATACCAATAATCTATCATCAAATCTTCAATACACGGAACACATTCTCCAGTAAGCAAGTAGTGACGATAATTTTCAAGCACAACCCAAAATAATTTTAATTTTATCTCCATTTCCCCGTCAAAGCGAGCACCATGATCTAAAAGCAATTTACATAACGCCGTCGTTTCATCTCTGCTTTCACGTAACCATTTGAAGCATATCATTCTGCCAAGCGGCTTAAGCCAAAGCTTACCTATGTAACTGGTTCTAAAACAGCGTTCACTTTGTTTTATTTTCTCTTTTTCTTCGGGCGTTAGTATTTTATCAAGTTCCACACAGCATTCCCCCAAAGTTTTTGGAATATATGAACTGCTAATTACCGACGTGCTCTCACCACCTTCGGCAAAAACAGGTAATGAAAAGGCAAAATTAAAAATCATTCCAAAGCTTAGTACTGACGATAAAATCTTTTTAAATAGTTTCATATTAAAGTATCTCCTTTATATTGATTACATATTCTTTCTACTATAGCTACTGCATAAATGTTCCGTCGATTGCAATTACGTACCCCTGATCATTTAAGATCACAGTAGTATAACCCCCTGTATGGCGCATATAAAATCGTGTGTCTACTGTTTCATTAACCACATAAATTTTATTTTTAGCGTCAAATAACACTTCTACTCGTCTGTTACAAAAAGGATCATGCTCACGACATCCGCACCAATCAGTCATGACCCACAAAGCTTTTTTGAACGCATCTTCATATGTATTAATTCTTTCGGGAGTATTATAAAGCCTATTCCATTCTTGGTGACATTCTTCCGCAATACATTCGAATTCTTCGTTGTCGGTTGTTCCATTACATATATCGCCCCAATTTCGTTTTAGCAGTTCCCTATGAAATAACCTGAATTTTAGTTTTGAGGCAGCTTTCTTCAAAGCGTCCACTCGCCATGGACCTGCCGCAAATATGCCATTAGGAAAATACTTTGAAGCATCAAATGTTCCTCTTACTATCCGGCTTAAATCATCAGATTTCTCATATTCTTTGTTGTAATCTTCTCTATAATATTTCGGTTCCATTACTATTCCAAGACGCTCTTTTTCATCTCGGTCTTTATTTTTTGCCTCTTCCTCAAAATCACCAAAAATATCGTCTAAACTAAGCCGCTTTTCACTGCTTGAAACATCGCCTTGCGATGTTTCCTCGTCACCTACTGCAAAAATACGTAATTGTAAAGCTGAAGAAAATAGTATCCCTAAACTCACCACTGCCGATAAAATCCTTTTAAATAGTTTCATATTTAATTCCTTTCGTTAATATTGCAATCATAGCACGGATAAGTGCATCGATTACCCAAAAATCGTAGTTGCAACTTAAATTTCTTAAACTACCTTTGAATACCTACATACAATATCTTTCCATCAGTCTTTCTAATATGCACTTCAGGTCCTCCGCCGCCTAAAATGACTTCCCCATTATTTTCGGGCAACTCAAACGACACAACCCAACGATTGTTATCACGCAAATAATGATCGTACACGACAACATTATAATTCGCATAGTTTATTTTTTGATATTTTTCGTGTGCAACTTGTTGCCCTATTATCAGTGCGGTTGAGGCATCTGCCACCGGTATGACCGGTTTTTTCACATGACAGAACAAGCCAAGTAACCATCCTAACACGAACGGTTCCTCCTCTTACTTTCTTTTTGATATTTTCAAACTATAATATTATTTTTATTATATCAAAACTCCACTTTAATATTATACCCTGAATTTTCTATCTTGTCAAGTCAATATCCGCATACCCATGCACATTTCCGACTTTTAAGTTAGTGTTCATAGCCCCACAACGTTTTATTACATCAAAACCATATTTTTTACGCAAAGAATCAATCACAACTTCCACTTTTTCATCGGATTTTTTAATTGTTTCTGCTTGTTTGCTTGGTTTGTCAAAAAAGGATAGCTGTTTACATCCGCCAAGCTTAGTTAAATTAGTAAGAGCTATACTGATAAGCCTAATTGGTCTCCTACCTTTCCACATCTCTTTTAACAATTTTTTTGCTGCTTCATACACTTCGTTTGTTGTACTCAAGGGTTCTGAAAAACTCATTTGATGTGTTTGATTTTGGAAGTTTAAAAATCTTATTCCAACAGAGATACTATGTGCTTTGTTTCCATCTTTTCTCATGTGTCCGGTTACCGCATCCGCAAGTGCGAGAAGTACAGTATCCGCCCCTTTAATAGAAGATAAATTTTCCTCAAGTGTTACAGAGTTACTGTATCCTTTTGGTTCGGGCCTTTCCGAAACCACAGGCGAATCGTCCACCGCATTTGCAAAGTTGTGCATATATAAACTTCTTTTATTTCCAAAATGCTTTACTAAAAATTCCAACTTTGCATTTGCAAGTTGCCCAATTTTATACATTCCTATAGAGTTTAACTTTTTAGCCGAAGCTCCTCCAACAAAAAATAAATCTCCGACAGGTAAAGGCCACATTTTTGTAGGAACTTCACTTTGGAAAAGAGTATGCACTTTATCGGGTTTTTCGAAATCACTTGCCATCTTAGCACAAAGCTTATTTTCTCCGATTCCGACATTAACCGTAAACCCAAGCTCATTTTTTATTCTATCTTTTATTTTATGAGCTATATTAACTGCTTGGCTAAAATTACTCGCTATACCGGTCATATCAAGAAAACATTCATCAATCGAAAATTCTTCCATAGTTGGAGAATAGAGTTTACATATATTTTTGAATGCCTTTGAACAAGAACTATAAAGTTTAAAATCCGGTCTGTAAATTTGCAAGTGGGGACATTTTCTGAGCGAAAAAGCGAGTGGCTCTCCTGTTTTTACACCATATTTTTTGGCTTCGTTTGATTTTGCAAGTACTACACCTCGCCTTGTAGTTGGGTCGCCACCAATACACGAGGCAATCTTTCTTATATCCGATTCTCCGTTTTTAACTCTTTTTGCAGCCTCCCACGAAAGAAATGCGCTATTTACATCAATATGAAAAATTATTCGATTCATAAATGTTTTCACCTACCTTCTAATAAAGGAATTTTCTTTTTTATACATACTTTTATTTTATTTAGCTTTTGGCTGCTTTTATAGCACCAGCAGCATGTACTTTTACAACATTATCCGGATCGGTTTCAGACATTATTTTTAATTTTTTGATATATAGCTCGACCAAATCCGGACGCCGTTTACCTATAACACGAAATATTTCCGGTGATTCTCTCCTAACACGTATTCCTTCGTCATCTAAAAGCTTAGCAAAAATATCCATTGAAGTATCAAATACTTCGGGAGTATTTGTTGCGATATTTTCACACGCCCAAATAAAATTCATTCTTACATTCGGGTGTGAATCTTTAGCTTTGCTTAAAATGACAGAAAGATATGGCTTTACAAGGTCAAAATTTCCTCGTCCAATTCTACCTAATGCGCCAACTGCACGCTCTCGGATTTTTGGTTCTTCATTTTCAAGTTCTTTTGCTATGTTACTTACATAGGGTTCAATACCTTGAGAATCTTTTAATCCCAATTCACCAAGCATCCATAAAACTTTAGTTTTGATTTTATCAGAGGAAAAATCCAAATATTTTGCTACCTTTGGAATTATAGTATTTGAATTATCCTTAGATGTTCCGAGCTCGATTAATTTTTGATAAACTTCTTTTTCATCTGAATTGATTTTAAACAATGCCGAAAAACCCCGATCTAAGTAAAAATGTGAATTTGAAAATAATTTCTAAATCATAAGAATTTTTGCTTACCCTTGATTATATGATAACATTCATCAACGGCGGCAAAGGTTGATAGTGCGCATAAAAATGCGTAAATAATTACAGGTCTAATGTTCACCATCAAAAAAGGTGTTATAAACATTACAAAACCTGTGATTTTGTTTGCCATAGTGTGCAAAAACATTATTTTCTTGTAACAAATAAAGCCATACATAATACCAAAAAGCTTTATTGTAGAAATAGCAATAATCCATATAATTATTTCTTTTGGTAGATTTAGAGATGGAATGATTTTGACCATCGTGATTGAAACAAAAACTATATCCGCTAAACTATCTATTTTTTCTCCTAATTTGCTTTCGATATTATATTTCCGTGCGAAAAATCCGTCCACCATATCTGATAGGCCACAGTACGAGTAAATCATGAAGAAAGGTACGGAAAATGTTTCTGTACCTATAATTAGAATTGACATTATTATTCTGCTGACAGATATGTAATTAGCTATATATTTCATGGCTTTATTATCGTTCCATCTCTATCTAAAAATGCTACTTTCTTTTTTCGCTCCTTTATTAATCCTACTATTTAATTTTACCATAATTCCGATAAACTTTTTAGCATGGTTTCTTTCTTTTCTTTCTCAATACCGCAATACTTTAACGTCATCTTTTCGGAGCTGTGATTTAAAATATCTTGAAGTGTCGCCAAAGCTGACATATCATTTTTGTGAATTTGCAAAAACCAATAGGCAAAAGTTTTCCTTAAAAAGTGCGTAGAACAATGGTACGGAAGATTCAAATCTATTGCCATGTTATTGAATATTTTTCTTGCGCTTGATTTATCTATCGAAGAGTTTTCACCTTTCCGACTTTTGAAAATGTATTCACTTAGTAAAAAACCACCTTTATTTTTTACGTATAAATTTATGGCCGTTTTCATATTTTCGCTGATTGGCATCGTTCTTCGCTTTTTTGTCTTTCGCTCAATAATATCAATTTCACGTTTCCAAGTACCATAATCCTTAAAAACATCTGAAAACTTTAATCTAAGTAAATCACCTATACGATAGCCTGTTGTAATTCCGATGATGAATAAACAATAATTTCTGTATTCTTTTCTATCCAAAAAGTATTTCTTTATTTTTTCGATTTCTTCTAAAGTTTTAACTGAATCTGCTGGTTTAGGCTTTGGTTTATCGATTCCTCTGATTTCAGATGTTTTAAAGAATTTTTTTGTAGGAAATTTGATAACATTATCAGGCGGTTTTTCACTTGATTCAAAGTTTAAATCATAAAAAGAAATTTGTGCTTGCATAGGTTTTTTCTCTCGCTTTTTGTATAATTTTGTATATTTATATTATACCATCAAACTAACAAAAACCGCATGAATTGTAAGAAACTATCACGATAGATGATAAGAGTAAGCGGCAAATGATTTTAGTACAATATTTATAATAATGGAATTAGAATAGAAATAGCGTATCTTTGGTTTTTAGATAGATTTCTTTTGGTGTGGTATAGTTAATATAGAATGCATCCTATAAATTTTGGGATAAAACTAATTAATAAAATTAAGGAAGGTAAAAATGACTCTTACAAACAGTTATATATTTTTAAATCACCCTCATAGGAAAAAGCAAAATACTACTACTAAAAATAACAATGGAACTGAAATAAGTAATACAAATATCGATTCCGTTTCTTTGAAATTGAAAAAACTCTTTAACATCACGTTCAGCGATGAAAACAAACATTCTTGGTATAAGCATCGCTATCGTATTTTTATCGAAGATTGTGATATTGAAATAGAATTTAGTGAGATAAAAAATGAAAGTTATTTGGACATAACTTCCACCGGAAAAAACAAGAGCCAAATAATCAAAAGTTTAGAAAAAATACATAAGAAGATATTAGAATCTGATATTGAAAATGATTACATAATGTTCGTTTCATACGATGCCATATCGGAATATTATTGCAATAAAATGTACCCCAAGCTTAATAAGCTCGAAAGAAATCTCAAACACTTGCTTGCCAACATATATATCCTTAATTTTGGTATTGGATACCCTAAAACCACTACAAAAAACGAGGAATTAAAAAAAAGAGTAAAGAGAACGCTTAAATTAAATGGCAATGCCGGAAAAAATGAAATTGAACTTATTAAAAACTTTTTTAACGCTTTAAATTATGGCGATGTGGAGTTATTGCTATTTACAAAGCAGTTAACATCGATCGAAGAAAAAGCTATGTATGATTTTGTTAATAACATAAAACCTGATGATAAGTTTACAGGTAAGGAAATACAAGATATAGTTAGGGGTTTCACACCTAAAAGTGATTGGGAACGCCTTTTTAAATCAAAAATCCCTGATGATAATATCGAAAAAACAATAAGCGATATTAGAAAACATCGAAATAATGTAGCTCACTGCAAAATCTTTCATAAAGATGACTACATTAAATGCCAAAAACTTATTGCCAAGCTCAACACAAAAATACTAAAAGCGATTAATATAACAAAAACCAAAGATTTTGCAGAGAAAAATCGGCAAGAACTTGCTATATGCCTTTCACATATCGCAGATAATTTACGAGACTTTGGGCGTGTTATGAAAAATATCGGAGAAGGAATGGCACAAGTCAGCCGAAACCTTTCATCGACATTTCAAATTATTAGGCAAAGAATTAATCCTGTTTTAGAAGGGGTTGCAGCGTTAATGAGCAAAACGACAAGACCTCTATCGGATTTAAATTTATCTCAATTAAAATTTTCATCACTGTTAACCGACCAAGTTGATGACGATGTAAAGCCATGACTATTACATCACCAACGTCATTTTGAAAAAATTTTCGGTTTTTAAAATTATAAGCAGATACTTAAACATTAATAGTTATTTTTTTATTATCATAGTCAATAATCGCTTTAGCACCATAGGGAATAATACACCTGGGAATTGAATGACCGAAATTTATATTATACAAAACAGGAGTATCTAAATCGGCGAATGCTTTTCTATAAACTTCCTTATATTCTTCATAATACTTTTCGTCAATCGGTTTACCTATCAAAACACCTTTTACATTTTCTAAAATCTTATTATCCTTGAAGCACGTAAGGATTTGTTCCAATCTGTCAGGGCGAATTCTTTCTTCAGAAGTTTCCATAAATAATATTTTTTCTTTCCACTCATCTAAAGTCGGTAATAAATTATATTTGGTGTATATTTCATTATCATCTCCGTGTCTTTCGCTTGTATAAGCATCATACAAGCTTTCAATACATCCACCATATAATTCCCCGACTACTTTTCCTTTGCCATTTAAAACTTCAAAACCATGTTTTTCAATTTGTGATTTTCTTGGTCTGCCGATTTCTTCGGGTCCGAAACTTTCTCTTTCAAAATACCATATAGGGCTTGAAGTTATTTCGTAAGTGTGAGAATCCATAAAGAGTTTTTCAAAATATTTTTTCGTATATGGGATCATTTCACTATCAAGTTCGGCTAAATCCGTTAGAAAGGCTTGCCCATAAAAAGTTTGTAGCCCCAGTTTATAAAGCATCAAATGATTATTTGTTGTATCGGAAAAACCTATAAATATTTTCGGGTGAGTTTTAACTGCATTTATAAATTCCTTATCTTCCATTAAATATGGTATGGTTCTGTATGTATCATCGCCACCAATAGCACAAATAATTCCTTTTATGCTATCGTCCATAAATGCCATTTTTAAGTCTGCTACTTTTGCTTCAGGGTGATTTTCAAGATAACTCATATCCTTTAGTGCATTGGGCATTATAACCGGTACTAACCCAAATGCTTTCAATCTTTGTAATCCTATTTCTAATTCATGTTTGCAAAAAGGCATACCGAGTATTCCTCTGGATAAACTAACTAACGCAACTTTATCTCCTTTATTTAGTTTTTTTGGTCTTATCATAGTATCAACTCCTTTATATTCATCTTAGCACAAAATCATTCGCACACATAAGTTCTACATCAATTCGCTAAAATCGTAGCATTCATCGAAAAAACTTCTGATTTATAAACTTCGAAATATCAAAGTTTCTATGAAAAGCTCATAAACTCTGATATTTCACAACCCTTTTAAATAATAAAAAATGAAGCTTCAATATTTTGAGCTGGTTTTGGCTCATTATACTGAAGCTTTTTTGATTGGGGTTTGTGATTTTTTGGGGAGATTGTTGGGAGGTAACTATTTGTTTTTTTCTTACTTTTTTCTCCCTGCCTGATGTAAACTATCCCCCATGAAAACCGCTTGAATGCTGACTTAGGTAATTAGTCGGCATTTATTTTTTTGATTTTTTCGGCTTATTCTTCGCCGCTTTCGGTGTCTGGATCTTCCGCCGCTCTGCCTGATCCGACTTCGTCCGCCGTCTGCATTTCTGCGGATAGCTGATCAAAATTTTTCCCTGTTTCCCTTTCGATCTTTTCCCTTACTGATTCAACAAACAAATTATTTTTACTATAATTTTTATTTTTACAAAAATCTTCAATAATTGACATTTCTTCATTTTTCAAATATAGAGATACTCTTTTATATGATTTCTCATTGTATTTTCTTTTGGCTTTTGTTTTTGGATCTGTTTTATTATCTATCATTTTCTCACCTCCATATACTAACATTAGTATATTATCATACATTTTAAATTTTATGTCAAGCGTGGGTAATTTGCACAAATAATATACTAACGTTAGTATATTATTTTACACAAAAAACCTTGATTATATACTAACGTTAGTATATAATATAATAGTGAGAAATTCTTACAAAATACTATTATAAGGAGTTTAGAAAATGAACTTTTTTAAAAATTGCCAGTGTGTCGAGGACTTAAAAAAGACATTTCGGGAATTATCCCTGAAGTATCATCCAGACATAAGCAAAGAACCAAACGCAAGCGAAATCATGAAAGAAATCAATTCACAATATGATGAAGCTTTTAAGCGTTTAAAAAATGTATTTCGCAACAAAGAGGGTAAAATTTACGAAGATTCAAAACCTGTGAGCGAAGCCCCCGAAGATTTCCGCAATATCATAAGTAAATTAATAGTTCTTGACGGCTTAAAAATCGAGCTGATCGGCCGTTGGATCTGGGTCAGCGGAAACACTAAGGAACACAAAGAAACACTTAAAAGCCTTAAATTTAGGTGGTGCAAAAATAAGGGTGCGTGGTCTTGGCATCGCCCAGAAGATAGCACAGTTTCAAAAGGTGGCTACACCTTAAACGAAATCCGGGATAAATACGGCTTCACAGTTTACAACAAAGAAAAAAACGAACACAAACAAATCGAGCGGGCGGCGAGTTAAAAGCCCGCCCAATCATTAAAACGAACTAAGAAAGGAAATAAAAAAGCATGAAAAAAATTAAAAATACCAACGTTATAGACTGGCTCAAGGCTCAAAAAATACATATTAAAGCACATCAAACAGATATAGACATAGACGCCGAAACGCTAAAAGGAACCGACTTTAAAAGCAATTCCACCATATATGGATGCATCAGAGAAAAAGGGAGCGAAATTTTAAGCTGGAACAGAGTCTTTTATGAGTGGGGGGACATAGTGTTTTATTATAGGTTTGACAATCTAACACGAAAGCCAGACGGCGAAATTTACGGCGATATTTTAACAGCTTAAAAGGGTTTGAATTAGCTTGTGGGGGAGTTTTCCCCTACGGCTCAAATTTAGTTTTATTAAAAATGTGAAAGGAATTTAGATTATGGATTATTTGCAAAAATCATGTGCGGAACTATCAAACAAACTAAGTGATTGTTACTTTAAGAAGTTGCATCGATGCTCAAAATGTGGAGAAATTTTTAAAGGTGAAATATGCACCGAATGTGGAAGTACTGAGAACAGAGTTTTAACTTTAGATGACTATTTTGAGGGTAGAGCCCCTGCGATTTTGGACTACATAGTGGATGAAAACGGAAATTATAAAGCAATAAGATTTGGAATACGGTATGGCTACGAAAGGACTGTAATTATCGACACAAGGCTATGTCGTGTATGTGCGCATGATTGGGGGCGGTATGCTGACTATTTGTTGGATGGAGAAACACAGTACGCAATAGATGAATATTTCAAATCAAAGTATAAAGGTCCTAAAAATAATTAATGGAGGTGATGACTTATGAGTGTAAAAAAAGTCGAATGCTATCAGAAATGAGAGCAAACGACAAGTAACAGCACCAAATAACTAAAAAGGCGGTTACCGTTTAATTATAAGCGAACCGCCTTAAAAAGTAAAATATTTTGAAATTTTGATTTTTAAGGAGTAAAAAATATGTACTACAACATAAATGAAGATACAGCAAAAAGAGCCAAAGAAATGAGCAGTTATGACGATTACAAAGAAAACAGCGAAACACAAGAATATAAAAACACAGTTGATGAAATTATGAGCTACGCAGAAGAACAGAAAAAGAGGTGCAGAACCGAAGAGGCCAAAGAAAGAATTGATAATTTAGTCGATAAATTTTCAAAGAATTATGCTGAGTGGGTCAACAGATACAACGAAATTAAATGTTATTGCCCTTCGATACTCATCACAGGTGGCGGAAATTTCCCGACCAGAAAAAAGCAAAAGCAAATTGATATGTTAGACAATCACATGAAAAAGTATAACGAAATAATGAATATTGAAAGCAAAATAAGGTCAATAGCTAATGGAAGTTACGTTATAAAATCGAGTGATGATGATGCAATCACAAGAATTGAAGAAAAAATCAAAGCAAAAGAAAACTGTCAGCAAAGAATGAAAGAGCAAAACGCATACTATAGGAAACATAAAACAATGGTCGGTTATGCAGACTTAGACGATGACGAAGCAAAAAGAATTGATAATCAAATAAAGAGCGATCCCCTATATC
>CALWJB010000042.1 GCA_944380895.1 uncultured Clostridia bacterium | reverse complement strand
TTGTAGAGATTTTCTCGCAAATGGTTAAAGGTAAGGAGCTTAAAGGCTTTGACAAAAGTATCATAAATAGAAGCGTAAAGTTTATTAAATCGCTTGCCGAAAAAGCTAAATGCGGAGATATTTCTTCGGCTTGTGAATTAAACAACATACGAAGAATTGTCGTAGAACCCGAAATTATGAAAGAACTTAAACTTCTTAGTTTCTTTGGTAGCTACAAAAATTTAGCTTATGGAGAAACAATCGAAATGGAAGTCTATTCACACGAGGGCGAAAAATCGAGAGTTCAAGCCTTAAACGGAGATGTAGTATTTCCTGTTATCAAAAAGAAAAAATACCCTGTTGCACCTGAGGTTATTTCGGGCGGTTTTGCTTGTGATTACAGAGCTATGAGCGTTGGCGATATGACAAGAGAAAACGAGTGTATGCAGCAAATTAGAGTGGACATCAGAAACAAAGCAATAAAGTATGTTATCGAAAAAGTGTATGAAAAAATCAAGGCTGCGACAGGTGTTAAATATACCGCTGAAGCTGCCGGAATTACTAAAACTGCACTTGATAACATTATCAAAAATATTCGCAGATTCGGAAAAGTTTCCCTTATTGGTGATTACTCGGTTGTATCGCAAGTCAATGACTTTACCCCATTTACGAGTGTGAACCCAAGCTTTACAGGTATGGCTGATGCTGCAATGGAAGAAATCAGAAAGTTGGGGCTTATTAACTTTTATAATGGCTGTGCAGTGGTCGAAATGCCGAATGCTTTTGATATTACACATATTGTAGATAATAACTCCGGCAAAAACTTTGAAACAATCTTGCCCGAAGGGCTTTTATTTGTCGTGCCTAATGGTGTTAATTCGCCTATTCAGACTTTCACACGAGGTGGAATTACTTCATTTACCGGAAATGATGTTGCAACAGGTCAAGTATTATCTCGCTTTAATCTCGAAATCGCTGCGGATATTGCCGAAGGTCAAGAATACAAAATTGGAGTTATAAAAGATTCTAACTTCTAAAGAAAGGAAGATATAAATGGCTGAAAATACAAAAGTAAAGCTTAAAAATTTAACGAGCTGAATTTTAACTTTTAAACGAATCAATGCTGTTGGGGACGTTGTAATGCCACCTAACAGCATAATCACATTAGATGAAGATGAGGTCATGGCTCAAATATATAACGGCAACAAGCTTTTTGTTGGCGATGACGGAAAAGGTTCTCATGCTCGAATTTTTGTCGACAATGAAGATTTGAGAGTTAATGCAGAGTTTGAAAGTAAATCAACAGGCAAAACGCAAGAGATTTTAACCGATAAAGTTTTAAAGGAAATCTTTTCTGAAAAAATGCTTGCGAAGTTTAAGGAAGCCGTAAAATCTAAGGTTAAAACTCAAGCTGAAAAATCAAAAGCGGTAGAATTTGCAAAAAAGTCAAAGCTTAACGACCATGATAAAATCGAGTTTCTTGAAAAATATACAGGCTTTAAATTATCTAAATCAAAATGAACACATCATATCTTGATGTCTTAAACGTTTTTCACTCGCTACTAAAATCTAAGTTTGAAATTGATGAGGACTTAGAATATCAATGGTTTCTGAATGCTCTTGCGGACTATGAGCTTGAAATAGGTTTTCTTGAATTTAGCGAAGGAAGTCGTAGCTTTTCTTATGTTTTGCCTCGCTACATCATTAAAACTTTGGGATTAATTATGTATGTTAACTATCTAACACAAGAGCTAAGACGTGTTATGAAACTCAATGGAATTATCGGAAAAGACATATCTTTAACTGGCATGGATGCAACAAAAAGAGTAACGCTTGAAGAACTCCAAAGCGAAAAAATATATGCCGAAAAGCTACTGCACAAACAAAAACAACACGCTTTTAACTAGGAGATTGTATGGCAAAAAGTTGGTATTTAATGACTAGACCGCTTTTTAATAGTGGCTACGAAAAAGAAGAATTTGAAAATTATTCTCAAGACGGCTTTTCGGAGCTTTTGGAGTCCTTTATTTCAAGCGATATTGAGATTTACGACCAAAATTTTATACTCCTACAATCTCTAAAAGCTATCGTTCAAAACGTTACCGCCGATGCAGAATCGAGTAGCTTTATCAGACAGATTTTAATTCCGATTGGTAACCTTAAAACAGGCTACTACGTTAAATATAACGACTCTTTTTGGCTTATCAAAGATATTGTCGACAACAACGGAGTATACGAAAAAGCGATAATGTTTTTCTGCAATTATAAAATTAATTTCATTTCCGATGTTTCAAGCGAGATTGTTTCATATCCTGTTCACATGAAAAACGCAACGCAGTACAATTCCGGCGAAACCGCACGAGAGCAAGAAACAATCGGTTCTTCGAAGTTCTTGATTTTTATTCCTTATAATCAAGAAACCATAAAAATCGATCACGGCAAACGCTTTTTAATTGATAAAAATCACAATGATCCCACAGCTTTTGAAGTTACGCAAGTTGATACTATTTCACACAATTTTGATGATGATTTTGCGGTCGTACGTTGGACGTTGGTAGAATCTCAATTTAATCCGAAAACAGATAACAAAGAGCTTATGATTGCAGACTATTACAAAATCGAAAACGATAATGAAAGTTGGTTTTAATTATGTATCTTGACGAGCTTTCAAAATATAAGTCTAAAGTTATGCAAAGGCTTTGCGAAAACCCGAAAATTCAATTTTTGATTTTATCTAAAGAAAGTCTAAATCTTAAGAAAGAACTAATGTACAAATACGTTTTTTCTTATGCTTTTGTCCCCGATACAGTTACTAATTCAAGCACTTTTATTTGTTTTGATATTGAAGTCAAGCGAGTAGAAAATCGCAGTTTTAAGGACTTATCTATAATGTTTTGGATATTTTCACATCAAAGCATTTTACGAACAAGCGAAGGTGTCATAACTGATATTCTCTCAAATGAAGTTGACAAAATTATGAATGGAAACAAAGATTTAGGTCTTGGAACTGTCGAACT
>CALWJB010000041.1 GCA_944380895.1 uncultured Clostridia bacterium | reverse complement strand
TTGGAGGGGCTTCAGCTAAAAAGTTAAACTCTATAGGAATATATAAAATCGGACAACTTGCAAATGCAAAGTTGGAATTTTTAGTAAAGCATTTTGGAAATAAAAGAAGTCTATATATGCACAACTTTGCAAATGCCATAGATGACTCCCCTGTGACTTCGGAAAGACCCGAACCTAAAGGATATAGCAATTCTGTAACGCTTGAGGAAAATCTAACCTCAATAAAAGAAGCGAATACCGTACTGCTCGCACTTGCGGATGCGGTAACCGGACACATGCGAAAAGACGGAAACAAAGCACATAGTATCTCTGTTGGAATAAGATTTTTAAACTTCCAAAATCAAACACATCAAATGAGTTTTTCAGAACCCTTGAGTACAACAAACGAAGTGTATGAAGCAGCAAAGAAATTGCTAAAAGAGCTGTGGAAAGGTAGGAAACCAATCAGGCTCATCAGTATAGCTCTTACCAATTTAACTAAGCTTGGCGGATGTAAACAGCTATCCTTTTTTGACAAACCAAGCAAACAAGCAGAAACAATTAAAAAATCCGATGAAAAAGTTGATGTGGTAATTGACAACTTACGTAAAAAATACGGATTCCATGTTATAAAACGCTGCGGGGTAATGAAACTCGATATGGAAGTTGGAGGAAAATTCAAAGGAAAACTTGAGGTCAAAAATAATATAAAAAATTAAAACCTAAAAGTTTTAAACCTTTAGGTTTTTAATTAAGTTAATTACTTGATTTCTTTATCGTAATTCTATTGTTTGAGTCGCAATTAACTTTCCCTCTTATGATAGAAAAAGCTTCATCTAATTCTTTTCTTATGGCGGTAGTTATCTTGGAAATTCCTTGCAATTTTATTATGGTACGATATAGCTCCTCTTTTCCTATAAATATGTTTTTCTCAATGATTCCTAACATTCCAACAGACAATTCTTCAGGACTAATATCGTGAAAATTTCTTAGGTTTTCTCCCAAAACACGAAACTCCACCTTTTTGCCTCGCAAGAAAATGAATCCGTGTTCTCTTATGATACCATAACCGGAACATCCCTTCATTCTCCTTTCAAATGCTTCTCTTACAGGTTCGGTAACTCTTTCACGACTAAAGAATTTTGATATTCGTTTTAAAAACCATTCTTCCGACAAAGGAGATTCTATTTCGAGAACTGACTTAACAAACTGTTTGAAGTTTAAATAATTCTTAGCGTATAGTCTGTTCAGATCAGCAAATTCATATTCTGAAAATTTATAATTTTGTACATCATCAAGTTCATATTTCTGAAATCCATACTTTGTTGTATTGTCAAATTCATAGTTGGGAAATTCATACTTTGGTGTATTATCAAGTTCATATTTTAGAATCTCATTCTGTGCTGTGTTATCAAGTTCATATTTTAGAATCTCATTCTGTGCTGTGTTATCAAATTCATATTTGGGGAGTTCATGCTTTGCTATATTGTTAGTATATGGAGTTATAGATTCTGTAGTAGTTTGCTGGTCATCACAAGTCTGTTGTTCTTCCTTGTTATTACATTTATGTCCAGAAGTATAATTTTGCAAAGTAGTTTTCACAACTTTTAATAATCGTTCTTTTTCTTCGTTATTATTTTTAAACCAATCGGTTGACCATATACGATAAAATTTCCAACCCATACTTTCTAAAATTTCTTGTCTTAATCTATCTCTATCACGGGCATTTCTGGACGAATGATATGTAGCGCCGTCGCACTCTATTGCCAAAACATATTCGGAATTGTTTGAAGTTTTTAATGCCAAATCAATTTTAAATCCCGAACAGCCGACTTGTGCATCTACGTTAAATCCCTTGCTCTTTAAAAAACCATATACTTCCGCCTCAAAATCAGAATCAAACTCCTCGCTACCTTTTACTTTTAATTGGCGACTTAGAGCTTCAATTCCGTTCTCTGCAAAATCGATATACTCTCTAAGTAGTCTTGCTCCTTCCGAGGTTGCTTTTTCTAAATCTATATCGTGTGCATGAAGCGAAGTTACCACTTGAATATTATACTTTGCCCTTGTTACCGCAACGTTTAAGCGGCGCTCTCCACCTTTATTACTAAGCGGGCCAAACCTATGCAATAATCGGCCTTCGGTATTCTTTGCATATGCTATACTGAAAATTATTGTATCACGCTCATCACCCTGAACGGTTTCAAGATTTTTAACAAAAAACGGTTCCTTTTTGCTTTGGCTGAAAAACCCTTCTTTTTCGGGTTCTTTTTTTCTGCGTTCATATAGCAATTTTTCTATTAAAGTTTGCTGAGCCACGCTGAAAGCCACAACTCCCAAACTTCTTTTTGGAAATTTTTCAATGTTTTCATATATCAAATCTATAATATATTTTGCTTCTTTTAGGTTTGAGCGATTATCGAATGTTCCCTGGACATAGTGATAATCCACACCAAACCATTTTGCGTCCGTTTGTGCAGACGGAAAAGTAATTAGATTATTTCTGTAAGAATTCTTATTAGAAAAAACAATAAGCTTTTCATTTTTACTGCGGTAATGCCAGTTTAACTCTTTACGTGGGAACGAAGATAAACACAAATCCAGTATAGAATCATAATCAGCTATATTACTGCTCTCATCCTCGAATTCATTTTCGTATTCCGACTCCACTGCAGTATTAAAGAAATTTGTCGGTGGCATTTGCTTTGGATCTCCCACGACTATAAGCTGTTTACCTCTATAAATAGAGCCTATTGCGTCTTGAGGAAAAATTTGTGAAGCTTCATCAAATATGACAACATCAAAAGTTATATCGGAAGAACGCAAGAATGTGCTTACGCTCATCGGCGACATCAAGAAGCACGGTTTTAATACCTGAATAAAATCGCCTATTTCGTCCATCAAACGCCTTACACTCTTTACGTTTCGTTTCTTTTGTTCTTCACGCTGTAATTTCCAAACCGCACTACCGGGTGCAATATAGCCCAATTTTGGACGATTTTGAGAAAGCTTTGATTTTATTTTTTCAATATTAATACTAAAATTCAATTTGTCTTTCTCCGAAAAAGTTTTTATGGTTTGTTCTTGGTTAACTCTTGTAAACTGCGAAAGTATCGGATTTGCATTTATAATGGATTCAATCCATAACTTAAATACGCATTTTTTAAAAACATTTACAATTTGATCCGGTTCTATATTATGCTCCAAAAGATAATCCAAAATACCAAGTGCGTTATTATCTTTTAATTTTGAGATCAAATCCTTAAAATAATACCAACTGTCAAACTTTCCAAAATTATTTAAACAATCTTGGAGTTTGGTAAGTATTTTTTCATTATCTTCATTTTTAATATCAAAAACTTCTTTATCGAAGCACTTAGAAATATATTCTGAGCTTCCCGCAATAATATTTGAGTGCTTAATCCAAACATCAAAAATGTTCTTAATATAATTTTGCATACTTTCAAACTTACTTTTTGGCATATTAATGAAATGGCTAAAATCAAAATTATTTTCATGAAGTTTCTTTATGTAATCTACTTCTCCAAAAAGTTTGTTCCAATCTGAATCAAATCCTTCATAGCCGGAACCCAAGTTATCTTTTATTTTTTCTTCGAAAGCACTGTACTGTAACATCTTTTGCTGGTAATCAGACAGTAGTTTCATATATTTTACTGCGTCATTATACTTTATTTTACGGTTGTCTTTGGTATGAGTACGCAATTTTAAAATAAATGATTTATATTCTCCGTTAAATGGATTACGTGATAAAAGTCCACTATATTTATTTATTAATTCGTTTTGAGACTCTTTCCCGTTAATTTCATAAACAGTAGAATTAAAAACAGAATCCAGTTTTGATTTTACGGACAGTATCTCATCGCTCAAAAATTTTAGTTTTTCTATTTTTTTAGCTATCTTTTCAAACTCTCTCTCACTAAAAAATATGGGAGTAATAAAACTTGCATCTTTAATCCGCTCAAAAAAATCCTGATATCCCAGTATCTTGGCAGGGGAATCACATTTTATCCCATATTCGCCGTATATCCTTGTCGTTACGTCATCCAAAGCTTTTATTGAACTTATCATATCAGTCATTTTCGTTTCCAGTGCTCGCTTGAAAATATTAGAATTATCTTGGTTAATATAGCCGTACCATTCATGATTTTTATAGTTATATCCAAGTGTAGGTACATAGCGAACATACTGTTCCAAAAGGTCAGAAACTCTATTTATATCCTCATTGTTATAGATTTCGGCATTCGAAAATTGTTTTAACATCGTAGTCGAACACAAATCTTCCATATCACGTTTTATTGCAAAATACGAATCATATAATTCATAAAGCGATTTATTTATATCGGGACGCACTTTATGAAGTTCTTTTTCGTATTCGTCTAACCGTCTTTGAGCCTTTACTTTCGTTTTGATTTCTCTGTCTATATTTCTATAGGGAGCATCTTTTGCACCCAAATACATCGTGTTGCAAAGCTCTTTGATTACTTCTTTTTTGTTGGATTTATGACTATGCAGCTCCAAACAAAATTCTTCTAATCCGAGCTTTTTGATTTTATCGTAAACAACATTAAGTGCAGATAGTTTTTCCGAAACAAACAGAACTTTTTTGTCGTCATAAAGGCATTGCGCAATAATATTTGTAATTGTTTGACTTTTTCCTGTTCCGGGTGGGCCTTGCAATACAAAACTGCGTCCGCTTTTAACCATTTTTATTGCATCAAGCTGACTTGAATCGGCATCGACAACAGTAGTTAGATCAACCAAAAGATTTTCGTTCGTTTTTTCATCTTCGGTGTAGCTTTCATTCGAACTATACTTTTCGCCAAGCATAATCTTCACGTTATCGTTTTCGAGAATGCTATCGCCGTTTTCCCTTAAATCACGATACATTTCAAGTTTTGCAAACGAGAATATGCCTATTTTACACTCTTTCAAAATAGACCATTTTAATTTACTTATACTATTTTCAATTTTTGATAAATATTCTTCAAAGGTTTCTCCGTTATATTCGGGTAAAGTTATGCCGTATTCGTTGTTTAGCTTAAAATTCAAAATCGGATTAACTATGACCTCATCTTCATTTATGCAAATCTTATACGGTTCAACCGCAGAGTCGTTCACTAAAGTGGTAGGTACAAGCAAAATCGGAGCTTTATAGCATTCATTGGAATTTTCGTTTTCACTCCATTTTATAAATCCAAACGCTGCGTGTGTTGAATTTATTCCGGTTTCTTCAAGCATGTCTCTTGATCTTTTATCTATGCTCTTCAAAGCTATCACAGGATCTCTATGCGTGGAATTATACACCAGGACTTGATTCGGCCTATTCAAAAATCCTTTGTATTCCTCTAAATATTTTTCTTTTGGTAGTTTTTTTGGCTTTTCTTCGCCCTCTTCTGTGTCATCCGGCTTGATGTGATGCGAAATATCATAAATTTCCAAAGAATCAGAGCTACAAAATTTTTCAAACAATGAATCAATATCAGGATAAACAATTTCCACAGTAGAAGATCTGGTATCTTTGAAATTTATCAAATTGTTTCTCTTTCCGGTATCTAATAACATATCCGACCATTTATCAATTATACTTTTGCTCATATTGCTCCTCCTTTATCTTAAAATTATTACGAACTTATTTTATGTTATTATAACATATTTTTAAGCATTTTACAATATACGCAGCCCGAAACTTTAATAACAAGTAAAATACTTATTATAATTCTTTTGCATTATACAAAAACTCTATATATAAAGAAGCTCAGAACCAATACATTTTAGTCCCAAGCAATCTATTAGCTACATTAATTAAACTGATAATTACCCCATAAATCCGCATTTTTACACTTGTTATTTCATTGTCGAATTTAGCTTCAACCCATAATAGAACATTTTATAAGAAAATTCTTCCATCAAATCATCATACAGCGAAACAAGCTTACACAAATCCGTATAATCATCTATGTCGCATTTTTCGCCTTTAAATTCTTCCGCCATTTTGCACTTCAAATCATATATCGTTTCATTAAGTTCACTAATTTTCCCACTTCCCCCATATTCATAAGGAATTCCCATATTTTTAGAATCATTAAAATGCTCACCATAGCAAGCTATTCCGTATATTTTATCAAACATTTTTCTTATCATTTCTTCGTTTTCTACTGTCATTTTATTTACCTCTTTATTTTTTATTTAGTATTAATTTTAAAACATATGAAATATTGTTTTTCTCTTGCTCGCCTAAAACAATACCATTTAAACGTACATTTTTCTCTCGCTTTAGAGAATCTATTATATATTTCAAAACTTGGTCCACATTAAAACCTTTATTGTCAGCAAAAACATCTTGGGTTGTAATACCCAAAACTTTGCATATTTCTAAAAATGTATAACAATTAGGAATTCTCCTTCCTTGCTCATACATTCCGATTGTGGATGGTGAATAGCCAAGTTTTTCTGCCAGTTGGGCTTGCGTTAGACCTCGTTTAATTCTTGCGGATTTGAATTTTTCCCAATAACTTTCCGTGTGCAATTAACAATACCACCTAACTTTCTATTCTTGATGTTTATGTACCCATTTCTCTCGTTTAAACAATGAATATTTGTAGTATTTAACACCCATAATTAGTTAAGCATAACTAATTATAGGATTTTCAAATAACAATTAAACTTTGTTATCTTAAATCCTAAAGGGGATAATTATATGCTAAAAAATATTAAAAAACTTAGAGAAGAATTGGGAATAAGTCAGCAGACTTTAGGAGATGCAGTAGGTGTAAGTCAACAATCTATAAATAAATACGAAAATCACTCTGTAGAGCCTGATATTGATACATTAAAAAAATTAGCTGATTATTTCAAAACATCCATTGACTACTTGGTTGAAAATACAGACATAAGAAGTAAAGCACAGGTAACCAAAGAGTATGAGCTTAATGAAGCAGAGCAAAAGATAATAAACAGTTTCAGGAAATTATCATCTAAGCGACAGCAAACGGTGCTCAAAATAATTGATGAACTTATAAACGCATTCCCAAATTAATGTTATACATAGGACAATATGCCTATATGTAACATTATACTCTACCGCTATAAATTTTACAATTATCTATATGGTATATCAAATTTACAAGGTAGGGGTTATGTTTGGAAATAAATTATAAAGACATTGGACGAAGAATATCAAAAGAGCGGCATAATAAAAATTTAAGGCAAGAAGAACTTGCTGAAATGAGCAATTTATCAACTGTCCATCTTGCCCACATCGAAGGTGGAACAACTAAATTAGGTCTATCTGCATTAATTAATATAGCCAATGCACTTGGTGTATCCGCAGATGCACTATTAAGTGGAGTATGCTATAAATGTAAGAAAATTCTAATAGATGAGTTAGCAGAAATAATAAATGAATGTACTCCCGAACAGATAAATTTAATTATTCAGATTGCGAAAGTTATTAGTCAAAACAAGACGAGCTGAAATTGTATAAAAGATAACCTCACAGAAAAATACTGTGAGGTTTTAGTATTAATATGAATAATATTGTGCTTATACTAATGCTTATAATTTTTAGCTACGATTGAATCAAAAGTACTACTGCGTTTGATGTCCTCCGCAGGAACAAGTAAATATTCAAACCTTTTGTTTTTATACTTTTCTCCATATACATTTACAAATTCGCAGTATTTTAACGCAGCGCTTTCTTTAGCTTTCACATCTTCATCATTGATTGTTTTATAGCTTTTTACTTCAATTATGTAAATGGTATCGTCAGTTTCTACCACAAAGTCGGGGTTATATCTGTTTCCTTCTCGCCATATAATATTGAACTGTTTATTCGCAGGGCGCAACCATTTCAAAACTTTAGGATCTTTTTCTAAAACGATAGCAAGTAATTGCTCAGGAACACTATCAAACTTATATTCCGTATGACAAGCTTTATTATAATAATCAAAAACTTTATTTTTTATTTCGTATCCCGCAACGCTTGCTTTATAATCCGAAATTTCATCTTCTTTGTATTTGGAATATCCGTGAGAAAGTATTTTTGACGATGCTTTTCGGATTTCTACTGCATATTCCGGTGTGGCAACTTTTGAATTGATTGACATTTGGTTATATATTTCTCTTGCAATATCCTTTTTGTAATAAAGAATTACCTTATTAAAATCATTTTCACTCCTGCCTTGTTTTAAATACCGGATAGCTTGGCTAATAAGCTTATAAATAAGTTCCTCATTAGCCTCATAGTCAATATCCGGATTATTATTTAAAATCTCATAGAAAATAAGATTTTCAGGGCTTTCCGGCAAATTAATATTCCCGTCAACTTGTAGCGTAGAACTCTTGCCTTTTCCAAGAGTTTCGATAATAATGTCATCTGATACATTCGATACATAAAGAGATGATGTGTTTAAATCAATATTTTCAAACACCAATTTTTGAGTTTCTTTGGGATATACAATAACATCGGGGATATCAATAGATGATTTTATTTTTTGCTCACATAAAGGCGATACCGCTTGACTTATTTTTTCTGCTATCATTTCTGAACTGTCAAAAGTTTTTTCGGTATCTAATTTTAACTTTTCATTTGCTTTTTCAGTTATGATTTTTTGAATTTCAGGTTTTGCTAAATCACGAGACGTAACTACAACCTTGTTATCTTCAACTTGGGGCACTAAGACACTTTCATTACTGTTAGGATTTTCGGTTTTTAAAGTTCCTATTTTTAAATCTATGGGCTTGTCTAAAATATCATTTATAGCTTCGCCTACCGCATTGGCAACAGCTATATCTCGCTTAATCTCCTTGATTTTTTGCTCGCTTCTTGCATATTTTAATTTCTTTTCTTTTTGCCTTATATCATTATCAAAAAGTGTTTCGGAACGTGAAATTTCTTTTTCATTTTCGAAGTTATTATCATCATCGACTAAGATAATATTTTCACGCTTGATAATCGAACTTTCTTCATTGGCAGCTTCTACTATTTCATTGAACTTATCATGCGACACAATCGTTAGCCGGTCAACTGCTTCGTTACCTGTTCTTTTGCCGTAAGGGAGTCGGAGACCACGACCGATTGTTTGCTCACGTAAAGTCATAGATACTGCGGTTCTTAGCGGTATTATTGTATAAAGATTATTTACGTCCCAACCTTCTTTAAGCATATTAACGTGAATTACTATTTCTATCTTGTTATCAGGGCTTTCTAATGACATCAGCTTTTGAATATTATCCTCTTTTTCTTCACCCGATTGATTTGAATGTACTTCTATTACTTTGTCTTTGTAGTATCCATCGAAAAAATCGTCCGATAGGATATAATCCTTGACTTCGTTTGCGTGATTTGTATCTTTGCAAACTACAAGTACAAAGGGCTTAACAAGTTTTTCGTTTTCGTTTTGAGCATACAATTCCAATTCGGTTTTTGTGTTTCTGTGGATGCGGATTCCGTCCTTTAGTTTGATTCTGTCCAATTCATCGGGTGAATATTTTTTCGGGTCAAAATTTGACCTTGTAGCCACCGCAGGTTCTTTGACATATCCTTGAGCAATAGCTTTTGCGAGAGAGTATTCATATACGACATTTCTAAATTTGACTGTTTTATTTCCTTTTTCTACTTGCGGTGTTGCAGTAACTTCCAAACCTAAAACAGGATCCAATTCATTGATAACCGTCATACCTCTATCAGCACGATAATGATGACTTTCATCCATTAAAACAACCAAATCTTCAAGTCCGGCAAGATATTCAAAATATGATTCACCCAAGTATTCCGAAAGACGTTTAATTTGCGGAAGTTTTCCTCCACGCATCTCACTATTTATCTTACCAATATTGAAGATATTGATTGTAATTGAATGATTTAAAATAGTTTGTCCGGCAATTTCGTCTTTGTAAGTATCACCTGTAATAACTGTCGGAGGATTCTTTGTAAACGCTCCAATTCTTTTAAACACATATTTTTTAGAATTAGGCGA
>CALWJB010000040.1 GCA_944380895.1 uncultured Clostridia bacterium | reverse complement strand
TTGAGTCTATACTTGAAAACGTGAAAACTTTTGATAATTACAGTGTTTATGGGCATTTAGACTATGTTGTCAGATATGGGCCAAATAAAAATAAGCATTTTGATTTTAATGATTATAAGAACGTGTTTGAGGAAATCTTAAAAACCATTATCCGCAACGGAAAAGGTATAGAAATGAATACTGCCGGGCTTCGCAAAAACTTAGGGTATCCGCATCCACATAAAGATATTTTGAAAATGTATAAAAATTTAGGCGGTGAAATAATTACAATCGGCAGCGATGCCCATCTACCCGCTCATATTGGATATAGATTCCAAGATATACCCGAATTATTGAGAGAATTAGGTTTTAAATGCTATACTGTATTTGAAAGGCAAGTGCCGAAATTTCTTGATTTATGAAAGGAAAAACTTACAATGCTAAATTTTGAAAGCGATTACACAGAAGGAGCACATCCAAAGATATTAGATAAGTTGATAAAAACAAACATGGAGAAGCTATCTGGGTATGGAGAGGATATTTACACAAAAAACGCAATAGAAAAAATAAAGAAATTAATAAAAAATCCAAGTGCAGAAGTAGGATTCCTTTGTGGTGGTACGCAAACTAATTTGATTGTAATAAAAAATGTTTTAAAACCATTCGAAGGAGTTATATCAGCCGATATGGGGCACATAAATACCCATGAAGCAGGAGCAATAGAAGCTACAGGGCATAAAGTTTTATCACTAAATAGTCATAACGGAAAAATAGACCCAAAAGAACTGGAAAACTATTTAAGCAATTTTTACAATGACCCAAATCATTCTCATGCGGTTTATCCCGGAACGGTTTATATTTCTCACCCTACAGAATGCGGAACTCTTTATACCAAAACCGAATTAGAAAATATACACAACACATGCAAGAATTATAACATTCCTTTATATTTGGACGGAGCGAGATTGGGTTATGGATTAATGAGTGATAGTACTGATGTAACGCTTGAAGATATTGCAAAATATACAGATATATTTTATATCGGAGGAACTAAAGTCGGGGCATTAATTGGCGAGGCATTAATATTTACAAATAAAAAAGTAGATCATCTTGTAACACGAATAAAGCAATCTGGAGGGCTGCTTGCAAAAGGACGACTACTTGGAATCCAATTTGATACTTTATTTACAGATAATTTGTATTTTGAAATATCAAAACATGCAATTCAAATGGCTAATTTACTGAAAAAGGGACTCCTTGAAAAAGGGTTCAAATTATACATAGATTCTCCTACAAATCAGCAGTTTGTCATCATCGAAAAAGATAGATACGAAAAATCAAAACAGTTTATAAAATCATGCTATTGGTGTAATTATGATGATAACAGTGTTGTTATAAGATTAGTTACGTCTTGGGCAACCAAAGAAGAAGATATAGCTGAGCTTTTGAATACTATATGATTGAATAAAATTACAAATAACAGGAGTTACAAAGGATACTATGAAAATAAAGAAATATTTATTGGGGATACTATTATTTTTGAGTTTGACCGTGGCAAGCACTGCATTTGCCACATGCGATACAACGCAATCCGTAAAAGTTAATGATAAAACCATGCACGCATGCATAAAGGGTTCGGGAGAAAAGACAATAGTTATGCTAAGTGGCTGGGGAACGGAAAATCCGATAAATGATTTTATGCCTTTGGCAGATAAGCTAAGTGACGAGTATAAAGTCGTAATTTTAGAATATTTTGGTTACGGGAAAAGCGATATAACTGAAGATGAGCGAACGAACGAAAACATAGTTAATGAGATCCGCTCTGCTTTAAATGAATTAGATATTAAACCACCTTACATACTGATGCCTCATTCAATGTCGGGGCTTTACAGTTTATATTATGCGGACAAACACCCGGATGAAGTTAAAGGAATAATCGGAATAGATATGTCTTTACCTCAAAAGCAACTTGAGCGTTGGCAGAACGGCAGTTTTAAAAAACTATCATCAGAGGAATTAGACGGTGCGAATGTTTCAATCGTAAATCAATGGAACAGTTTTTATGATAATTCCAAAGAACTGGAAAATATTAAATATCCTGAAAATTTACCTGTACTTGCATTTTTGGCAACAGAGCAAGTTAATGCCGTAAATGATATGATAAAATCAGGAACCATGATAACCTCTTGGGAAGATATAAATAATAATATGATTACAAACCCTGATATCCAAAATATTAAAGTTTTAGAGGGTACACATTACTTGCACCACAAACAAGTGAACAAAATATCTGAACTCAGTAAAGAATTTATAAATAAAAAGTAAGTAAAAAAATTTATGAATAGAATAATTTTTCATATTGATGTAAATAGTGCGTTTCTTTCATGGGAGGCTGCAAAGAGAGTTAAAAACGGAGAATCTGATATAAGAAAAATAACCTCATGTATTGGAGGCGACCCAACTACTAGGCGAGGCGTAGTTCTTGCAAAATCAAATGAAGCCAAAAAGTATGGCGTTAAAACAGGAGAACCCTTATCTTTTTCACTCAGAAAATGCCCTCGGTTACAGATTTTTAAGCCCGATTTTAAACTTTATAGTTCTTGTTCAAAAGCATTTAAAAGTATATGTAAACGTTACTCTCCAACTATGGAGGAGTTTTCGATTGATGAATGTTTTCTCGATATGACAGAAATAGTTAATGATTCTAAAGATGCAGTAAGAATTGCCTATGAAATAAAAGACAGAATAAAAAATGAGCTTGGTTTTACAGTCAACGTGGGAATTGGTGAAAACAAACTCTGTGCCAAAATGGCTAGCGATTTTGAAAAACCCGATAAAGTACATACTCTTTTCCAAAGCGAAGTGCCAACAAAAATGTGGCCTTTGCCTGTCGGCGATTTGATTTATGTCGGCGGAGCGAGTGTGAAAAAATTAAACTCTTTGGGTATATATAGAATTGGGCAACTTGCAAACGCAAAAATAGATTTTTTAGTAAAGCATTTTGGAAATAAAAGAAGTCTATATATGCACAACTTTGCAAATGCCATAGATGATTCCCCTGTGACTTCGGAAAGACCCGAACCTAAAGGATATAGCAATTCTGTAACGCTTGAGGAAAATCTAACCTCAATAAAAGAAGCGAATACCGTACTTCTCGCACTTGCGGATGCGGTAACCGGACACATGCGAAAAGACGGAAACAAAGCACATAGTATCTCTGTTGGAATAAGATTTTTAAATTTCCAGAATCAATCACATCAAATGAGTTTTTCAGAACCGCTAAGTACCACCGAGGAAGTATACGAAGCTTCAAAAAAATTACTTAAAGAACTTTGGAAAAGTAGGAGACCAATCAGGCTCATCAGCGTTTCTCTTACGAATTTAACTAAACTAAACGGTTGTAAACAGTTATCTTTTTTTGATGAACCAAACAAGCAGATAGAAACAATTAAGAAATCTGATGAAAAAGTAAATATGGTAATTGATAGTCTACGCAAAAAATACGGCTTCAATGTTATAAAACGTTGCGGAGTTATGAAACTTGATTTGGTAAATGAAAGCAAACTTAAAAAAGAAAATAATAAATACTGATGCACATTTTATTTTTATAATTAAAAATAAATCCTTAAACTAAAAAATTAGTTTTAAGGATTTTTTATTGCATAATAAGAGGCAAAAATATCCCGTTTTTGGCTGATTTATAGGGAGCTATACAGAAGCGATTCATTATCGTTTTTGATAAAATTAGCAACAAAGAATAAAAATATATCATTTGTATTGTAACTCATATCAATATAGTATATAATTATAATTATTTGTCTTAATGTGTCGAAAGGAGTGTAAAATATGGAATATTCAAGTTTTCACGCATACCATAAATCTATACGGTTATCCGAATATACTTATGGTTATAAAAAGTTTATTCCTGTTTTTGCTTCCTCATATATAGAAATTTATCCATATCAATTGGCAGCAGCTCAATTCGCAATGCGCTCACCATACTTAAAAGGTGCAATTCTATGTGATGAAGGTTCGCTCGGAAAAACTTACGAAGCTTTGTTAGTAATTACACAAATGTGGTATGAAAATAAAACTAATATATTAGTAGTCGTCCCTACATCACTTGTGGGACAATGGCAAAATATAATAGAGGAAAAGTTTACAATTCCGTTTTTTACGATTGATAATAATAAAATATTTGATGAATGCTTGGGAAACGGGAATGAAAATCCGTTTAATCAAGATGGAATAGTTTTAACCACATACAATTTTGCTAAAGAAAAGCATAATTGCATATCGCAAATAAATTGGGATTTAACGGTATTTGAAGAAGCACATCACTTGAGTAAAATCTACAAGAAAGAAAACAAGGGAAATCTCTTGATATATAATGCTGTTTCAAACTCTTTTAAACTTTTGCTAACCGCTACTCCCATACAGAATTCAATAATGGATTTGTATGGGCTTATTTATTTTATAGATGACAAGATATTACCCGATGAAGAAGTTTTTTATAACAAATACTTCAGAAAGCCGGAAAACTATGGCGAACTTGCTGAAATTGCAAGTAAATACTGTTTCCGAACTACAAAATATCAAGCATTAAGTTATATAAAGATTCCTAACCGAATTCCCATAACACTCAAATTTGGACCCAGCAATATCGAAAAAATGCTTTACGAATTAGTAGATATTTACTTGCAAAAAGATAAGAAATTGGCTTTTCCAAAAATGGAAAGATATGAACTTACTATGTTACTTTATCACACACTTGCATCTTCAAGTTTTGCTTTTAAAAATATGATAAAAGGTGTTATTACACGTCTTGAAGATATGCTAAAAGAAGATGTTCATAGTGAAAGATTACGTAATGAGTTACGTCAAATGCAGACAATATATAAACTTGCAGATAGCATTAATGATGATAGCAAAATTCGTGTTTTTCTTGATGCACTAAAAAGTTGCTTTAAAAAATTACGTGAAGTAGGTGCAAATAAAAAAGCTCTGGTTTTTACTGAAAACAAATCAACACAGAAATATATTTACAATTTTTTAAACGAGCATGGATATAAAAACAAAGTGCTTATGTTCAATGGCGATTTTAGCCGAGATTATACGATAATGGAAAAATTTAAAAACGAAGCCGATATTTTAGTTACTACCGATGTTGCAGCAGAAGGCTTTAATCTTGAATTCTGCTCTTTAGTTGTAAACTATGATTTACCTTATGAAGTTCTTACCGCCGAGCAAAGAATAAACCGCTGTCATAGACAGGGTCAACAATCTGACGTCTTTGTGCTTAGTTTTATAAATACCGAAAATTTTGCAGACGTAAGAATGATTGAACTTATAAACAAACGCATACGTCAATTTAATGGAATAATTGGTCTATCAGATAACATAATCGGCAATTTCGATTTAAGCTTGGAAGAAGCACTAAATAAAGCAAGAAACATCAAGGATATAGACAAAGAATTTACTAAAACACTAGAAAAATATGAATCATATAACAAAAGCTTGGTTAAAAGTGCGGAAGAATCCTTATTTACTACGTTTTCGGAAGATATAGCCAATCGAGTTTACATCTCACCGCAGTATATAAAATCAAAAATAAAAGAATTAAATGACGACCTGTGGTACATAACAAAGTATTTTTTCAGCAGGTTTCCTGAATTTAGTATCGATGAAAAGACTCGCACGATTTCTTGTTTTGGACCTCCGCCGAAAGTTTTTGATGGCTCATATCTCGGAAGAAATGAATACAGTATGCAAGAAAATTATAAACCTCGTTCGGGGCGTCATACAGTAACAGGATCGCTCGCACAAAGAATTATAAAGCAAATTAAGTATGACGGAATTAATGATAAAGGTGCGATTTTTGTAAACTCAAGCGAAAATGTACCATCAGACATAGCGTATTACGAAGTAGAAGTAAAACCAAATGATAGTTATATGGACGAAACAAGTTTTTATACGTTCTGCGGAAAAACAAAAGATAAACAAATTTTAAGCAATGAAGAATGCGAAAAACTAATGGATTTGCCGATTGTTAAATGTCAAGCATTTGGAGAAAAATTCAGTCAAATGGATTGGTGGAAAGGCAAAGAAAAATCGCATCATGAACTTGATGATTTGATTTCACCTCAAGAATTTATCAACAAAGCCATCACACGAAGTAGCAACGCTGAAAAAGAAGAAATAGTAAAGCTAAAACAATACGTAAAAAACGAAAAAGCAAAAATTCATAAAAACATTGATACTCTTGAAAGAGATTTACATACCCTTGAAAAAGAGTTGGAAAATGTTTCGACTTTATCCGAAAAGCTAGACTTAAAAAAACGAATTTCAACTGTACATAAAAATTATATGCAAGCAAAGCAAAATCTCTTTTTTGATGATATGAGGCTCGACCAAGAACTTGAAGATAAGATACAAAAAATTACTGAGAAAGCCAATTTACAAGCCAATGTGAAAAGGCTGTTTAAAATAGAAATTATAAGAAATGAGGAATGAACAATAAGGAGAGTGTAGTAAAAATGGACGATAAATTAGATACAAGGAGTTTAGATGTTGAAGATGTAGAAAAGCAAAAATTAAAAAGTGTATTTCCGCAGTGTTTCGAAGAAGGAAAGTTAAATGTAGAAAGACTTTTGACTTTATGCGGAAAATATTCCGATGAGAAAGACCATGAAAAATATAATTTCGAGTGGAAAGGTAAGCAACAAGCATATCAGCTTGCGGCAAAACGCACAATGGCGACTCTACGCCCCTGTAAAGAGGAAAGTGTAAATTTTGATGAAACAGAGAACCTCTATATTGAGGGAGATAATTTAGAAGTTATCAAAATTTTACAAAAATCATATTATAATAAGATAAAAATGATTTACATTGACCCACCATATAACACAGGTCACGACTTCGTTTACGAAGATAATTTTAAAGATCCGCTCGACCATTATAAAGAGATAACCTCGCAGACAACAAAATCTAATCCCGAATCAATGGGAAGATTCCATACTGCGTGGCTTAATATGATGTTACCAAGATTACGATTAGCAGCAAATTTACTTCGTGAAGATGGTGTTATATTCATTTCAATAGACGACCATGAATTACATAATCTTAGAAAAATTTGTGATGAAGTATTTGGTGAAGAAAATTTTGTGGCACTTTGTCCAAGAAAAACAAGAAGTTCTGCTACAACTAAATCCGATGCTGAAATTCAAAAGCTGAATGACTATATTTTGGTATATTGGAAAAACAAATTCAATTCTGCTTTTAATTTAAAATTCGTGGGTGAAAAACAATATCCTTATACTGACGAAAGAGGTAAATATTATATTGTTCAATTGCAAGATAACGGACCTCAAGGTACCCGAACAGCAAGACCTAATTTATATTACCCTATATACCAAGATTCTTTAGGCAATTTATCCTTAGAGCGTACCAACTCAACAGATACGGAGCTTTTACCAACTAGACATAAAAATGATGATGGAAGATGGATGTGGAGTAAAGAGAAATTTCAAAAAGATAGTCGTGATTTGTGCGTAAAAAATGGAAAAGTTTACATAAAACATTATTTTAATCCTAGTGAGGACCAATCTAGATACCAACATGAAAAAAATTGGTTTAACCAATTTGAAGATCAAATTATGAATAGGCAATGGTTTGAAACATATATGAATAGCAAAGGAACAGTTTCCCTCAGTAATACTGTTGATGAAAAAGGTGTTTTTGATAACCCTAAACCTATTGATTTGCTTAAATTATTGATTAATATGTCAACCAACAAAGATGATATAATTCTTGATTTCTTTAGCGGTTCAGCAACAACTGCCCATGCTGTAATGGAGCTTAATAAGGAGGACGGCGGAAATCGTAAATTCATAATGGTTCAGCTTCCTGAAATTTGCGATAAAGACAGCATAGCGTTTAAAAAAGGATGTGGAAATATTTGTGAAATTGGGAAAAAACGTATTCGCTGTGCCGGGCAAAAACTTCTCGAAAAAGACAACCAAATGAGTTTTGAAGAAAACAAAAAGCCGTTGGACGTTGGATTTAAAGTTTTTAAGCTCGATAGCTCTAATTTAGAAGCTTGGGATTCAAGCCCGATAGATAAGGAAACTTATGATAATTATGAGCAACTTAAAATCGAAATGACAAAACGTTTTGACAAGGTTTTAGACCGTATAAAATCCGATAGAACTGACCTTGATGTTGTTTATGAAATCATGTTTAAGCTCGGAATAGAACCTACCGAAAAAATTACGAAAATGGATTTTGACGGCAAAACAGTTTACTCGGTTCGTGAAGATTGTTTGCTCCTTATATGCCTTGATAATGATATGAAAACAGAAACAGTGGAAAAAATGGCTGAGTTTTCACCGGCATATATGGTGTTTTCGCAACACTGTTTTAAGGATGTAAGCAGTATGTCTAATATTAAACTGCTTCTTAAACGCGAAAAAATTGATATGAAGTTTATTTAGTAAGGGGTGATTGAGCATGAAGTTAAAGTTTAAAAATCAAAAATTTCAGTTGGATGCAGTTGATGCAGTCGCTTCCCTATTTAAAGGGCAAGAACATGAAAATGCAACGTTTTCAATATTAAAAAACTTTGATGGGGATCAAATAAAATTTGCAGATAATCATTTTGGCAATAAAATTTTGATTGACGATAAACAGATGCTTGAAAATATGCACGCTGTTCAAAAGCGGAATTTGCTTCGCCCCACCGATGACATTTCTGAAAAGAAATTTTGTATTGAAATGGAAACAGGTACAGGTAAAACATATGTTTACACGAGAACTATTTTTGAACTTAATAAAAAATATGGTTTTACTAAGTTTATAATAGTTGTGCCGTCAGTTGCAATTCGTGAAGGCGTGTATAAGTCTTTTCAGGTAACAAAAGAGCATTTTAGTCTGGAATATGATAATGTTCCATACAGGTATTTTATTTACAATTCTAAAAAGCTGACGGATATAAAACGTTTTGCGGATTCTTCAAATATAGAAATTATGATTATTAATATTGATGCTTTCAAAAAATCTGAAAATATTATAAATCAAGAAAGAGATATTCTAAACGGAGAAATGGCTATAAATTATATCAGAAGCGTAAACCCGATAGTTATAATAGATGAACCGCAAAGTGTTGATAATACTCCAAAAGCAAAAGAAGCAATAGCTTCTCTCAATCCCCTATGTTCTTTTAGATATTCCGCAACTCATCGAGAAAAAATGAACTTGCTTTATCGTTTAACCCCTGTTGATGCTTATCATATGGGACTTGTAAAACAAATTTCTGCCGGAAATATAACGGTAGAAAACGATTATAATAATCCCTACATTAAACTTATCGATGTTTCACATGACAAAGGATTTAAGGCAAAAATCGAGATGGACGTTCGAAATAAAGAAGGAATTACTTCAAGAAAAACTGTTACAGTAAAGCCTGGTTCGGATTTGTATATTAAGTCCGGCGAAAGAGAACTTTACAAAGATTATGTGATTGCCGGAATAGATTGCACAAAAGGATACGAACGTATTGAATTTTCAAATTCAGAGTCTTTGGATTTAGGGCATTCCATAGGTGATATTGATGAGAATATAATTAAGAAAGGTCAAATTAAAGATACTATACGAAAGCATCTTGATAAAGAACTTAGTTTTTTGGATAAAGGCATTAAAGTTTTATCACTTTTCTTTATTGATGAAGTAAAAAAATACCGAACCGAAACAGGTGAAAAAGGTATTTATGCCGAAATGTTTGAAGAATGCTATAATCAGCTTATTTCATTACCTAAGTACCAAAGACTTAAGGATCGGTTTAATTACGACATATCTAAAATTCATAACGGCTATTTTTCGCAAGATAAGAAAGGTAATTATAAAAACACAAAAGGTGATACAAAAGACGATGATAACACCTATAATACAATAATGAAAGATAAGGAATGGCTACTTTCTTTTGATTGCCCTCTTAGATTTATATTTTCCCACTCTGCACTTAAAGAAGGTTGGGATAATCCGAACGTTTTTCAAGTTTGTACGTTAATAGACCAAAAATCTACGTTTACTTGCAGACAAAAAATTGGTAGAGGCCTTAGGCTTTGCGTAAACCAAAATGGTGAACGTATTGAAAATAGAGATATTAATATACTTCACGTAATAGCAAATGAGAATTTTAAAGACTTTGCAGATAAACTTCAAAAAGAAATAGAAAGTGAGACCGGTGTTAAATTTGGCACATTGGAAATAAGTATGTTTACAGGTCAAACCTATTCGATAGAGAACAAAATCGAAAAAACTGTTTCTAAACCGGAAGCAAAAGCCATAGTTGAGAGTCTAAAAAATAGCGGTCATATAGGTGAAAATGGACATATAACCGAACAAACTCAAAAATCTTTAGAAACAAATGATATCGATATACCAATACCGCCTGATATAGATGTTCCAAAAGAAACGATTATCAATGTCATGAAAGAAAATAAGCAAATAAGTGAAAGCAGTATCGAACATATAACTTATACAAAAGTAGAAAAAGCGGAGAAAACCATAAAATACGAAGATGCTAAAGACATTATAGAATTGTTTGAATCAAAAGGTTATATAACAAAAGCTGGTAAAATAAAAAGTAATATGAAAAATACCATGAAAGAAGCTCTTTTGAACGGAAACATTGATTTACCTGATAGATTAAAAGGAGCCGAACAGCGTTGCGTAGAAATAATTGATAATGCCACCAAAAAAGTAGATGTTCAAGATTCTTCTAAAGATGTGCTTGTACATTTAAATAAACGTAAAATACTTTCTCCTGAATTTACTGAGCTTTGGAATAAAATAAAGCAAAAAACAACTTATCGTGTAAACGTAAATACGGACAGGTTAATTGAAGATTGCATAAAGAAAATTCAAGATATGAGGCGAATACCAAAAACTAAAATAATATCTCAAACTGCTGAAATAGATATTAAAAGTTCGGGTATTAGTCATAACCTTAAACCCGAAAGAGTAGAAGATTTTGAACAAAATCCAATATCTATTCCCAATGCAATTTCGATTCTATCTGAAAAATGCGGAATCCCTGCCTTGATGTGCGAAAAGATACTTTTAGAAAGTGGTAGGCTTCGTGATTTAGTAAATAATCCGGAAATGTTTATCGAAACTGTTACAAATATAGTTAAAGAACTACTTTGCAATTTTGAAATTGACGGAATAAGATATGTTAAATTGCCCGGAGAAGAATACTACGTACAAGAGATTTTCCCAAGTAATGATATTATTGCAAATTTAGACAGAAATGCAGTACCTACAAAAAATAGTGTATACGATCATGTGATTTGCGACAGCACGACAATAGAAAAACCCTTTGCTATTGACCTCGATAATGACCCCGATGTTAAAATGTTCTTCAAAATTCCCGATAACTTTAAAATTGAGACTCCTATTTCAGCATATAATCCAGACTGGGCTATATATATCGAAAAAGATGGAGTTAAAAAAATGTACTTTGTGTTAGAAACAAAAGGAAGTTTAAAGGAATCGGATAGACGTGCTACCGAAAATATGAAGATTAAATGTGGCAGAGAACATTTTGAGGCTCTTGATAATGGTACAGATTTTGAAGTAGCAACGAGCTGGAGAGAATTCAAACGAAAAGCGTAGAATAGTTTTCGACAAAAAATGTCATAGAAATATATAGTTAAATATTACAATCTAAATGCGATATTTATATTAACTAATATAAAAAATACCGAATACAGAAATATATGTATCGGTAAAACATTTAGGTTAAAGGGTGGGTATTTCTATGACTAACAAGCAGCTTTCACAGCTTCGTTATCTTAAAAAGGAAATTAAAATGCACCAAGAGAGATTAACAGAACTTCAAGCACTGGCAGAAATCAAATCGTCCGTCATTACCGGAATGCCAATTTCAAAAAGCATATCGGATAAAATAGGATATTCGGTTATTAAAATAATCAGTATGAAAGACACTCTTTCAAAGCTTTGTGAAGAACTAACCGATTACATTGAAAACGTTGATGACCCGATTGTGCGTTTGATTTTGACATACAGATATATAAATAATTTTAGCTGGCAAAAAACAGCTTTTAAAATCGGTGGAGGTAATACGGCGCAAGGGCTTAGAATGCGTCTTTACAGGTATTTTAAAAAAGAAAGTAGTAAAACTTGTAGCAAGATGTAGCACTTTTTTGATACAGAATATAGAATGTGGAAATATAAGCTCCGGAAACGGAGCTTATATTTCTTGCACAAAATAAAAGTAAAGGAGTAGGCTGAAAATGAACAAAAAACAATTCATAAGAAAGTATGCCGAATATGCTAATTTAAAAATTTGTGAATCCGAAAGAGTTTTAAAAAGCTTAAGCGAGTTAATCACAGATATGGTCGCTTCGGGAGAAAAGATTAATATTCATGGTTTCCTCGAAATTGGTACAAAACAAGTGAAAGATCGCATGGGTACTGACCCAAGAACAGCACAACCGATTTTAATTAAAGGAGGTACAAAAGTAGTATTTAAACCCGGATCAATACTAAGAGCAGCAGCAAAAAGTGCTGATGCCGAATGAAACAAGCAAAGGAAATTAAGTATAGATGTTCTGTCTGTGGAGATGAGTCTAGGAAAAAGAGCAATGCTTTCACACCGGTAAGGTCCTTGCTTTACAAAGGGAATGGTGGACTACTAACTGTCTGCAAAAACTGTGTTGGTGAGATATATAACAAGTATCTTGAAAAATTTGATGGTGATGAATGCAAGGCTATAAAGCGAATGTGTATGCTTCTTGACATATACTTTTGCGATTCGCTTTTTGAAGCATCAAAAAACTCAACTCAGTCAAATCGTATGAACGCTTATCTTTCTAAGATAAATTTAGTCCCATACATTAACAAAACGTTTGATGATTATCTTTTTAGCGGTAGTTATGAGGATTTAAATACGGAAGAAACTCCTGAAACCAAAGCAAAAAAGATTTCAAACAAATATATAAAAGTCTGGGGATATGGATTTTCATATGAAGAATACCAGTTTTTAGAGGGTAAGTTTTCAGAGTGGAAATCAAAAGTTTTAATTGACAGCATGGCAAGG
>CALWJB010000039.1 GCA_944380895.1 uncultured Clostridia bacterium | reverse complement strand
TTTTATCGATTATAAAAACAAGTTCGGTATCCTTTGCTTCTGTGGATTCCTGAATGCTCTGCTGTTCAGAAACTTCTGCGGACTCCTGAACGCTTTGCTGTTCAGAAACTTCTGCGGCGCTTGAAGTATAGCTAAGCGCGCAAAAACCAAAAACCGAAGTAGCCGCAAGCAAACAACTTAAAATTTTTTTCACGTATGACATCCCTTTCACATTTTTTTATTCGTAGACACAATTTTATTTTACAATATTTTTTTAAAAAAGTCAAGAAAGTTTTTACAATAAATACTTAATCAATTTCCTAAATTTCTAAATCCCAGCAGAGTTATATCATCACTATAGCCGTCTTCTCCCGAATAGTTCTTTATCTCTTTGCGAATTGTCTTAATAAGACTTTCTATGGGCAAATGCTTTATGTCTTCATTATTTACAAGCTCTTTTAATTTTTCTTGCGAAAATAATTTCTTTTCGGAATTCGTGCTCTCGGTAACACCATCAGTATAAAGAATCAATGCGTCATTTTTATGCACATCAATTTCACCCACCGAATATTTTTTACCTTTAATTCCGCCCAGTGCACAGTTGTGTGGTCCTCCAAGAAAATCAAAACTTCCCTTCTTTTGATTATAAAACAGCGGAGGCGTATGACCTGCATTTATAAACTCTAATTTACCGCCTTTTGTGTTAAAAATACCTACAAATGCAGTAACAAACATTCGCATATCGTTGTCTTCGTAAAGACTGTCGTTGACCGATTCTAAACTAAACGCAAGCAAACCCGTAGATTTGAGCCTATCCTTTATTAGATTCTTTGCCGCGCTCATATACAGCGCCGCCGGAACGCCTTTGTCGGAAGCATCTGCAATTATTAGAGCAAAACGATTCTCATCTATAAAAAAGAAATCGTAAAAATCACCCCCGACTTTTTCTGCAGCAACACTTGAAGCATATATTTCTAAATCATCTCTTTTAAGGTTAGGCGGACCGGCTTCAGGTAACATACTCTTCTGTATCTTCTCGGCCATCTCAAGCTCGGCGCTGAATTTTTTGAATTTCTTCGCATCTTTTTCAATAGAGTCAATATCAGGAAAAACTTTTTTTACCATAGACTCACAAAGCGCATACATTACAATTCCAAATGAGCAAAATATTATTAAAAATTGAAATATTATCGTCGATGTGTCTGAGCACGATTTTTTCTTGGAGTTTTCAATCTCTTTCATCAAATTATCTCTTATCTCATCGCTTTCATAGTCTATGTTTGCCTGCCTATCGGCAATACCGACTGACCAATTGACTTTTTTTATCGGAGCACATGCAGTTATGTATTCATCATCGCCAAACAAAACACTGAAGATTCCATATTCACCGCTTTTTAACGATGAAATGAGCCGACAGTACGATTCCGACGGGTTATCAAATCCTTTAAAAAACTCCTCCGATTCATCATGAGATGAAATTACTTTACCTGCATCATTATCAAAAACAAAAACATATTTATCGTCATAACCGGATATCCCGGCTATCTTTTCACAAACTTTTTCCGCATAAAATTCCGCCGCCACAACACCACGCATTCTTCCGCTTTGATCAAAAAAAGCCTTTGAAAAAATAATATGTGATTTATTACCCTCCGAACTCGAAGTCTGAGCACACCAAACGCCAATCTTTTGTCCGCTTTTTGCAGATTCTTTTGCTTTTCTATACCACTGCGCAGCTCTGGAATCAACTACTTCGGATGTGTTTTCAAAATTGCCTTTATACACAATACCGGTTTCCGTTACTATGTGAATTTCGGCAATTTCGTTGCTGCTCTCATACATCGAAACGGCAGTATTTGATATGTTATTTAAAATTTTAAATTCTTTTTCTAAATTTTCAGGTAAATTATTATTTTCATAAATCAAAATCTCATCAGAATCTCCCGAATTTTCAGAGCTATTTATTACATAACCGATCATCGGACTTTTTAAATAAATTTCATCGTTTTCGCAGTTAATCGAATACATATCTTTGGCAAAATTACAAAGATTTTCAACTTGATTTTCGATTTGTGTTAAAAACAAATCCGCGCTATCTGAAGCTTGACCGACTATCTGTAATAAAATATCTTTATTTTGATTTTGCATCGCAATCTTGGCGTTATCTTTGGCAAGCGACCCCAACTCATTTGCTTGCGTCTGAACTGAATACGAACATTTAAGTATGCTCGCACATGCCAGTATACCTGTGAATGCCTGCGCTAAAAACGCCATAAATATTGCAATTGATAATATTTTTCTGTTCATGCCCAAAGAATTAAAGTGTTTTTTTAACATAAAAAACTCCCCTCAATCATCAGAAGGGATTATACCACTATATAAAGCAAAAAATCAATATTAATTTCATAAAATTATATATTTTTGATAATTAAAGCATGTTTTTCTTTTTTAATATTGCCCACGCCCCAAACACACTTACAACCATCATTATAGCCGGTGCCCACCAATACTCCATCAGCGGTATGTCCGGATTATTCATTCCATAAATTCCCGAAATAATCGTGGGCAAGGATAAAATCAGCGTTATCGACGCTAAAATTTTCATGACTACGTTCAAGTTGTTTGATATGACAGATGAAAATGCGTCCATGGTGCTCGATAAAATGCTCATATAAATCTCAGACATTTCTTGCGCCTGCGTAAATTCTATGCTCAAATCTTCAATCAAATCATGTTCTTCTTCGCTAAGGTTTATATATTTGCCTCGCCTGATTTTTCCTATCATACCTCTTATTGAACGCAGTGATGCCGAAAAATAAACTAACGATTTTTCAATCTCCAAAAATTGCATGAGTTCATCATTTTTCATGGTTTTCTTGAGTTTTTCCTCAACTCGCTCTGTAATTTTATTGATTTGCTTTAGGTACTGAAGATATTTTCCCGCCATTCGTAGCATTATTTGGAGCGCAAAACGATTTTTTTCCTCTATGCGAACATTTCTTATGAGACTTTCCGAAAATTCCTCTATTATAGAATTTTCTTTAATCGATATTGTTATGATGTTTTCCGGTGTTATGATGATACTGAGCGGCATTGTGTAGTATGTAAAATTTCTGCCGGCTTTGTTAACAATAGGGCTGTCCACTATCATCAGAACGTTCTCATCTTCGCGGTCCACGTGTGAAGATTCTTCCTCGTCAAGCGCCGAACGTGCAAATTCGGGGTCAAGAGAAAAATTTGATATCAAATACTCGATTTCTTCTTCTGTAGGACTTGTGCAATTAATCCAACACTGAGGAACATATTCTTTTATTTCTCGAGTCTTACCTTCAAATGTCTTGTAGTATCTTATCACCCTAATCAGCCCCTTCACGAAACAATTCCAAAGTATATTTTAACACACAAAAATTAGTTTTTACATACTTAAATTAAAAATATCTTGTTTTTTTTAAATTTTGTGATATAATTCTATTGTGATATCAATTTAGGAGACAGTGTGTATGAAAATTGAAAAAATGTCCGAAGATGGTCTTGATAGAACTGCCGGAGGAAATGGCGCTGAAGTTGGTGAAGAAAACAGCATAATATTTAAAAATATTTGCACAATTTGTGGAAAAACGTGGGAATATAAAATAGAAAAAGGAGAAAAAGCCATTCCGGAGTGGGCAACCGGACCGTTGTGCCCTGAGTGTCTGAGGGAACAAAACGAAGAATTTTTTAATAAATAGCGGAAAGTAAAATAATGTAGCTCAGCCGGATTGCAATTAGTTAAACCTTAATGATTTAGATGTCGGTTTACAAATTTGCGCGAACAAAGAGTTTGAAAAGTTGTTGTGTAAATAACTATTATAAAGAACATACGCGGGTGTGGCGGAATTGGTAGACGCGCTAGGTTTAGGTCCTAGTAGCTTAAACTGTGCAGGTTCGAGTCCTGTCACCCGTACCAGATTTGAACAAGGATATTGATACAATCCCAAAGCCCAGTATTACTGGGCTTTCGCCATGTTAAGGCGTATTTTTAGAGGCTTATTCTTTGAAAAAATCGAGTAAATTTGAAATTTTTTAATTTTAAAAGTGAAACCTTGTTTTTAAGGTTTCACTTTTTTGTGGGTGTTTTTAGGGTGGTTTCATACTTTCGCACGGTTAAAATACACGAATTTATTTTTAATTTTTATGATATTTAACTAACTTAGACAAACCCCTCAAAATTTACAATTTTTTCATTTATAATATCTTGAGCATTTTTAAAAATTCGATGCAGTCACGCCACCCTTGTTTGTAAAGAAAACTCTGTTCTATGGCAGAGATTGTAAACTCATCCATCGCATTTTTGTCCAGTAGTTCTTTATCTTCATCGGAAAGCTTATTCATAATCTCGCCTATTGCGCCTAGATTATTATTTTTTATCTCTTCCTTGCACCGGGCATATTCTGCATCTTGCTTCATTAGCAAGTTAAGATTGTTTTCCACCATTTCTTGCATAAATGTTAGAAACTCAGTTTTCAAATTTTCCATGATTTATTCCTCTTCCATCATTAATTGATAAAGCTTTGGCGCTTCTTCTGTGCCATCGTAAAGAAGTGTCCCCACAATAAATACTAAAAAGTGCTGAGTAATTGATAAGCCTATGGGGTTAACAAGAAATGCCTCATATAATATGTCATTAAACTGATCAACTTTTTCTTTTTCGATAATTTCAGAAATTTTTTGAAGATACTTCTTTGCCGTGGTACTGTTTATATCTTTTAGCGCTTTGGCTTTGTATTGTTTCTTAAATTCGTCATGCAACAACTCAAGATTTTCAAGTATGATGTCTCCGGCATAAAATTCCGCTTTGGTATGATTTCCTTTAAAGTCCACAGGGTGCTCTTCAATGTGTTTTTTTACCAGTTCAAAAAACTCACTTTTCTTATGGTCAGGTGTAACCCCAAGGAAAATACGACAATCGCTTATAATATTTGAGCAAATGGTATCTGCTACGAATGAAGCGGTATTTAAATCGATATTAGCTAGGGCTTCAAACATTATGTTTAAGTATATATCCATATAGTACCCTTTATCTCCTAGTTCGGATTTCAATTTATTTGCTAAATTCCAAAAATCACGTGTGTGGTTTTGGATACTTGCAAAATTTGGTTTTCCGAAAAAACCATCCTTGTTTTGAAAAATATCCATATTAATTCTCCTCTTATATTAGTATATGGGAATATCAAAATTTCCGCATACTATATATAAGCTCTGAGTTTCAAATAAATCAAGTAAATATCTCTATAAAAAGTATAAACGGATTATTTCACAGTTTTTATCACAAAGGGCATAACTAATTAAGTTAAAGTAACCTGAGCTAATTATTCTTTACACACAAACGTAACGTTTCGCTAATATATATATATATATGTACATTGACAATCCTTTTTATTCAAACTATACTTTTTGTAAATCTAATGCAATTTGTGGGCGTTTTAAGGAGGCGAATAATGATTTCCGAATTGGCTAGTAACTGATCCGTAATTAGACTTGCTCTTGTTCCGAAATATTTAGTTGAAAAGTTTAAAAGTACGGCATTTTAGTTTGTCTTTTTAGCATTTACAAGTTTGACAAAAATCTTGCTGCTCTTAGATATGGCGGAACTAACGTGTACTCTAAATTTTTAATAAGTAATAAGGAGGAGATCGGTATTGAAAAAGCATATTTTTAAAGTATTGTTGTTAATGTTATTCGTTACTGCCACAGTCCCCCTGCAAAAAACTTTTGCGACAAATGATGTCGATGTGGTTGAGGGACGAATAAAAAATCTCTATGACCCTATCGATCTCGGTGATGCTGCCACAAAGCAATATGTGGACAATCAAATTGAGGGTATTCCCGAAGCACCTGTTGTTTTACAAACCGAGGGTCAATCAGAAACGGCTGTAATGAGTCAAA
>CALWJB010000038.1 GCA_944380895.1 uncultured Clostridia bacterium | reverse complement strand
GGTTCCACAGGTTGCTCAGCGGCGCCCTCCGAGCTTTCATCTGCTGCCGCTGGGGCCGATACCTCTGGTACTGGTTGCATGCTGTCAATTACTGCATCCACAGGTTGCTTAGGGTGACCAGCGTTGCCATTCGAGTCTTCAGCTGCTGACGCTTGGGGCGCTATCGCCGGTACCTGTTCTTGTTGTTTCGGATGAAGATGTGATTGTGTGTCGTCACTTCCTTCATCCACAGATTGCTCAGTGGCGACCCCCGAGTTTGTAGTTACTGCCGGTTCAGGCGCTACTGCGCTACGTTTATGCGTCTGATCTAGAGCTGTTATGTATTCATCTAAAGTAAACTGACGTAATTCGGCATTATCATTGTTACTAGGCTCTAAGCTCATTGCATATTTTATATTTAAATCTACGCGACCCGCGTTTGGATCGCCAGCGTTTTCCGTCAGTAATTTTTCAAGCCTTGTTTTAAGTTCGTTGAGTTTTAAACCTTGTAACAAAAACGAAGCTGTAGTTGGGTTTGTTGGGTCCGGCAACAAAACGGAGATGGCGTTTGGGCAACCGTCCGCATGAAATGTACAAAGGACTTTCCCGGCGCCTTGCGGCCATTCCTCTTTCTGTGAATTTCTAGGATAGAATTTTACTTGTTGTGTGGCGCAACCGTAGGTTGCCGATTTCGGATTAACTTTTTTGGTTTTTCCATTACGCGCAATAAGAACGCCGCCGCCGATTATTGCAGCAAGACCGGATGCTCCAATAGTACAAAGCGTTTTTTCTGAGTTGATTATTGTGCCAAGTACTGTTTTTGAGCTGGTTATTATATTAAACACTTTTTTTGAGTTGGTTATTGTGTCAAATACTTTTTTGAATTTGTTGTCTGCTGCTTCGATGTTAGGCACCGACGAAATAAATGTTGAAGCTGACAATAAGCAAGCTAATGATTTGTTTAAGTTCATTTTGACCCTCCAAATTTTAAATTTAAAAAACTTACTTTAATACTATTATAACACATTTTTAGTTATAAATCAATACTAATAACAATTTATATTTATACAATTATTTTCTGCAAAATCAATAAATATCTATGGTAATATTTTTAGGTAAAAACACTTGCATAAATTTGAGTTTGTGATAAAATATACACTGTATCGGACGCATAGCTCAGTTGGTTAGAGCGTTCGCCTCACACGCGAGAGGTCAAGGGTTCGAGTCCCTTTGTGTCCACCAAAGTTTATTATTTATATCATTCTATTTTTAGCGTGTATATGTGTAAATAAACTAAATTTATTTTGATTAGACCTGAAAAATGTAGTTGTTATATTAAATGTTTGATATATTCTGTGACGCTTGATTAGTGGTGTCTAGATGAATTGTGATTAGCGCTGTTTTGGCAGCGTATTCAAATTCAACGATTAAAATATAATTTATGGTTTATATAAAAAAGTATTCTCCGAGCTTTTTGCGCGGAGATTTTTTTGTGCAATCATGCTGCTATTACCTATAATTTGCAGTGCTGAGTTCAAAAGAGTTCTTTGATTTTTGGCTTTGGCTTTCGATTGAAATTTATATAAAAATTATTTAAAATGTAAATTTTTTAAAAAAATACTTGACAATATATATATATATAATTGTAACTAATTTTGAAATAGGGAGGTGATGAAAATGAGCTTTATATGATTAACCGGAAATTCATTTTTTGCAAAAGAATTATCAAAAGCATTGGATTTTGCGAAAATCGCTCGGCAATTGTATCATTAATTTCAAAGTAAGGATGTGATGGCAGTGTATCTTTATCTTATTAATTCGGATGCGATCCTCAATGGCAAAAAAGTTAATAATTCGAGTAAGCTTTTTTGGGTTTCAAATGATGAAGAGAAGAAGGAGTTATCTGAAGCTTTTAATGAAATCGGAAGAGAAAACACTGCAAAATCAGTATCTAAAGGTTATGTGTATATGGTTGATAAAGATACTTTTTCAGAGTTGGAAAATTCTCAAAACGTGACGATACGAAAGGCATCAGGTAAGCCGCATGGTATTGAAAGTGCACTCGGAATGAAAGTTTATAACGCAAATAAAAAAGTCATGGAAATATGTGATCATTTTCCGCTTTCCATTTTCAAGATAATGAAAAATGATAATACTACTGTCGGGAGAGAAGGTAATAAGACAAAAAATAATAATTCTATTAAGAAAAAAGATAATACTTCTACTTGGAAAAAAGATAATCCTGAAATTTAAAAAGGCTTAAAATTCCGTAACTGGTTTGGATCTTGTTGTAGGCCCAGAATATAATAAAAATTTGTTTAAAAAGGTGCATACCGCTTTTTGAAAGAGTTTGCACCGATTTTTTTATTTTATGGCATTTAATCAATTATTTTTTTGAGTAATACTATTTTTTTATAAATTTTCTTACCCTTACGCACAACTATTCCTTTTTCCAGATCAGACTTAGAAACAGCATGATAAATATTTGTTATTTTCTCGTTGTCAACTGCAATTCCGCCTTGTTGTACGAGCCTTCTTGCTTCGCTCTTTGAAGGGCATAGCTCAGACATGCAAAGCAGATCCAAAATCAATATTTTGCCGTCTGTGATATCGTTTTCTTCAAGCTGAGATTCAGGCATATTTTCATCAAAACGTCCTGCTTCAAAGATTGCTTTTGCTGCATTCATACATTTTTTTGCTTCTTTTTCACCGTGAACGAGTTTAGTTATTTCAAACGCCAGAATTTCTTTAGCTTTGTTTATTTCTTGTCCTTCCAGATTTTCATATTGCGCAATTTCTTCAACAGGCAGATAAGTGAGCATTTTCATACAGTTTATAACGTCGTTGTCGCCAACATTTCTCCAGTACTGATAAAATTCATACGGGGAAGTTTTTTGGGAATTAAGCCAAAGGGCACCTTTTTCTGTTTTGCCCATTTTTTTACCTTCGCTTGTTGTAAGCAGCTTGAAGGTAAGACCATAAACTTCTTTTTGGTCGCATTTGCGCACGAGTTCCACTCCGGCAATAATATTACTCCACTGGTCATCTCCGCCCAGCTGCATTTGGCAGCCATATTTGCGGTTAAGCACCAAAAAATCATAACCTTGCATGACCATATAATTCATTTCAAAAAAGGTCAAACCGTGCTCAAGACGTTGTTTATAGCACTCGGCGGAGAGCATTCTGTTCACAGAAAAATGCACACCGATATCCCTTAAAAAATCAATATAATTAAGTTCTGAAAGCCAATCGGAATTGTTTACAATCATAGCTTTGCCCGGCGTAAAATCGATAAATTTTGAAGCTTGTTTTTTGAAGCATCCGATATTATATTCGATTTGTTCACGTGTCAGCATTTTTCTCATATCGGTTTTGCCTGATGGGTCTCCTATAAGTGCCGTTGCGCCACCGAAAAGTATAATGGGAATATGTCCTGCTTTTTGCATTCTGGAAGCAATCATAATTTGAACAAAATGCCCAACGTGTAGTGAATCTGCCGTCGGTTCAAATCCTATATAGAAGTATATTTTTTTATTGTTGAGTAAATTTTTTACTTTTTCTTCGTTTGTAACCTGTGCAATCAGATCGCGTTTTTTTAGGTCTTCAAAAATATCCATAGATGATCCTCCTTGGTCAAAAAAATTAAAAAATCAAAAAAAATTAACTAATTTTACTTGACAAACGTTTCTGTGTGAAGTAGAATGTTATATTGCATTATCTTTTTTATTAAGATATGAAATATACTGGATATGATAACATTTGTTTTTCATAAAATCAAGTAATAATATATCGTTTTTTGAAATAATATCGCAAAATAATGTTGGATGAAAGTGGAGATTTTGTGATTTCATTTCTGCGTTGATTTACATATGATTTTGTTTTGAATATAGAATTTTAAAATTACGAAACGGAGTGTTTGAGATCTATGGTTAACGTCAAACCTGTGCAGCTTGGTAATACTACCAGAATGAGTTTCTCTAAAATTGATGAGGTGATAAAGCTTCCGAACCTTTTGGAGGTTCAAAAAGATTCTTACAAGTGGTTTTTAGAGGAAGGACTCAAAGAGGTTTTCAACGATGTGTCGGGTATAACCGACTACACCGGCAATTTGGTTCTGGATTTTGTTGATTATACCATGGATATCAATCACCCAAACTATGACATCAACGAGTGCAAAGAAAGAGACAGTACATATGCTGCTGCTCTCAGGGTGACTGCGCGCCTTTTGAACCGAGAAACGGGGCAAGTGAAAGAATCTGAAGTTTTCATGGGTGATTTCCCGATTATGACGGATAGCGGTACGTTTATCATTAACGGTGCCGAACGAGTGGTTATTTCTCAGCTTGTGCGTTCTCCCGGCGTATACTTCAAAATGGAATACGATAAAGGCGGTAAAGAGCTTTTCAGTTCAACGATAATTCCGAATCGTGGCGCATGGCTTGAGTACGAGAGTGATTCAAACGATATAATATATGTAAGGATTGATAAAAACCGTAAAATTCCGCTCACAACATTTATTCGTGCGCTTGGACTCGGTACGGATGCCGAAATCACTGAATATTTTGGTGATGATGAACATATTTTGGCAACGATGGAAAAAGATGCTTGTAAGAATATGGAAGAAGCTTTGTTTGAGGTTTATAGAAAGCTTCGCCCCGGTGAGCCGCCCACGCTCGAGAATTCCCAAGCGCATATAAATTTACTTCTTTTTGATTCCAGAAGATATGATCTTTCCAGGGTAGGAAGATATAAGTATAATAAGAAGCTTGCGATTTCAGACCGTATAAAGGGGCTTGAACTTACTCGTCCGATACCGAACCCGTTGACAGGAGAAATTATTGCAAATGTCGGAGAAGTCATCACGGAAGAAAAGGCGCTTGAAATCGAGAATGCAGGCGTTTGTATGCTTTTTGTGAAAAAAGATGATAAAGAAATTAAGATTATATCCAACGGTATGGTTGACATCAATAATTTTGTGAATTTCGACGCAAAAACTGAATGTGATATTCGCGAAAAAGTCAGATTTAACATACTTTCTGAAATTCTTGCATCTGCAAAGACAGAAAAAGATATCAGAATAGCCATAAAAAACCGTAAAGATGAGCTTATTCCGAAGCATATTATCATAGACGATATTTTTGCGTCCATTAATTATATTTTGTGTCTTTCTCACGGAATTGGTTTCACGGACGATATCGATCACTTGGGTAACCGCAGAATACGTTCGGTTGGCGAACTTCTTCAAAATCAAGTTCGTATTGGTTTTTCGCGCCTTGAAAGAGTTATCCGTGAAAGAATGACACTTCAGGCTCAAGATCTGGAAGTCATTACGCCGAACGCGCTTATAAATATCAGACCGATTGTTGCGGCAGTTAGGGAATTTTTTGGTTCATCACCTCTTTCGCAGTTCATGGATCAGACCAATCCGCTTTCCGAACTCACTCATAAACGTCGTTTATCGTCGCTCGGTCCCGGTGGACTTTCAAGAGACAGAGCGGGATTTGAAGTTCGTGACGTTCACTACACGCATTATGGACGCATGTGTCCGATTGAGACTCCCGAAGGTGCGAACATAGGTCTTATTTCATATCTTTCAACATTCGCGAAAGTCAATGAATACGGTTTTGTCGAAGCTCCTTTCAGACGCGTTGACAAAAAAACGGGAAGAGTAACAGACGAAGTAGTCTATATGACGGCGGATAAAGAGGATAATTATGTGGTTGCGCAGGCAAACGAGCCGCTCGATGAGAACGGCTGTTTTGTGCACGCCAAGGTTAACGGCAGACATCGCGACCAGTTTGTTGAGGTAGAGCGTTCCGAGGTGGATTTCATGGATGTTTCGCCCAAAATGGTAGTTTCCGTTGCCACTGCGATGATACCTTTCCTGGAAAACGACGACGCCACGAGAGCACTAATGGGTTCAAACATGCAAAAACAAGCCGTTCCGCTCATCAAAAGTGAAGCGCCTATTGTGGGTACGGGCATGGAGTATCAGGCGGGAGTAGATTCTGGCGTATGCGTGCTTGCTAAGGAAGATGGATTCGTAGAGAGCGTGAGTGCAGATAAAATCAAAGTTCACTACGATTCCGGAGTGCGCGAAGAGTATGAACTTACTAAATTTGCACGTTCAAACCAAAGCACATGCGTAAATCAGGTTCCGATTGTTTCTGTGGGCCAACAATTTAAAAAAGGCGAGGTTTTGGCGGATGGTCCGGCGACGGATAACGGTGAAATCAGTCTTGGTAAGAATGCGCTTATCGGCTTTATGACGTGGGAGGGCTACAACTATGAAGATGCCGTTTTGATAAGCGAGAAGATTGTTCGTGAAGATGTATATACCTCAATCCACATAGAAGAATACGAAATAGATTCTCGTGATACGAAGCTTGGACCCGAGGAAATCACGCGGGATATTCCGAACGTGAACGAAGATTTGCTCAAAGACTTGGACGAAAACGGGATTATCAGAATTGGAGCCGAAGTACGTGCGGGAGATATTCTCGTGGGCAAAGTGACCCCTAAAGGTGAGACCGAGCTCACGGCCGAAGAAAGACTTCTCAGGGCTATTTTCGGAGAAAAGGCAAGAGAGGTTAGAGACACATCTCTGCGCGTGCCGCACGGTGAATACGGCGTGGTTGTTGATGTAAAAATATTTACGCGTGAAGATTGCAAAGAAGAGCTTCAACCGGGTGTAAATAAGGTTGTGAGATGTTATATTGCACAAAAACGAAAAATTTCTGTTGGTGATAAAATGGCAGGAAGACACGGTAATAAAGGTGTTGTTTCCAGAATTTTACCTGTTGAAGATATGCCATTTTTGCCGGACGGTACTCCGCTTGATATAGTTTTGAATCCGCTTGGCGTTCCTTCGCGTATGAATATCGGACAGGTGCTGGAAGTGCATCTTGGTTATGCGGCGAAAGCTCTCGGCTGGAAGATAGCGACTCCGGTTTTTGACGGTGCACATGAGAGCGATATTTTTCAGTGTTTGAAGGATGCCGGATATGATGAAAGCGGTAAAATTTGGCTTAAGGACGGTCGTACGGGAGAATATTTTGATAATCCTGTAACAGTTGGGTATATGTATTACCTCAAGCTTCACCACTTGGTTGATGACAAAATTCATGCACGTTCAACAGGACCATATTCTCTGGTCACACAGCAACCACTCGGCGGTAAGGCTCAGTTTGGAGGCCAGCGGTTCGGAGAGATGGAGGTATGGGCACTTGAGGCTTATGGCGCGGCTTACACATTACAAGAAATTCTTACGGTTAAATCGGATGACGTTGTGGGCAGAGTAAAGATGTATGAGTCGATAGTGAAAGGTCAAAACGTGCCGAAACCCGGCATTCCAGAATCATTTAAAGTTCTCATAAAAGAACTGCAGTCTATCGGATTGGATTTGGCTGTGTTCGATAGAGACAACAACGAAGTTGATCTCAAGCGTGATTTTGATGAAGAAGACGATATGGGAATTTTCATTGAAAAAGATATAATAGGTTCGGAAGTCATGACGGAGGAAGACGAATCCAAGTGCGCCATAGAAGAGGCGGACGAATTTGATGATGAGATTGAAGACGATCAAGATTTTGATTTTGATGACGACGAGTATGACGACGAATATGATGAAGAAATCGAAGAAGAAACCGACGAATATGAGGAATTATAAAATATAAAATTTAACAGCGGGAGTGTTGATATTTCCGCTGTGATTGAAATTCAACTCGGTGAATCGAGTTTATAAATAAAAAGGGGTTGCGGTATGGATTTTAATGTTTTTGAATCGATAAAAATAGGATTGGCTTCACCCGATAAGATCAAAAGTTGGTCATATGGTGAAGTTACGAAGCCTGAAACCATAAATTATAGAACGCTCAAACCGGAAACTGACGGACTTTTTTGTGAACGTATTTTTGGTCCGCAAAAAGATTGGGAATGTCACTGCGGTAAATATAAGAGAATCAGATATAAAGGTAAAATTTGTGACAGATGCGGTGTTGAAGTAACTCGTTCCAAAGTACGCCGTGAGCGCATGGGGCACATTGAGCTTGCTGCTCCGGTTTCGCATATTTGGTATTTTAAAGGCATTCCGTCCAGAATGGGGCTTATTCTCGATATGTCACCGAGAATGCTTGAGAAAGTGCTATATTTTGCACTGTATGTTGTCATAGATTCGGGTGATGTAAAAGAGCTTTCTTCTCAACAATTTCTGACGGAAAAAGAATATCAAGACATGCGTGAAAAATACGAAGATGATTTTGAAGCGGGGATGGGTGCCGAGGCGATAAAAAAGCTTCTTGAAAGGATTGACCCCGAAGAGCTTGCGACTGAACTCAGAGAAGCTCTTGAGACGGCCACGGGACAAAAAAGAGTACGTCTTTTAAAACGGCTTGAAGCGGTGGAAGCATTTAGGATTTCGGGGAATCGTCCCGAATGGATGATTTTAGATGTATTGCCTGTAATTCCGCCTGATTTGCGTCCAATGGTTCAGCTTGATGGTGGTAGGTTTGCAACTTCAGATTTAAATGATCTTTATAGACGTGTTATAAATCGTAACAATCGGCTCAAGCGCCTGATGGATCTTGGTGCTCCCGACATAATTGTGCGTAACGAAAAGCGTATGCTTCAGGAGTCGGTGGATGCGCTCATAGATAATGGTCGCCGCGGAAGACCTGTGACAGGGCCTAACAACAGACCTCTTAAATCTCTTTCGGATATGCTCAAAGGTAAGCAGGGCCGGTTCAGACAAAATCTTCTTGGAAAACGTGTTGATTATTCGGGTCGTTCGGTTATCGTAGTGGGACCAGAGCTAAAGATTTATCAGTGTGGACTTCCAAAAGAAATCGCACTTGAACTTTTTAAACCGTTTGTAATGAAGCGTCTTGTGGAGATAGGCGTTGTAAATAACATAAAAGCTGCACGTAAGGCTGTGGATAGATGCCGCTCTGAGGTTTGGGACGCCTTAGAAATAGTCATAAAAGGACACCCTGTCATGCTCAACCGTGCTCCCACGCTTCACAGGCTTGGCATACAGGCATTTGAACCTGTTCTGGTTGAAGGCAGGGCGCTAAAGTTACATCCGCTTGTATGTTCGGCGTTTAATGCAGACTTCGACGGAGATCAAATGGCAGTTCACGTACCGCTTTCGGCCGAAGCTCAGGCAGAGGCGAGGTTCTTGATGCTTGCTTCCGGAAATCTATTAAAGCCTTCCGACGGACGTCCTGTTACAGTTCCGACTCAAGATATGGTTCTCGGTTCGTATTATTTGACGCTTGACAAAAAAGGTGAAAAAGGCGAAGGAAAAGTTTTCAAAGATTTTGATGAAGTGCTCATGGCTTATGACGCGAAAGATATAACATTGCATGCAAATGTCAAAGTTCGTCAGATTGTCGATGGAGAGACCGTATATATAGAAACGACTCCGGGCAGAATAATTTTTAATAAACCGATTCCGCAAGATTTGGGATTTGTAGACAGAAGTACTCCGGAAAAGGCGAAAGATTTAGAGATTAATTTTCTGGTTGGAAAAAAACAACTTGGAAAAATTGTTGATGCATGCATTAAAAAGCACGGAACACAGATTACATCGCGTATTTTGGACGATATCAAAGCACAAGGATTTAAGTATTCGACTCGTGGAGCAATTACGGTTGCGGTTTGCGATGCCGTTATTCCGCCTGCAAAGAAAGAAATTTTAATGAATTCGGAAAAATTGATAGACGATATTGTAAGAGATTATAGACGAGGCCTTGTTTCTGACCAAGAAAGAAGAAATCATACAATCAAGGTATGGGAAAAAGCGACCGATGATGTTTCTAGAGCTCTTCAAGAAAATCTTGATAGATATAATCCGGTATACATGATGGCGGATTCGGGAGCCCGCGGGTCGATGAGTCAGATCAAGCAGCTCGCGGGAATGCGCGGACTTATAGCAAACACTTCCGGCGCGACGATAGAAGTGCCTATCAGAGGAAATTATCGTGAAGGTCTTAATATACTTGAATATTTTATTGCATCACGCGGAGCACGTAAAGGTTCCACAGATACGTCGCTTCGTACTGCCGACTCGGGTTACCTTACGCGCAGACTTGTTGACGTTTCGCAAGATGTTATTATTCGTGAAGAGGATTGCGGTGCGACTTCGGGTATCACTGTTTTTGAAATTAAAGACGGAAAAGAATCTATCGAAAGTTTTAGTGAACGTTTGATAGGAAGATATCTTTGTAAAGATTTTGTTGATGGAAAAACGGGAGAAATTCTTGTATCTAAAGACAAGATGATGGATGACCACGATGCAGAACTTATTATTTCGAGCGGAGTAACAAAGATTGAAATACGTTCAATCTTGAACTGTAGATCAAAACAGGGTGTTTGTAAAAAGTGTTATGGTTCCAATCTTGCTAACGGCCTGCCTGTTGCGGTTGGTGAAGCAGTTGGTATTATTGCGGCACAGTCGATCGGAGAGCCGGGCACTCAGCTGACAATGAGAACCTTTCACACAGGCGGTATTGCGGGTCCCGGAGATATTACACAAGGTTTGCCGCGTGTTGAGGAGCTTTTTGAAGGACGTAAACCGAAACGTTTGGCGATTATAACCGAAATTGGCGGAACAGTGCGAGTTGAAGAGATAAAGAAAAATAAAAATGTTGTCATATTTGATGAACAATCAGGCGAAGAACGTTCATATCTTGTACCATTTGGTTCGCATATTTGCGTTGAAGATGGTGACGTAATCGAATCCGGTACGCCAATTACCGAAGGTTCTGTAAATCCGCACGATATTCTTGCTATAAAGGGAGCGGAGGCTGTAGAAGCGTACCTAATTCAGGAAGTACAGCGAGTTTATAGAATGCAGGGCGTTGACATTAATGACAAACATATTGAAGTTATTGTAAGGCAAATGATGCGTAAAGTTCGTGTTGATGAGCCGGGAGATACGAGTTTGATTCAAAATTCTGTGATTGACAAATCTGAATTTATAAGCGCAAACGATGAGATTAAATCCAGACAAGAAGCGGGAGAGACTGAACTCGAGAAAGCTTGTTGTACGCCGCTGCTCTTGGGCATTACCAAGGCTTCTCTTGCAACGGAATCGTTTCTTTCTGCGGCATCGTTCCAAGAAACGACGCGTGTTCTTACGGAAGCTGCCATTAAAGGTAAGGTAGATCCGCTAACGGGACTTAAAGAAAACGTAATTATCGGTAAATTATTGCCGGCGGGTACAGGAGTGCACTGCTATAGCGATGTTCGAATTGAGAGAGTAATTACCGAAGAACCGAAATCTTCCGATGAAGAGCAAGATTTTCAATCAGAAAGCAGCACGGATAAATTTTTAGATGATAGAAATGTATAAATTATTAGTGCTCTATGAGAAAGTCGGTATAAGTTTTTTATACCGATTTACTTTTGTTATTTTTAAAAAATTATTTTTTGGGAGTTATTGTTGTGAAATATTTAAAATTATTTTTATGCATCATATTATCATCAATATTTGGATTTAATAGTATTTTAGCGATTTCTTTATATAGTGATCATTTGAATTCCGAATCTGTTTATGTGGTGAATGAAAACACGGGATTGCCTGTAATCGAAAAAAATATATATCAAAAAAGAAGCCCTGCATCACTCACGAAAATCATGACTTTTATAGTTGCATATGAAAGTGTTCCGAATATTGTGGATACCAAAGTTTGTGTGCGCCAAGAAATTTTAGATTTAGTCGATCCGGATAGTTCGGGTGTGCAATTGAAATCCGGAGAAGAAATATCTGTTCTGGATTTGATGCACTGTATACTGATTTGTTCATCAGGTTATGCGGCAAATGTTTTGGCGGATTATGTAGGAGATGGCGATATATCAAAATTTGTTCAAAAAATGAACGAAAAAGCTGCTGAAATAGGTTGTGAGAATACTCGTTTTGAAAATCCCGACGGCCTATATTCCGAAAATCAATATTCAACCGCTTTTGATATGTATAAAATTACGAAATATGCTCAAAATATTCCCATTTTCAACAGCATTACATCCAAATGTGAATACAGATGCTTTGGCGATGAACGTGATCCGATAATCACAACGAATCATACTATGGATCCGATACGTGGAGGAATTTATTATTGCTCATATGTCAGGGGCATAAAGACGGGATATATAGACAAAGCGGGAAGATGTTTAATTTCTTGTGCGGAAAACAGCAGTGGGATTAATTATGTTTCTGTTGTGATGGGCGGACCGACAAAAAATGAAAACGGTGAGCCCATAGACACGAACACAGCGATGATAGATACCAAAAACATATATGAATGGGTTTACAAAAATTTACGACTTGAAAAACTTTATACAAAAGATTTTCCTGTTGCGGAAATTTCTTTAAAGCATGTCTGGGGTGCCGATAAATTACTTCTTTGCCCCGAAAAAGATTTTTTTGCAGTTATACCTTCAGATTATAAAAGAGAAGATATAACAATAAAAACCCAAGTGCCCGAATACGTTGAGGCGCCTGTAGGCGAGGGTGATATTTTAGGTAATGCAGAGGTATTTTATAAAGGAGAAACCCTTGGAAGATTTAATCTTATTTCTACCAAAACGTATAAACATAACATTTTTGTTTGGTTTTTAGATTTTTTAAAAAATTTATTTTCCAATCCGGTATTTATAATTTTGTTTATTGTCATTTTGATATTGGCCATATTTTATATTATTTCGATGATTAGAGTGGCTCGCATAAGAAAGAGCCGCCGAAAAGTGAGAAAATTTAGAAAAAGATAGGTCATCAATCGGTAAATTTTTAGAATATTTACGCATTCCATTGGCATATAGATGTTTATGTATATTACAAACTGGAGGGCGTAAAAAATGATAGAATTTTATCCCGAAGGACGACTGATTGATAGCTCTGAGAACAGGAGTTATATGCAAAATCCTTCCGGGCTCGTTGAAGCATACAGTAGCGGAAAAATTTTGGAAGCACGAGCGATAATTTGTGATAGTTCGCATAATTTAATTGTAGATTTGGGCTGTATGAAAGGAATCATACCGCGTGAAGAAGGTGCGATCGGCATAAAAGAGGGTACGGTTCGAGATATAGCTGTTATTTCAAAAGTAAATCGTGCGGTAAGTTTTGTAGTAACCGATTTTACTAAAAATGATTCGGGAGAAGATATTGCGGTATTATCACGTCGTAAAGCTCAAGAAATTTGTATGGAAAAATATATCAATAATCTTTCACCCGGCGATATAATTCCTGCCAGAGTCACGCATATGGAAAACTTTGGTGTTTTTGCCGATATAGGTTGTGGAGTGGTTTCTTTTTTACCGATAGATACGCTTTCGATTTCCAGAATTTCCCATCCTAAAGAGCGTTTTCACATAGGAATGGACATAAAAGCTGTTGTAAAGTATTTGGATGGCGGTCGTGTACATCTTACACATAAGGAGCTTCTGGGAACATGGGAAGAAAATGCAGATTTATTTTCTATTGGTGAAACTGTAAGTGGAATAGTGCGTTCGGTGGAAGATTATGGTGTATTTGTTGAACTGACGCCTAATTTAGCAGGTCTTGCAGAGCCGTATCCGGAAGCGACAGAGGGGCAGCAAGTGAGTGTTTATATAAAGAATATTGTGCCCGATAAAATGAAAATAAAACTTGTTATAATTGATACTTTTGAGAGCATGAATACGCAAACTAAGCTAAAATATTTTTATAAAGGGAAACATATGGATAATTTTTTATATTCGCCTGAAAAAAGCAGTAAAGTTATAGAGACTCATTTTGAACCTTGTGTGTGTCATAGCTAATTTGTCAAAAATGATATAAAATTTAAAAAAATTAGCCCTGCCTGAAAAAACGGCGGGCTTTATTAAATTAGTTTAATTTTTTAAAATCAGTTTAAAAATTCAGTACATAATGCGTGTAATTAACGTAGATTGCAAATAAATATTATCTGAATCTATTTTCAGTTTCCATAAATTCCGATAAAGGTAAGGAAGACGCTTTAGAATCCGGCTGTAACGGATTTTGATTTGATTCTTTTTTTCGGGGGTCGAATCTGAGAAGTTGCCAGTAGCCTGATTCTACAGCCAACTTAGCGGATAGCAAACTGTTTTTCATACCACCTTTTATTCCGTGATTAATGCACGGAGAATAAGCAATAATTATCGAAGGACCGTTGTAGCTTTCCGCCTCTACAAAAGCCTTTATGCATTGATTAAAATCAGCACCGAGTGCAACTTTTGCCACATAAACATAACCGTAAGTCATAGCGATAGCTGCTAAATCTTTTTTTGGGGTTTTCTTTCCTGACGCGGCGAATTTAGCTACTGCGCCTTTCGGTGTTGCTTTGGAAGCTTGACCGCCTGTATTTGAATACACTTCCGTATCAAACACTAAAATATTGACATTTGCACCCGAAGCCAAAACGTGATCAAGACCACCGAATCCTATGTCATAAGCCCACCCGTCACCGCCGAAAATCCAGATTGATTTTGTGTTTATGTTATTTTTATTTTCCAAAATAAATTGCATTAAATCACCGGAGAGATTTAAATTTTTTATATTATTATCGAAATAATCGGTCAGCGCTTTGGATGAAATATGATTTCTCGTAAAGTCGTCCGCTGTAGCAATATACTCGTTGCAAATACTTTGAAGCTCACTGTTTGAAGTGGAATGCGCAATTTTTTTAATATTTTCATTAATGATTTTTTGCCTGGCTTTTTGAGCAAGTAGCAGACCATAACCAAATTCTGCATTATCCTCAAATAGTGAGTTTGCCCAAGCCGGACCTTTATTTTTATGATTTATGGTATACGGTGACGACGGATACGAACCGCCCCAAATCGATGAGCAGCCGGTTGCATTTGCAATAATCATTTTGTCGCCAAAAAGATTTACGGCAAGTTTTGCATAGGGAGTTTCGCCGCAACCCGCACATGCTCCCGAAAATTCTAAAAGATTTTTCTTAAATTGAATGCCTTTTATGGTAGTTTCTTTAAATTTGCCGAAAATTTCAGATTTATGTTCCAATGTTTCACAATAATCGAAAATTTTTTGTCCTTGATTTTTTGAAATAGTCTTTGTCATTTTAAGTGCCTTATTGCCTTTCGTACCGGGACAAGCATAAACGCAATTTTCGCAGCCTGTGCAATCTTTTTCGGAAATAACTACTGAAAAATTAAGGTCGGGGAATCCTAACATTTTTTTAGATTTTATGGCATTTGGAGCATTTCTGAGTTCGTCATCCGTGAGAACTGCAGAGCGTATCACCCCGTGCGGACAGACAAGTGAACAAAATCCACACTGTATGCAATTTTCGGAGATCCATTCGGGAATAAAGTTAGCTGTGCCGCGTTTTTCAAACTTGGAAGTCCCGAGCGGAATTTTACCGTCTGCGAATTCACTAAATGCAGAAACAGGTATATCATATCCTTGCCTTTTATTTATCGGATCCGCAATATTATTTAGGAATATTTGGAGCTCAGATTTTTTGGTTTTGCCAAGGGCAGAGCAGGGATTATTTATGGTGATATTTTTCCACGATGCCGGAACAATTATTTTTTTAACGTGATTCATACCTTGTTTTGCTGCTTGATAATTGATTTTTACTATTTCATCGCCTTTTTTTGAGTATGTTTTGAATATGGCTTCTTTTATTAAACTCAGTGCCCGATTTTCATCCATAATATTTGTTATTTTGAAAAAAGCTGCCTGAAGTGCGGTATTTACTCTGCCGCCGAGTTCTAAACTTTCGCTTATTTTAGCGGCATCGAGTGTATAAAATTCTATATTATTTTCAGCCAGATATTTTTTGAATTTATCCGGTAAAAATTTTTCGAGTTCATCGTCATTACAAGGACAATTGAGTAAAAATTTGCCATTTGGTTTCAAATCGTCCAAAATATCGTATTTATAGATATATTCAGGAACATGACAAGCGATAAAATCGGCTTTATCCACATAATACGTTGATTTTATTGGATTATCTCCAAAGCGTAGGTGAGAAACTGTGACACCGCCGGCTTTTTTGGAATCGTATTCAAAAAAACCTTGAACATATTTTTTTGTATTGTCGCCGATGATTTTAATTGTATTTTTTGCTGCGCTGACAGTACCGTCAGAACCGATTCCCCAAAACTTACATGAAAACGTACCTTGAGGAGTACTGTCTATAATGCGTTTTATATCCAGCGACAAATTTGTAACATCATCATTAATCCCAACAGTAAACACGCTTTTGGGATTTTGAGAATTCATATTTTCATATACTGCCAAAATTTGAGAAGGCGTCGTATTTTTAGAGCTAAGACCGTATCTTCCCGAAAAAATATCTACATTTTTTATTTTTAAAAAGTTAAGTGCTGCCAAAACGTCCAAAAATAGAGGTTCACCGCTTGCACCTGCTTCTTTGGTACGGTCTAAAACAGTAATTTTTCTAACGTTTTTCGGCAACGCTACAAGAAGATGTTTTGGCGAGAACGGTCGGTATAATCTAACTTTTATAAGGCCTGAATTTTTGCCCTTTGATGCTAAAAAATCTATAGTTTCCTCTATTGTTTCGCAGACCGAACCCATTGCTATTATTATATTTTCGGCATTTTCATTTCCATAGTATTCAAACGGCCGATAATTTGTATTTGCGAGTTTGTTTATTTCTGACATATAATTTTCAATAATCTCGGGGACTTTTTGGTAATAAACATTAGAAGCCTCTCTGTTTTGAAAATATACGTCATCATTTTGAGCCGTACCGCCGAGACGTGGATTTTCAGGATTTAAAGCGCGCTCTTTAAATTTTTTGAGTTCTTTATAATCTATTAAATTTTTCAAATCATTGTAGTCAAGCAAATTAATTTTTTGTATTTCGTGAGAAGTTCGAAAACCGTCAAAGAAGTGCATAAACGGAACATGGCTTTTAATAGCCGCAAGATGTGCTATTGCGCCAAAGTGCAAAGCTTCTTGAGGATTATTGGCGCAAAGCATTGAATAACCTGTTTGTCGGCAAGCATAAATGTCGGAATGGTCGCCGAATATGGAGAGTGCGTGAGTGGCCACGGTGCGGGCTGCAACGTGAATTACAGATGGCAGAAGTTCGCCCGCCATTTTGTACATATTGGGTATCATCAGAAGAAGACCCTGAGATGACGTGAAAGTGGTAGCCAAGGCGCCACCGCTCAGAGCTCCGTGAATAGCTCCTGCCGCACCGCCTTCAGACTGCATCTCTACCACTTCAACCGTGTTTCCGAATATATTTTTTTTGCCCGATACGGAATATCTGTCTGTAATATCTGCCATATTTGAAGACGGCGTAATAGGATATATAGCTGCCACCTCCGAGAAGGCATACGCGGAATATGCTGCTGCACTGTTGCCGTCCATGGCAGCCTGATTTTGATTTTTGATCAATGTTTAAGCCCTCCGATTAAATTTTATTTACAGCATTTGAACTTTTTAATAATATTTTGTGTTCAAAGCCGCCGTATTTTTCTTTTTTTGCCAATCTGATATTTTCGATTTCCATAAAATCTATATCGTTGACTTTTGAGATAGCCCGAATGACTTCAACTAGATCTGCCAATTCTTCGGTCAAATTTTGTTTTGAACCGGCAGAAATTATTTCTTCACATTCTTCCCTTAGTTTTTTGGCAAGGAATATTATATATTTTTTGTTATCTAAAACTTCGGTTTCAGTTTCGCCGCCGTTTTTATCCAGCAGTTCCGGGATTTTATCTCTGACAAGTTTGTTAAAAATTTTTCTTTTCATATGATGTTTCATCTTTGCCTCTAAATTAGATTTTGAGTGTTCTTATTTAAAATAACGTAAAATTTTTAATCATTCTAAAATTATTCACACACGTCTTGTCATATATCTTTAATTTAATTTTTTCTCTTGGTTTTAGTATAGAATGGCAGAAAAATATAAAATTACGGAGCAGACTGCCAAATATATGCGCGGCTTTCCAAAAAGTTTATGGTATTAATCGGTATTTTCGAATTGTTTTTCTTTAGTATGCTTTTGCCCAATACACAAGATGTTTTGCCGGTTTTCCGCAGATAGCACAGTAATCATCTATTTTGTTTTCATCGTCTTTTATGCAGCGAGAAGTGAATGCGGTTTGTTCTTTGGAAGTTTTTTCGCATTTTTCATCGCCGCACCACATGGATTTTATAAATCCGACTTTATTTTCGGAGATATTTTTAAATTCCTCAAAATCATGAGCTTCATGAGTCATTTCACTGCGTCTTGCAAGGGCTTTTTCATACATAGCGGCATGTACTTTTTCGAGCAATTCGGGGATTACGGTTTCGACATCGTCAAGATTTACGATGATTTTTTCCAAACTGTCGCGCCTGACAATAACGCACTGATTTTTTTCAATATCTTTCGGACCGATTTCAAGCCTTAGTGGTACGCCGCGCATTTCGTGTTCCGAGAATTTCCATCCGGGCGATTTGTCTGAATTATCAATTTTAATTCTGCAAATTTTAGTCAATCGCTCTTTAATTTCATCGGCTTTTTTTAAAATTCCCTCTTTTTTCACGGCAATGGGAATAATAATCACTTGTGTAGGCGCAATTTTTGGGGGCAACACAAGACCTCTGTCATCACCGTGAACCATGATAACAGCACCTATCATGCGAGTTGTGCAACCCCATGAAGTCTGATACGGATTTTGCGGTTTATTATCACGGTTTTGGAATTCAATGCCAAATGCTTTTGCAAAATGGTTGCCAAAATAGTGGCTTGTTGCCGATTGCAAAGCTTTTCCGTCATGCATCAGAGCTTCGACTGTATATGTTGATTCAGCGCCGGCAAATTTTTCGCTTTCTGTTTTTTTACCTTTTATGGTTGGAATTGCCAAATAATCTTTAAAAAAATCATAATAGACGCTTAGCATTTGCATAGTTTCATGTTTGGCTTCTTCGGGTGTTTCGTGGATAGTGTGTCCCTCTTGCCACTGAAACTCTGTAGAGCGCAGAAACGGACGTGTGGTTTTTTCCCAGCGCACGACACTGCACCACTGGTTATAAAGTTTAGGTAAATCACGCCAAGAATGTATGGTTTTTGCATAATGCTCACAAAACAGAGCTTCAGAAGTCGGCCTTATGCAAAGGCGCTCCTGTAATTTTTCGGTTCCTCCGTGAGTCACCCAAGCCACTTCCGGTGCAAATCCTTCAACATGATCTTTTTCTTTTTGAAGGAGGCTTTCGGGTATGAGCATCGGCATAGAAACATTTTGATGACCGAGTTCTTTAAATTTTTTATCCAAAGCAGAAACCATATTTTCCCAAATAGCATACCCATAAGGTTCTATGACCATACAGCCTTTAACGCCGGAGTAATCCATAAGTTCGGCTTTTTTGACTATATCGGTGTACCATTTGGCAAAATTTTCGTCCATAGAGGTAATTTCTTCAACAGCTTTTTTGTTTTCAGACATAAAAACATTACTCCTTTTAAAATGTACCGAATATAATCATTAATAATTATATTTCATAACAATTATATCTCAACACTTTATTTTTTAAAAGGGGGAGCCGGATAGCTTTTATATTAGTGATGTTTGAAATCCAAAAATGAGATAAAATGAGATAAATCATTAAAACCGAGAGAAAAATCAAGAAATTATAAATTAAAATAAATTTTTTGTTGACAGTATTACTTTCGTTATGATATGATAAAAAAGTTGAATTTATAAAAATATAGGAGGAATGGAAATGTCTACATATATGCCGAAAAAAGGCGAAGTAGAGCGCAAATGGTATGTATTGGACGCCGCGGGAAAACCGATGGGCAGAGTAGCGGTACAGGCAGCGAATCTGCTTCGCGGCAAGAATAAGCCTACGTTTGCCCCACACGTTGACTGCGGTGATCATGTAATAATCATCAATTGCGAAAAAGCAGTTCTCACGGGAAACAAATTAACTCAAAAATATTACTATCGTCACACCGGTTACATCGGACATCTCAAAAAGACCAGATATGATGTTCTTATGAAGGCAAAGCCCGGAAAAGCGATGCATTTGGCAGTCAAGGGTATGCTTCAGGGCAATTCACTCGGACGCAGTCAAATTACTAGACTTCGCACGGTGGTTGGAGCGATTCATAGGCATGAAGCGCAAAAACCCGAAATTTGGAATGGCTTGGAGGGGAATAAATAATGTATAATAAAACTCCATTTTTTTACGGAACAGGCAGAAGGAAGAGTTCCGTGGCCAGAGTAAGGCTTTACAAAGGTGAAGGAAAAATTACGATAAACGGCAGAGACATCGAAGAATATTTTGGTTTGGAAACATTAAAAGTTATAGTCCGTCAGCCGCTCGTACTCACAGAGAATGAATTGAAGTTCGATATAGTATGCAGCGTGCAGGGCGGAGGAGTTGCGGGTCAAGCTGGAGCTATCAGACACGGTATTTCCAGGGCATTGCTTGAAGCTGATTCCGAAAAGTACAGACCAAGCCTTAAACATGCGGGGTTCCTTACACGTGACCCGAGAATGAAAGAACGTAAGAAATATGGTCTTAAGAAAGCAAGAAAGGCACCGCAGTTCTCAAAGAGATAATATACGAGTATTTTTGGACATTCTGTTGGATTATTTTATTGGCAATCTTCCGACGGATTCAGATTATGTTACGGTGCAAGGGTGAAAGTTTATGGATAATTACGTGCTGTTTACCGATTCTACGGCGGATTTGCCGCAAGAGATTATAGAAGAATTTGATATCCATGTAGTGCCGATGAGGCTTATGATCGATAATAAATCTTTTTACGAAAATGAGCTTGATTCTGCTGAGTTTTATGGCATGATAAAAACTTCACACAAAACGATTACCACAACACAGGTAAATCCGCAGGAATATGAAGATTGCTTTGAAAAATTTTTGAAAGACGGCAAAAATGTATTGTATATATGTTTTTCGTCATCCTTAAGTGGCTGCTACAATTCGGCGTGCATTGCCGCGAACGAACTCAATTCCAAATATGATTTTAAGGTTAAGGTTGTGGATTCACTTTCGGCATCAATGGGCGAGGGAATGCTTGTTTATAAGCTTGCTCTAAAGAAAAAAAGCGGACTTGGTTTTGAAGAATCGATCAGTTGGGCGGAAGAGAACAGGCTGAAGATTTGTCATTTGTTTACGGTAGATGATTTAAATCATCTCAGAAAGAGCGGGAGACTTTCTAGAACTTCGGCGTTTTTAGGGAGTATGCTAAATATAAAACCGGTTCTTCACGTGGATAACGAAGGGCGTTTGGTGGGCATTAGCAAAACCCGTGGCAGACATAAGTCTATTGAAACGATAGCCGAAATGGTAGAAAGATACTCAGAAGGTCTTAGTAATGACATAATTTTTATAAGTCACGGAGATTGTCTGGATGACGCAAAAGAGTTGGCGGAAAAAGTTAAAGAAAAAACCGGTATAACAAATATTGTATTTGGGGACATAACTCCGATGATAGGTACTCATACAGGACTTGGAACACTTGCTATATTTTTTGAAGGTAATCAAAGGTAATATAAATAAAAACAACAAAGGAGGAAATATTAGATGCCAAATATAAAGTCAGCAAAGAAAAGAGTTAAAGTTATTAACACCAAAACAGCAAGAAATAAGGCGTATATGTCTTCACTCAGAACGATGGTTAAGGCTGCGCTGAATGAGGGTGAAGGTGAATCCGGAAAAGCCGTAAAAGCCGCTATCAAAAAGATAGATCAAGCTGTTTCGAAGGGAATTTTGCATAAAAACACGGCTGCAAGAAAAAAGACCAGAGTTATAAGAACCGCAAGAGGACAATAATTAATAGTAACGAGAAGGACCGCCGATTTTAGTGTACCGGTGGTTTTAAATTGAAATTATTTAAAATAAATGATAATTATTATTTCAAAATTAATTTTTTATAATAAATTTATTATTTACGAGAAATGGCAAAGAAAAGTTAGAGAATTTCTAAGTAATAAAAGTCAGCTTAAGGCGTTTACAGACTATAAAGTTCATGAATAAATTTGATTAGCGGCATTATTAATTTTTATATGACGATGATAAAATTTTAAGCGTTTCGGTATATCGACTGTTTTTTTGAAGGTGCTTAGATAATAGATGATGTTTTTGCTTTATTCGGATTTAGTCTGATATGGAACGAAGTCGTAGGAATTAGGAATTAATATGCTGAATTAAAAATAAATAAATTAATTAAATATTTTAAATACTTTAATATTATAATCATTAACTAAATAAAATTTTATTAAGTTTAAAAAATATTCTTTTAAAAAACACTTGACAAATTAATAATATGGGTGTATAATAATGTTGTGATGCGAACGTGATGGTGTAGACTAAAATAAAGTTATTGTCTTATTTTATATGTTCGGGTACATCGCTTTTACAAATTAATTTATGCTAAGATAGTATACATTTAAAAAATAGTATGGAGGAATGTGTTTATTATGAACGGAAAATCGATTGTTATTAAAAAGTTAGAAGAAGAAACTTTAAGCAAAGTTTCAGGCGGTGGAGAGAAGTTCGAGGCATTTAATCAAGCTATGAGTGTGGCAGGTTTATCAGCTGTGGTTGCCGGCGGACTTTCTTCAGTAGGGTTGTTAACCGCATCATTTATCTGCGAACATAAAGGCATAGATCCTAAAAAACGTTCGTTAATTCAAAAATTGGCTATTTCGTCCGCAGCGATTGCCGGGTTGGGCCTGGTGACCAATGTAATTGCCGTGCCGGAAATATCAGGTCAAAAAGCAGATAAATAACTGTGACTGTGATTGTTTATTGGATTTTCAAGATTTTGAATGAATTTTATTGTTATTAAAAAATTGAAATTTTTAAAAGTTTCTCGTTTAGGTTTACGGGGAACTTTGGTTATGTACAAAATTGTAGAGTCGGTTCACAAAAGTATAGACAGAGAAGATCGTACATTGAGAGATACGTAAGAGCGAATTCGAATTTTATGGCGCTATCGAAAATTCGGTTGTAAGTTCTTTGTCAGGTACTACCGATGCGCTAAAGTAAAGATATTTTGAGGCACGGTGAATAAATATTTTTTTGATGAATTCGGTACTAAATGCAGCGATTGTTATATAGTTTATGGTTTTTGTTTTGCTTGCGGTATTATTATTTTATTCGGCACTATTGTTTTTAGGGATATTTTTTCATTTGTGCTTCAGTTTGGAAAAAGTAAAAAAGTAAATTTGATGCCTAATAATATTAGTTATTTTTGCTAAATCTAAAAAGTATTATTGTTAATTTATTACAATTATTCAAATAAATTTTTATCTGCAAGGTTTTGATTTTATATTAAATTATAATCGCGTTTTTTAAACGTGATTATTTTTTGCGAAAATTAGTTTTTTGAGGGAAGTTATTTTCATTTAATATTTGAGCATACTTTAATTATTTAATATAATTAAAGGAGTTTAGATATAATGAGGTTTAAAGAGATGAGAGAAATAATCGATTTTAAAGAAGAAACAAAAAAACTTCCCGATATGTCCGGCGTATACATTATGAAAGACGCACACGGAGAGATCATATATATAGGGAAAGCGAAGAATTTAAAAAATCGAGTTTCTTCATATTTTATGAGTGATTCAAGGCATACGGAAAAAGTAAAAAAGATGGTTTCAAATATATCAAAATTTGATTACATTGTGACTGACAGCGAATTTGAAGCACTTGTTTTGGAATGCAGTTTAATAAAAAAACACCAGCCAAAATACAATATTTTACTCAAAGACGATAAGGGATTCAGTTATATTAAAATTACCAAAGAAAAATGGCCAAAAATTTTGTATGTCAAACAAAAGCAAAACGACGGTGCAACATATATTGGTCCATACACAAATTCATTTTCGGTGAAGCAAACTGTTGAAGAAATGATTAATATATTTAAAGTTCCGACATGCAACCGAAATTTTGAAAAAATTTATAAACGTCCATGTCTCAATTACTATATTAAACGCTGTTTTGCTCCGTGTATACGAGCCATTTCAAATGAAGATTACGTAAGTTCCATAAAAGAAGCTGAAAATTTTGTAAAACGAGGAAGTTCCGAAACGATCAAAACTCTCAGAGATACCATGCAAAAAGCTGCGGAAAACCTTAATTTTGAATATGCCGCACAAATCAGAGACAGAATAAAATCTATAGAAAACATGAAAAGCCGACAAAAAGTTGTTGCATATAAAGTTAAAAGTCAAGATGTGATTGCTTGTGCTTATGACGAAAAAAATATTTCGTTTGAAGTGTTTCGTTTTAAAGACGGAGATTTATATGATAGTCAGAATTATATCGTCGAGCCGGAGGATAGCATACCTGCCACACGCAGCGAATTTTTGGAGCAGTATTACGAAAAAGCGGAAAGCATACCAAAAACTATATTAATTGATGGCGATATTGAAAATAAAGAGCTTATTAAAAGATATTTTTCCGAGCATTTTAAGAAAAATGTGAATATAATTATTCCCAAGCGCGGTGAGCAGCTACATCTGCTGGAAATGTGCGCAAAAAACGCTGAAGAATCACTTTTGCGAAATAAAGGTAACAAAAGCAAAATTGACGATACCCTTGAAGAATTACGCAATATTCTGAATCTTAAAAATATTCCAAACCTCATTGAAGCATATGATATTTCGAATATTATGGGCAAAGATAACGTGGGAGGAATGGTTGTATATAAAAATGGAAAGCCGTTAAAATCAGCATATAGAAAATTCAAAATCAAATTTGTGGACGGTCAAGATGATTATGGTTCCATGAGAGAGATGATATCGCGTCGAATACAAGAATATTTAAATCACAAGGAAAATCCCAACAATACTTTTGGTGTTTTGCCCGATTTGATATTGATTGACGGCGGAACGGCACATACATGTGCTGCAAGCGGGATACTCAGAGAGTTTGATATAGATGTTCCTGTTTTTGGTATGGTCAAAGATTCAAAACATCGCACAAAAGCTATTACGACAGAAGGCGAGGAGATTGAAATAAAAAATTATGGAAGACTGTTTAATTTCATAACGAATATTCAAGATGAAGTGCATAGATATACTATAAACTATCATAAAAATCTTCGAAATAAAAGGATAGTAGGTTCCAGTCTTACGAAGATTCAGGGCGTTGGAAGAGAAAGAGCAAAAATGCTTCTTAATAAATACGGTTCGCTTAAAAATATAGCCAAAGCTTCGGTAGAAGACTTAAAATTAATGCACGGAATGCCCGAAACAGTTGCAAAGTCTATACACGATTACTTTGCAAAACAGAGAAAAATAATAGAAGAGTTGCCAAGGTAGGCGTGGCGATATTTTTACTTTTGGAAGTTTCCGATATGATTTTTATGCAAAAAATTATGATGAAATTTTAATCTGAGCTATCATTTGAGGGTTACTTTTTGCATAATTACCAAATATTTCTGAAAATTTTTCAAATAATGCAGCATCTGTATATTCAGTGGTGGTAATAGCCGGTTTAAATTAATAAATTTTTCGTTTATTTTTCCGGCGTTATAGTATATAAATTTGATTATGCTTAAAAAACTTCTTAATTTTTGGGGAGTGCTTAATTGTTGCTTGTGAGTATTTCGGACTGCAAAATATTTTTAAGAATACAAATAGCTTCGTTTTTGATGTGTCCGAGACTGCATTTTTCAGCAAGACCTTTAAAGGTTACTTTTTGCATAATTACCAAATATTTTTGGAAACTTTTCAAATAATGCAGCATCTGTATATTCAGGGGTGGTAATAGCCGGTTTAAATTAATAAATTTTTTGTTTATTTTTCCGACATTATAGTATATAAATTTGATTATGCTCAAAAAATTTTTTAATTTTTTGGGAATGCTTAATTATTGCTTGTGAGTATTTCGGACTGCAAAATATTTTTAAGAATACAAATGGCTTCGTTTTTGATATGTCCAAGACTGCATTTTTCAGCAAGACCTTCTGTAATAAATCCCCAAAGGCCATAACATAAAAATCCGGCAATTTTTTTAGCGCTGTATCTGGGTTTGAGTAATGTACTGCGTTTTCTGGTGTGGATCTCGAGATATTTTAGAATATACTTGTAGAAATAGAAATTAAGATATGGATTTTCATGTACGCTTGTATGTGAAAAAAATTTGAAGTTGTTGTAATACATATTAATTACGCACTCCAAAAAATTACAATAACTGAGTATTGGATCACGATTTGAATTGTTTGATTGCTGCAGTTTGACATATTCATCTTGTGCAATTTGTAGCATATCTTCGGAGAGATCATCTAAAAGCTCATATTTGTCATGATAATGAGTATAGAAGGTTATGCGGCTTGTGTGAGAATGCTTGCAAATAGCTTTTACGGTTATCTTTTCAAAGGGATACATTTCAAGCATTTCGATGAGAGTATTTTTCAAATTTTTTTTGGTTTTTAAGATTCGTTTGTCAAGTGGCATTTATTTATACACCTCTAAAAATTTGTATAGATAATATAACAGTAGCGATAATATGTAATTTTATCATTTTTTAAAATGCAATACAATTATATGGGTCAATATTATTAGTTAGGAGATGCATTTTTTTGGTGGATAACTATATTTTAAGCACATGTTCTACATGCGATATGACAAATGAATTTTGTGAAAAAAGAGACATTCATTATGCGAAGTATCATTTTTTCATAAACGGTACGCAGTATACTGACGATATGGGAAAGAGCATGACATCAGAAGAATTTTACTTTAAAATCACGCAAAAAGGCGCGGATATAAAGACTTCACAAGTAAATGTGGGTGAATTCATTGAGTACTTCACGCCATTTTTGGAAAGCGGAAAAGATATACTGCATTTATCAACATCGACAGGTATTTCCGGAGTTTACAATTCCGCAAAGATAGCAAGAGATGAGTTATCTAAGAGATATCCCGAGAGAAAGATATACGTGGTAGATTCTTTGAGTGGTTCATCGGGGCTCGGGCTCATAATGGATAAATTAGCGGATATGCGTGATGAAGGCAAAAAAATCGATGAGCTTAGGGACTGGATAGAGGAGAATAAGCTCAAGTTGCATCACTGGTTTTGCACGTACGATTTAAGTTTTTTCATACGTGGAGGAAGGATTTCGAAAGCTGCGGGATTAGTGGGAAGTGTCTTAAAGATTTGTCCTGTTTTAAATGTCAGTGCCGAGGGTAAACTTGTGCCAAAAATGAAAATACGCACCAAGCAAAAAGCGATTGCAGAACTTTGCAATAAGATGATAGAAAACGCAAAAAATGGCTTGGAATACGCAGGGAAATGCTTTATTTCGCAGTCTGACTGTTTTAAAGAAGCAAGATGGCTTGCTGATATGATTGAAGAAAAATTCAAAAAATTAAAAGATCGCGTTCAGATATACAATATAGGCACAACAATAGGTATTCACACGGGTCCCGGAACGATAGCACTTTTTTTCTGGGGCGAAAACGCAAGGACATAACGAATCCCCGAAAGTTCCAAACTTTCGGGAGTTATTCATAAAAAAGTAAAAAACTATTGACATTTATATATATTTGTGTGTATAATATAATCGTTCCCCCTTTTAATTAGGATAAAAATTTTTTAGGGAGGTATTTTATTATGGAAAGCAGAAAAGCAAAAATTGAAAAATTTTTTGGTAGCAACGAAAATCTTAGAGCAATAGCAAATAACAAAGAATTTATCGAGAAGGTGGCCGGAGGTCAAGCGACGCCGGAAACGTATCAAAAGGAACTCGGGAAGTTAGGACTTGAGCTAACCCGGGAAGAGGCACAAGAAATCCAAACTATTACGGATAATGCTATGAATATTTCCCCTAAGGAATTAGATCAAGCTACGCTCGAAAGTATTGCAGGCGGTTTGGGTTCGGATCCGGACGGCGCAGTAGTTACGGCAGCAAGCGGCGCCCTTACTCCTGTGGCAGCGCTTGCATCTATTGCATGTGGTATAGCCGGAACGGTTTACTACGTGAAAACTCAAGAGGCCCTAAGATACGACCACCTACCGAATGCTAAAAAATTCCATGCCATCGCTGGAAGATTACTTGGAGCGTCTGTTGGTTTGGGGGCAGGAGCCATTGCATCGGGGGCGTTATTTGTCTCAAAAGTGGCAGCGGCGGCAGAAGCGGCGCCATCACAAAAACAGAACCACATCCAAACACCACCGCCTTCTTATTCTAGTCATATGAGCCAATACCCCCCACATTGGTGAGGTTTATTCTAGATGCGGTTGAATGAGCAACGTTTTTTGAGATAAATGTTTTGTGAAAAAACTTCCGAGTGCTTACACTCGGAAGTTGCACGTTTGATGATTTAAAATTCCGTTGTATCCTTTGTATCGGGTTAAACTCGCGGCGTAGCGCAACCGCTCCTGTCCCGATATTTCGCTCCAAAATTTATCTAACTCCCCGTGTTTGACATCGTTGCAAGAGCTTGTTCCATTGCGTATGTGTTCGGAAGAAGTGCGATCATGGCTCGCGTTGTCGAGTCAGATACGCCTAAAACTTGTTCAGCAAGTTCCGCAGACATGTACCCTTGGCCGGGGTGCTTTTTATTCCAGCTTTGAGCAAATATAGAAAATTTGTTTTTATCATTGCTGCGATCGTATGATGCAAGAACTTCTATGGTCGGTCCATATTTTTTGTTGAATTCAATTTCATCTTTGGCGATGCCTACCAAAGGATCAAGTACTGTGCTTGTCAATTGACTGAACTGATTATAAGACGAGTTTGCAATGTTCATCGCATCCATCGGGTTTATGGCACCGCCACTCACTTGATCCAGATCGTAATCTTCAATAGCTTGTACCGGTGGTGAAATTTTTTCCATAAAAATTCTCCTTTCAAAATATGTGACACATTAACTGTACTACTAAAATAAAATTATGTCAACAAAAATATTTTTAAATATGAATTTTAAATATTTATTTTCATAAACTATTTTATGGGAGGTAATAGATATGGAATCAAAATATGTTAGACAAGATTATTTAAACAGTAGCAAAAATTTTAGTGGTAAGGAAAAAACAGGCAGCGAAGAACAATATGAAAGAATTCAAAATATAGGTTCGGTGATTGTATCGTCAGGCGGGAAAAAATTATATGCTTTGACTATAATTGGTCAAATAGAAGGTCATACGTCGCTCAGTGAAGATACTAAAACCACAAAATATGAGCATATAATTCCTGAACTTGTTGCAATCGAGCAAGATTCGGAAGTGGAAGGGCTTTTAATACTGCTCAACACTGTGGGAGGAGATATAGAAGCAGGTCTTGCTATAGCTGAGCTTATTTCGAGCATGAGTAAACCGAGTGTATCGCTTGTTATAGGCGGAGGACATTCGATAGGAGTACCGTTAGCGGTTTGTACGGACTATTCGTTTATAGTACCTTCGGCCACAATGATGGTTCACCCGGTGCGCACAAACGGTACTACGCTTGGTGTGGAACAATCGTTCGAGAATTTGAGAAGAATGCAACAAAGAATAGTTGACTTTGTGGTGGAGCACTCTAAAATTTCAGAAAAAAGATTTTATGAACTTTGTATGAATACTGAAGAGATGTCAATGGATGTTGGAACGGTAATTGACGGAAATCAGGCTGTGAAAGAGGGTCTTATAAACGAAGTCGGAGGGCTTTCGAACGCAATGGACACATTAAAAAAGCTGTCTAAGCGGCGTAAAACAAAAAAAAATAGATCTGAAAAGGGAATTTCGAAACAATAAAAATAAAATTTTTTTATTTAAAGTATAATTTAGCTCAATAATTTGATATAATTAAATATCGGTATGTTTTAGGCATATTTTTATATGCCGATTTTTATGTTGAGGTGTACATAAATGACGTTTTTCGATGCGATAATTCAAGGAACAATACAAGGATTGACGGAATTTTTACCTGTTTCGAGCAGTGGACATTTGCTTATTTCTCAGCATATTTTAGGTGTTCAAGAAAACAATCTTTTTTTTGATGTAATGCTTCATATCGGAACACTTTTTGCTGTTTTGGCCGTATACTACAAAACAATTTGGAAGTTGATAATTTCATTTTTTCAAATACTCGCCATGATATTTAAACGTGAATTTAATTTAAAAAAGTTAAACGCCTCTCAAAATATGGTTGTGGCGCTTTTCGTAGGTTTATTGCCGCTTTTTTTACTTTTTGCACCTGTACCGGGAAGCAATATGAATATAAAAGATATTGCCGAAGAGCTTGCGGCATCAAACAGTCTTCTTTTGGTTGGAATTGCGATTGTTGCCACATCTGTAATGTTAGTGATTGGAACTTGCAAAGAAAAGCTTTATCAAAACAGCTTTGTCAAGCGTATAGGCAGCAAGAAAGATCTGCAGCGGTTTGACGGTAAAAAACATTTCAGCTTGTTTGATGCCGTCTACGTTGGAATTACTCAATTTATAGCAGCGGTATTTCCGGGTCTTTCGCGTTCGGGATCCACTCTTTCCACGGGGCTCATACGTGGCATTAATAAGCAAACGGCGCTTGATTATTCTTTCATACTTGGTGTACCGGCGATAGTGGCGGCGGCAGTTCTCGAACTCAAAGAAGCGCTTAAAAGCGGAGCGATGCAGGCAGTGGGAACCGGTCCTGTTTTAGCCGGGATGATAGTGTCTGCAGTTGTGGGGTTTCTTTCGATAAAACTGTTCAAATGGCTTCTCAAAACAGATAAAATGATAATATTTATTGTATACACGGCGATAGTCGGCAGTGCTTGTATAATTATAGGAATAATTGAAAAAATTTTAAGTATCAATATTTTCACGGGAATGGCAATATGATTATATTTCGGAGGATTTAAAATTGGCAAATAGGACGTTGAGAAAAAATAATAAGAGTAAAACTGCACCTCTTAAGCGTAAAGACTATGTATTGAGTGCATCGCGGTCTGTTGTGATGTTTGGATTTTCGATTTTGCTTTTCTTTTTGGTAGTGGTACCGGGAGAAAATTTATGGCTTTGGTTACATAATTTTATATTCGGTATGTTTGGTGTTTGTTCGATTTTATGGCCGATTCTTGTTGGTACTGTTGCGATTTTAGATGCAATGGGGAAATCGGGATCAAATGTAAAGCTCAAACTTTGGGTTTCTGTGGCGACGATAATTTTTGCGTGTTCACTTTTTTATGTTTTTTCGTGTGCAGAAAACAATCAAGATATTTCGAGTGTTTTTTCAGATATATTCAGTAGATATCGAGCGGGAGAATTCGATGAAAGTTCCGGACTTTTCGGAGCGCTTTTGGGTATTCCGAGTGTATGGGCATTCGGAGTTATAGGAGCAAGAATTATAAATATAATAATAATTTTTATGTGTTTGATGTTCCTGACGAGTGCGACTCTTATGGATTTTTTTGGATTATTTTCAAAACCCGCAAAAGCCATAAAACAAAAAATTGAAGACAGAAACATAGAACGTGAAGCCAAGAAAAATCCTCTGATAGATGTGGATTTGAGCGAAAAACGAAAGGAAAAATCCGAAAAAATTAAGAGCATTTCGTCAAGTGAGAAAGATATGGAAATCGGCGAAAACGAGACCGATGATATTTCGAAAGTAACTGAAAAATTTCTTTCCAAAATAAAAAATGAAAACGAACGAAATGAAAAAATCAAAACTGCGAAATCTGAAGAAAAATCCAAAGAGTTTGAAGTTCTCGGGAGTAGCGGCGCGAGTGAGAAGCACTACAAATTTCCCGACGTAAATTTGCTCAACGACGCCAAAAAGCCCGATGACGGAGATATTACCACAGAGCTTAATAATAACGGCAAAATGCTTGTAGATACACTAAAAAGCTTTAACGTCAGCACAAAGATTATCGATATAAGCCGAGGTCCGGCAGTAACGCGTTACGAGCTGCAACCTGCCGCAGGAGTGAAAATCAGCAAAATTACCACTCTTGCAGATGATATTGCACTTAACTTGGCTGCTTCGGGCGTAAGAATAGAAGCGCCGATTCCCGGCAAAGCGGCTGTCGGGATAGAAATACCGAATAAAGTTGTGAGCATGGTGAGCATGAAAGAGCTTATAGTTTCGCCTGAATTCAAACATGCGAAAAGCAAGTTGACGGTTGTTCTCGGACGTGATATTTCGGGCGATATAATGACTGCCGATCTTGCAAAGATGCCGCATCTTCTCATTGCCGGTTCAACCGGTTCAGGCAAATCTGTCTGCATAAACTCGTTTATTGTGAGTATTCTCTATAATGCCCACCCTGATGAAGTTAAACTTCTCATGGTTGACCCAAAAGTGGTGGAACTTGGTGTTTATAACGGAATTCCTCATCTTTTGGTTCCCGTGGTGACGGACCCTCGTAAGGCGGCGGGCGCACTGAATTGGGCTGTAAATGAGATGCTTATTAGGTATAAGAAATTTGCAGAAACGGGCGTGAGAGATCTTGCATCATATAATCAAATGATAGATGAGAAAACCGGAATAAAAGATAAAAGTGGTGAACCGCTCGAAAAAATGCCACAGATAGTGATAATAATTGACGAGCTTTCGGATTTGATGATGGCTGCACCAAACGAGGTTGAGGATTACATTTGCAGATTGGCGCAAATGGCTCGTGCCGCGGGGATGCATCTTGTGATAGCAACGCAAAGACCATCCGTAGACGTAATAACGGGCATAATTAAAGCGAATATTCCCAGTCGTATTGCGCTTGCGGTGTCGTCTCAGATAGATTCTCGTACGATTCTGGATATGAGTGGCGCGGAAAAACTTTTAGGACGAGGCGATATGCTTTTTGCTCCTGTGGGATGTAATAAACCGATACGCGTTCAGGGGTGCTATGTTACCGATAGGGAAATTGAAAGAGTTGTTGAATCGATCAAAACGACCGAAGAAAGTAATTATGACGAAGAAATTGCAAAAGAAATCGAAAAAGGTGCAGTATCCGAAAATTCCTCAAAAGGTGATTCTAAAGTGGAAAGTTCAGTAGATCCAATGATGGCTGAAGCGGTAAAGTGCGTTGTGGAGGCGGGACAAGCATCAACATCACTTTTGCAGCGAAGACTCAGAGTAGGCTACGCCAGAGCGGGCAGACTTGTTGATGAAATGGAACAAATGGGTATTGTAGGGCCGCACGAAGGCTCAAAACCGCGCCAAGTTCTAATAACATATCAGCAATTCCTCGAAATGAATCTTAATAATGCTCAGTAGTCCTGAAAATACTTAGGAGAAATATATTTTGAAGAAGAAGTTTAATAAGAAATCGCTAAAAAATTTGATTTATTTTTTAGTTTTGATGGTTATCGGCACAATTTACCTTGCTTTAGTTTCAAATAACCTAATCACGGAGCAAACTTGGGATAATATTTTTTCATTTCAAGAGATTGCAGAAACAAAACACGAAGATAATAAAAACAGCATAGTAAGCGGTGATATGACAGTGCATTTTCTCGATGTCGGAGATGCCGATTGCAGTTATATCAAATGCGGAGACATAAACATTTTGATTGATGCGGCCGATAAGGAGCCAAAAGGAAAAGTTGTAAATTATCTTAAAAATCAAGGTGTGGAAAAACTTGACTTGGTAGTTGCAACGCATCCACATAGGGATCATATCGGGCAGATGCCGGATGTTTTGGAAAACTTTGAAGTAGCTCAGTTTATAGAGCCGGAAATTCCTGAAAAATCCAATGCCGTAACTGTTACATACGAAAGGATGCTGGAAGTGCTTGCGGATAAGAAAATCTGTGCGAATTTAGTGACTGCGGGATTTAATACAGTTCTCGGGGATGTAAAAATAGAGATTGTCGGACCGATATCGCATGATAATGAGAACTTGAATAATAATTCGGTAGTTTTACGCATTACATATAAAGGCGTAAGATTTTTATTCACAGGCGATGCCGAAAAAGCAGAAGAACAAGAAATTCTGAGCAAAAAATATGATATAAGTGCCGATGTTTTGAAAGTCGGACATCATGGCAGTACTACATCCACGACTCAAAAATTTTTGCATGCTGTTTCACCAAAATATGCGGTGATATCTGTTTCAAAAGACAAACACAGGATTCGTAAACCGTATGTAATTGATAGACTCAAAAAATTTTGTGGAGATGATATCTACGTCACGGGTGAATCCGGAGATATAATTGCATTAACCGACGGAGAGAATATAGAATTTAAAAAATCGGGATGAGGTGTGGGTTTGGCAAAGAAGTTTTTTGTTGACAGAATAGAAGAAGATACTGTTTTTTGTGAGGGAGATGACGGTGAAGAAATAAAATTTGATTTGAGCGCCGTAGAAGGGCGAGTGCTGGAAGGAGATGTTGTTTTTAGAGATGAAACGGGGAATATTAAAACCGATCTTGATGCCACATTACTTCGCAAGAAAAAAATATCGAATTTAAAAAAGTGTATATATAACACAAAAAAGTAAACAAAAACAACTTATTATTCTGAGGTAAATTTTCTTGTGATTTTGCTACAATAAGGCCATCAAATAAATTTAAATTGGAGGACAATTGATGAAATTATTTAGTAAAATTTTATTATCAGGGGCTTTAGCTGCAGGCATATCTGTTTCTGCTGTTCCCACCGCACAAGCATTTTGGTTCGGCAAGAAAGATAACGCACAGACATGCAAATTAAAATTTGATAATAGATGTCAGGCTGTGGAAGACGCAAAGGGTGTGTGCGGCAATGAATTTTCGGATTTTTGTAAATTGTCAGACAAATTGATATCAGATCTTCAAAATTTAAAAAAAGCGCAGATTGTTTCCGAAAAGATATTTAGTGCACTTCAGGTAGCTTATGAAGTGTGGAATAGCGACGGATTCAGGGTAGATACACAGTCCTATACGGAATATGCTGCTCTTAAGAGCAAATTTGAAAGTCAAAACCGTGAAATTGCAGAATGTGAGTCGCTTTTAAGTGCGGAAATTAGAGATATGTATGCAGCTTTAGATAGTTTAAAAAAGTCAAAGAAGGATTATATGTCTTCTTTAGACAGCGCGTTGGAAGCATATTACAGTTATAGCGTAGCAGCTGCAAAAGAATCGCTCCCAACAGAATAAGAGCCGCGTTCGGATGACCTTCGGAAATTTTCCGGAGGTTTTTTTGTGCAAAAATTAAGCAAAAAAGTTTCAAAAAAACATTTTATCTTTTGTAAGATTTGTGGTAGTATTATCTAGAGTATGTTTTAATTTATAATTTTATATAAATGGAGACGAAAATATGGGCGGATTTAAGAAATTAAAGAAGATTCTTTTGGGTTCGGCGCTCAAAGATGATCAGCTTTCAAATGAGAAGCTTTCGAGGCTTTGGGGACTTCCAATAATGGCGAGTGATGCGGTATCTTCGGTTGCATACGCGGTTGAAGAAATACTTATGGCACTTGTTCCGGCGCTTGGAATTTTGGCGGTTAACTATGTTGGATTTGTCAGTTTGCCGATTATTTTACTTTTGCTTATATTGGTTTTTTCGTATTCTCAGATAATAAATCACTACCCGAACGGTGGAGGGGCGTATGTTGTTTCAAAAGAAAATTTTGGAAAAAAGTCATCGCTTTTAGCGGCAACATGTCTTATTATCGACTATATAATGACGGTAGCTGTCAGTGTTTCGTCGTCCACGGCGGCGATTTTGGCGGTTTATCCCGCATTGGAGCCATACAGGATAATAATTTCGCTTATTTGCGTGGGTATAATTACGCTTATAAATCTTCGTGGTATCGGCGAATCTTCAAAAATTTTCGGAATCCCGACATATGCATTTATTTTTTCTATGATAGCGCTTATTGTAACAGGATTTGTGCGCGTATTTAATCATACGTTAACTCCAATTACATATACACCCGATCAAATTGCGAGCATATCACAAAGCACCGCAACAAGTATGAGTTTGGTACTTTTTCTGTGTGCGTTTTCGTCGGGTTGTTCGGCGCTTACGGGAGTTGAGGCCGTCAGTAATGCAATTCCGAGCTTTAAGGAGCCATCTCAAAAAACAGCTAAACAAGTTTTATTTATGCTTGGCGGAATAATAATGTTTATTTTTGGCGGCACGAGTTTTTTGGCCACTGCGCTTAAGGTTGTACCTGTTTCGGATAAAACCGTTTTATCTCAAATGGCGGCAGCGATTTTCGGCAACGGAATCATGTTTTATATTTTGCAGTTTACGACTTCGTTGATTTTGCTTCTTGCGGCGAACACATCATATAGCGGATTGCCGATATTGCTTTCAATTTTGGCAAAGGACAGATATATGCCGCGTCAATTTGCACAAAGAGGTACAAAACTCAGCTTTTCAAACGGTATAGTTTTCATATTTATAGTAAGTTCGCTGCTTTTGATAGCATTCAACGCAGACACACATAAATTAATTCCGTTTTATTCAGTCGGAGTTTTCGTATCATTCACGATTTCACAATTTGGAATGTTCGTAAAATGGATGCGTTCCAAAGCACCTGGTTGGCAATATAAGTCTATAATCAACGGTTTTGGCGCACTTGTTACGTTCATAGGTTCAATAGTTGTATTTACCACGAAATTCACGCACGGAGCATGGGCACTTTTGATTGTGGCGCCGATGTTGATGTGGTTTATGTCGCAAACACATAAACACTACTTTAAATTTTTAAAAGGAATAAGTATTTTAGGCTATAATTATCATTACAAGCCCAGCACAAGCACCGACACATTTCCATGCATTGTTCTGATAAACAAGATGAATAGAGCCGCACTAAAAACTTTTGATTACGCAAATAAAATCACATCAAATGTCACAGTACTGCATATATCGGTTTCGAGCACGGAAACAGAGCGCCTTAAAAAGCAGTGGCAAGATTTAGGCATAGACGTGCCTCTTAAAATTGTTTACACGCCGTATCGCGATATAATAACTCCAATAGAAGATTATGTTTCGAAAAAGGAATCTGAACTCAAGGACGGAGAAAGTTTGACGGTAGTGCTGACGCGTATAAGCGGGAACGGTTGGAAAGATGAGATTTACCATAATCAAACCACATTTTTTATTGAGCAGCAACTCAGAAAACACGAAAATGTAGCGACGATTTTAGTGCCATATTTCTACAATAAACCCAAGTTTTCGGCGCAACTGAAAAGTAGTTTTTTCGGGAGGAAAAATCATAAGTGAAAAAATTTTGGAAAAATACGATTTTAAGCATTTTATTATTTTTTGCCATAATGTTCGCGAGAGTAATTCATGCGGAAAGCTCTCTTGATGAAATTAAAGAACGTGGATATATAAAAGTATCCACCAATGCTGATTTTGACCCCTTTGAATACAAAGATGGCGATAAAATCATAGGTATTGACGTGGATATAGCGCGAAAACTTGCAGAATATATGGGATTCGGCATTGAAATAAACGATGTTTCTTTTGATGCATTAACATTGGAGCTGAGCAGCGGAGCGTGCGATTTTGCGATAGCTGCCATGAGCTACAGCGACGAAAAAGCTCAAAGTGTTGATTTTTCCGACCCTTACTATAACGCAAAGAATGTGGTTATAGTTCCTGTGGAAAGCAGCATAAAATCTGTTGATGAAATTTTGGATAAAAGAATTGGTGTAGCGCTTGGTTTCACGGGCGATATCTACTGTACGGAGCATTTTCCGAGTGCCGATATTCATCGTTACGACACGGCTTCGGATGCTGTTTTAGATCTTTTAAGCGGACGTATTGATGCTGTTGTTATTGATGATGTGCCGGCAAGAAAACTTGTCAATGTTTCGGACGGGGAAGCGCGAGTTGTTGATGGATATCTTTTTGAAGAAAGCTACAGAGTAGCGGTTCCGAAAGGCGAAAAAGAGCTTTTAGACGAGATAAACACTTCTATTGCAAAGATGAAAACCGACGGTGAAATAGATAAAATTGTGGCGCAGTATGTGGGGGTATCGGGCGGAGAGAGTGTGGATTTAATCGCTCAAATTTATAATAATTTGGTTAATAAAGACAGATATAAAATGATTTTGAGCGGACTTGCAACAACGCTCGAGATAACTGTTGTAGCGCTTTTCATCGGACTTTTGATAGGCTTTACACTTGCGCTGATTAACGTGAGTAAAAGCAAGAATATTATAATGAAATTTTTAAAAATTGCCGCAAATTTTTACATAACTGTCATACGCGGTACGCCGGTAGTTGTACAAATTTTTGTAATATATTATTTAATTTTTGCATCTACGGGTTTGCCAAAGCTTTTAGTCGCGATGATAGCTTTTGGAATAAATTCGGGTGCGTACGTTGCGGAGATAGTGCGCGGCGGGATACTGTCGGTAGACAGCGGACAATACGAAGCCGGACGTTCATTGGGTCTGAGCGCCGGGACCACGATGAAGCATATCATACTTCCGCAAGCGGTTAAAAATGTGTTGTCTTCGCTTACGGGTGAATTTATAAATTTGATTAAAGAGACTTCGGTTGCAGGATTCATAGGTGTGATGGATTTATCAAGAGCCGGCAACATAATCAGAAGCCAGACGTATGAACCGGTTGTTCCGCTCATGACAGTTGCGCTTATATATTTTGTTTTAGTGGCACTGCTTACGGTAGTATTTTCGCTGATCGAAAGGAGAATGCGTTCGAGTGATAAGCGTTAAGAATTTATATAAAGAATTCAAACAAGACGACAAAATTTTATATGTACTAAATGGGATAAGCGTAGATTTTAAGAAAGGTGAAAAAGTTGCGATAATCGGACCTTCGGGGTCAGGGAAAAGTACGTTTTTGAGATGTATAAACGCACTCGAAACACCAACTTCGGGTGAGATATTTTTCAAAGAGAGAAAAGTGGATTCAAGCAGCAGCGAGATAGATGATATCAGGAAAAACATAGGAATGGTATTTCAGCATTTCAATCTTTTTCCACACATGACGATATTTGAAAATATCACATTTGCGCCAACAATGCTCAAAATTTACTCACCGAGTCAGGCAAAAGAGCTTGCGATGGCTTTACTTGAAAAGGTCGGACTCAAGGATAAATGGAATGTGCATCCGTCAAGACTTTCGGGCGGACAAAAGCAAAGAGTTGCAATAGTACGTTCGCTCATGATGAATCCGGAAGTGATGCTCTTTGATGAACCTACATCGGCACTTGACCCTGAGGTTGTGAAAGACGTGATAGGGCTTATGATTGAAATTGCAAAATCGGGCATGACGATGATAATGGTCACGCACGAGATGAGTTTTGTAAGGCGCGCCGCAACAAGAGTGATTTTCATGGATGAAGGAAAAATTATTGCGGACACAACTCCCGAAAATTTTTTCAATAACTGCGAAAATGTTAGGATAAGCAAATTTTTAAATAAGCTGATTTAATCGGAGAGAATAATGAAAGTAATCACAAAAAATACGCACGAAACAGAAGAACTGGCCCATAAACTTGCAAGCAAATTAAGAGGCGATGAGATAATAGTTTTTTACGGTGATTTGGGAGCAGGAAAAACAACATTCACAAAGGGGATTGCCAAGTATTTTCGCACCAAAGAAGATGTTTCCAGTCCAACATATGCCATTGCCCATGAATACGAAGGTGATAAACTTAAAATTTACCACTTTGATATGTACCGCATAACTTCTTATGAAGATTTGGAATCTACGGGATTTTTTGATTATATGGGAAAAGGATTGATAATCATAGAATGGAGCGAAAATATAGAAAAGTTCTTGCCTGAAAAGATAGTCAAAGTGCGCATAGATAAAGATCCCGAAGCAGAAACCCGGAGAACAATATATATAGAAGGGATAGAAGTTCAGTGAAAATATTGGCAGTTGATTCCTCGTCGAAAACAGCATCGGTAGCGATCACAGAAGACGAAAGAGTTGTAGCTGAATTTTTTATGAATGCAGGACTTACACATAGTCATACTCTTGCTCCGATGATTGATGATGCGTTAAAGAGTGCAAACATACATTCAAAAGATATAGATTTGTATGCTGTGACGAATGGCCCGGGATCGTTTACGGGACTGAGAATAGGTGTGGCTACGGTTAAAGGGATGGCTTTTGCAAATAATAAGCCATGTATAGGTATTTCGTCGCTTGAAGCGCTCGCGAGTAATTCGCGCGTTGAAAGCGGATTGATATGTGCCTGTATTGATGCCAGATGCGATCAGGTTTACACGGCACTTTTTGAGAGCAAAAACGGTAATATTTTACGCATAACCGAAGATAGTGCGGAATTAATTTCAAATTTGACGGAAAATCTGAAAAAAATGAAAAAAAGCATAGAATTTGTTGGCGACGGAGCGGCGGAGTGTTACAATAGAATTATGGCGGGTGAAAATACCGACAAATATTCCGTTTTATCTGAATATGACTGTTATATAAAGGCACATAACGTTGCACATTTAGCGCTTAAAAGATATGAATCGGGCAAATTTTGTGCGGCGGAAGATTTGAAGCTCAATTATTTGAGAGTGCCTCAAGCCGAAAGACAGCTAAATGAACGTTTATTCAAAATCAAGAGGTGAATTTATGATAATTATAGGTTCCGATCACGCCGGATATAAACTAAAAGAACTTATTAAAGAGTATCTTGGAGAAATAGGTGAATCGTTTCTCGACATGGGAACGCACAGCGAAGAATCATGCGACTACCCGATATTTGCGAATAAAGTTGCGAAAAAGGTCGTAAATACCGAAAATACCAGAGGAATAATTGTTTGCGGCTCAGGTATAGGTGTTTCGATTGCGGCGAATAAGGTTAAGGGAATAAGGGCGGCACTTTGCACAAACACGGAGCTCGCCGAAATGTGCAGACGTCATAACGACGCAAATATTCTGTGTTTGGGCGCAAGATATATTGATTTTGAAACAGCTAAAAGCATCATCAAGATATTTTTAAGTACTGAATTTGAGGGCGGACGTCATGAGATACGAATTCGGGAAATTAAAGATATAGAACAAAATAATTAAATCACGGAGGAAAAAATATGCAAGAAAGCAAAAATGTAATGATTATGGATCACCCCTTAATTCAGGATAAGATTAGTCATTTGAGGAACAAAGAAACAAGCTCAAAGGAATTCAGAGAGTTGATAAGCGAAGTAACCATGCTGATGTGTTATGAATCCTTGAGAGATTTACCGCTAAAAGAAGTAGAAGTTGAAACTCCGCTTATGACAGCCAAAACGAAAATTTTAGCGCAGAGACATATAGCATTTATACCGATTTTAAGGGCAGGACTTGGAATGGTTGAAGGAGTTGTAAATTTGATGCCGACAGCCAGAGTAGGGCATATCGGACTTTATAGAGACCCAAAAACGCATTTGCCGGTCGAATATTATTGTAAGCTTCCGTCAGATATCGGTGAGCGTGATGTGATACTTCTTGACCCTATGCTTGCAACGGGCGGAACGGCCATAGATGCCATAACGCTCGTCAAAGAGAGAAAGCCGAAATCTATAAAATTCATGTGTATTTTGGCATCGAGTCAAGGCATAGAGGCGCTGACAAAAGCGCATCCGGACGTAAAAATTTATTGTGCCGCAAAAGATGCAGCGCTCAATGATGATTGCTATATAATACCCGGCTTAGGTGATGCGGGAGATCGAATTTTCGGGACAAAATAAA
>CALWJB010000037.1 GCA_944380895.1 uncultured Clostridia bacterium | reverse complement strand
AAAAAGAATCGGGATTTTTAGAAAGTTCATTTTCTCGAAATATTGGGATTAAATCCACGTCTTTCTGAACCTCTCCGAAAAATCCGCCAATCGTTACCATTGCCATAGTTTTAATCTCCTTTCATATTTAAACTTTTCCTCGTTTCCAAGATGAACTCGCCTTAATGTAAGCGATAGATGGTTTCCAACTTCCGCCACTTTTCACGTAAGGAATTGCATTTTTCCAGCTTCCGCTAACATTTACCTTTGCCGTTCCGCCAATAGTCATTGTTTTCCACAAAGACACACCACCAAGACTTGTACTGCCCGAAAAAGTTGCAAGATAATACTTAACCGAAACAGTTTGTCCCGGTTTGTAACTTGATAGCTGACTATAAGCACTTAGAATTTCACTATCCGAAATAGTAATTGTAGAACCGCTTGTATATCCTGTTCGAGTTATCCAAGTGTTTCCGTCTGTGAGTAAATCAATATATAGATTGTGGGTATATGAAGATTTATACGGAGTAAAAGTAGCTTTTGTAGTACCCTCAAGAGTGAAATTATCCGCACCCCCAAACTCGGTTTTGCGGTCAATATTAAAAGACACTTCGTAAGAGCTTGTAGCTCCCGGAGTGCCTGATGTCGCTGCGACTGCATTTAACCTAAAGTAAAAGTATTGCGGTGAGGTAGAAACATTAGTTTTGGTTATTGTTACACTTCCAGATTTTGCAGACCATTGACTTGTCGAAGTACCAATTAAATTAACACTACTACCGAGCGATGAACTTCCGCCATATTCGAGGGTTACGCCGTAGCCCCAATAGTTATAGCCGGACATTGCAGATAGTGTATAACTAAATGTAGCAGTAGCTGTGCCATTGTCAAATGAGGAACTCGAAAGAGAAATAGTGCAAGTCGGCTGCGGATTATCTCCCATTTTTATGGTTATTGACACACATAATCACCTCCTAACTGTGCTTAAAATACACATCACCATTTGAACCTCCTGAAGGACTTCCCGTGCCGTTAGTTATAACGTTTTTAGTTGCACCTGTTGCAATTCCGTCAAGCTTGGATTTATCAGAACTGCTCATAAATCCGGCACTCGATGCGCTTGCATTATCGTGGCTATGTGAAGAAGTCGCAGCACCGATATTCGAGGGAGTTACGTTTACAAAGTTATTTTCATCTTTTTCAATGATTGTGCCGTTTCCTTTAATTCCTTGAATGGAACTGTCAGCTTTTTCGCCTTGCGAAGATGAAGCGTATTCACTACCATGTTTTCCGTCCAAAAGGTCAGCATCTAAGCCACTTGATGTGCCGTCAACAGTTTTCAATTTTTCAAGAATTTCTTTTGCTGTAAATCGGCTTAATAAAATAAAATATTCGCCTACATATTCAGCTAAGTATTTGGAACTTGCAGTTAAATCTCCGTTTTCCAAATTCACAATATCCCCCGAAACATCAAACTTTTTTATCGGAAGATTTCCCAAAGAATTAATATTTACCGAAACGCTGTCGGTATTTGAATCAGATACATCGAAAATAATTAGCATATACGGAAAATATCTTGTTATTTCAGAAGATACCACTTCATAATAATTGTCTGAAACTTTTTGCAAAGAAACATCAAAAATTCTTCTGTCGTTTTGAATGTAGAAATCATGCGAAGATAGAATACTCGCTATTTTACTAAAGTTACTGTCGGAACCTGTTCCGGCAATATCTGTCCTAAATTTCAAAAACGTTTCTTCTGCATCCGCTCCCGATGAAGCATAAAGGGTCAAATCCCCAAAATCTGTTTTGCTTGGCATATAAAATCACTCCTTTAAATAATTATTTCTCCGTCCATATCATCGAGCCGCATGGCATCTCGGTTTCTAAGAATAAATGGATCGTGAGTTTTTAGTTTTGTCATCCTAATTAAATGCGCTGCGGCACTACTCTTAAAGCACGTCTTATCTCTCATTTGAACACGCATTCCACAACATAGTTTAAATCTCGATTTCTGGTAATCTTTAAATGTGGTTTTTGATTTAAGATTTGATTTTACGGCCGCATTTAAAACTGTTGACATCTCCAAAATTTGAGATTTAAAATGCAGACTTGACCTTAGAATTTCAGAAATATTGATTGTTTGATTTCCCATATTAATGCGGTTTCTAAAGGTATAATGAGTATGCAAAACATTCATCTTTAAGTAGTCTGTTGCATGAAAAAATATCCCTTCATAAAAGGGATAATCTTCAACCACATATTTAAAAACTGGGTCATTTTTGACATAGATTTTTAGTATCTTATTCATCTGTGTTCACTTCTTTTTAGCTTGAAACTGCAATTTGATTTGTACGTTCGAACGTTATATCGCCCTCTGCAAAAAATACGTTCATTCCTTGATATAGCGTTATCTCTTGGGTAAGTTCGGAGTAGTACATTACTTTGCCCGCTTCATCAAGCTCGAAAATGTATCTTGCAATTCCGGCATTTGCGGTAAACTCATTTGGAAATTCAAGACGTATTTTGTTTGAGATCACACCATTTGCAGAGTCGTTCCAAGTTTCCGAATTATTGCGAACTCTTATCCTCGCATATCCGGTAGAAGCATCAGGTTCGGCATTTTCGGGTAACGTTCCCGAATCGTCAATAGCCACAGTTGATAAGCCGATGTACGTATAAGTTGGCGGTGTATAATTGCTAATTCCTCTAACGTGGTTATTTTCAAGATCTGCTTGATATTTTGTTATCATAAAATCATTTCCTTTCTAACTTTCTTTAATTTGAGGTTTGAATGTTATATATCCTTCGGCACGTCTGAATTTCTGACCTTTGCGGTCTATGAGAACAGGCTGATGAACATATTTGCCATATAAGTTTTCTGTGTCAGATTGGTCTAAGCTAACAGTAAATCGGTAATATAAATATCCTGTTTCGGCATCGCCGTCCCGAAGAATCGTACAATCTTTTATAAGAATTGGACTATGCTTCATACCGATAGGTGAAAGATACCATTTTGCACTATCATCCTGTAAATCAAGTGGTTCACCGTCCTCGTAGTAAACTTGAAACTCTAAAACTATTTTGCTATCTCCGGCAATCAGTTCGATGTCTTGTAATCTTGTAATGTATGAATCCATAAATTTTACCACCTCCTTTAATTTACAAAAAAATTCATATATTGTATTTACAACGTAATAACAATATGTTATAATAGGCATATACTGAAAAAGGGAGGAATTAATATGAGTGCTACAACAATGACTGTTCGTGTGGATAAAGAAGTAAAAGACAATGCAAAGATGATTTTTGCGGAGCTTGGTATAGATTTGTCAACCGCCGTAAATATATTTTTGAAACAGTCTATAAGGGAACACGGAATACCGTTTAGGCTTAAACTTGATATTCCAAACGAAGAAACTAAAAGGACTATTCGTGAATCCGAAAAAGGTGTAGGAATGAGTAAAAAATTTAGTTCAACAGAAGAATTATTTGAGGATTTGGAAATATAAAGTTATGCTGGAAATTAAATATCACAATAAATTTAAAAAAGACCTGAAAACTCTTAAAAAGAGAAATTTTAACATGAATACTTTAAAAGAAGTTATCATCATGCTTGCAAACGAGGAACCCCTACCTGAAAAGTACTTAAATCACAACTTAATTGGTGAATTTAAGGGATATATGGATTGTCATATCGGCAACGATTGGGTTCTTATTTACAAGGTAGATAAAGAGATTTCACTTCTTTCGCTTTATCGCACAGGTACACACAGTGATCTTTTTTAGTAAGTATCAAATTAATCACTTATCAATTATTTTGATAAGTGATTCTTTTATTCTTTGTATTCTTTAAGTCTTACGTTTTCAAAGCCTCTACGTTTAGCTTTTAGCTCCCAACCGAATTTCATATCATCTCCACAAACAACAAAGCAATTATCAAATCGTTCCAAAACGAAAAGTTCTCCTTTTCCATAAGGGGTAAGAAAAATTTGATAACCGGCTTTTAAATTTACGCATTCGGCAAAAATAGGGTCTATATCAACTTGGCACAATCCATTTTTAATTTCATTCTCACCGATATCACCATAGTAATACTCTGCTGTTTCATAAGCGTTGATTAGTCTTTTGCCATAATGTTCGGTAGCTTGTATGCAATTCTTTTGGTGATTTTCTCCAACCATAAAATCGCCAAAAATCATAGTATCTCCGAAAACTGCTGTTTTACCACTTATTGCAACGCCGCTGTTTTGTGGGCATTTAATTTGAAGCTTATCATTTGCTTCTAAAATTAGTTTGCCTTTCGACTGTTTGATACTTGAAGTCTTACCGCTGTCTGTCCATTTACATTCTCCGGCAAAGGTTCCTGTTTTTTGAACATACAGGTTATCAATATATGCGTGAGTTGCGTAAATGCTGTCAAGTCCGTCTTTTCCTGTCCTGATAATTTCGGTACTTCCAACTGCCTTGTTTCCGATTTCTCTGCGTGTTATTGTTCCGTAATTTAGCTTTGATCCCGAAATGGTATCATTTGAGATTTTCGAGCCTGTAACTGCGTTATTCTTAAGCTGATGGTTGACGATTTGCCCTTCAAGTCGGTCGGCTCGTATTGTTCCGTCAAAGCGTGCATTGTTCCCATCTATTTTTAGTGCCCCAATTTTAGCATTACCATTACTTTCAAGTACAATGTTTCCATTAGAGCTTTTAATTGATTTGTCGGTAATCTCAAGACCTCCGACATGACTATTCTTGGCAATATTAACTTTACCCGTTAGATGTAAATCGCCGCTTGAATCTGCATAAAATTTATTTTTCCAGTTATTGTTTTCTTTCTTTTGGATTTTAAATCCATCTTTTGCATTTTGAATTATCTTGGAGTTTCCGGCTTCAATAGTGAAACTTGCATTTTTAAGAGTTGCGCCTTTTGCATCGACTTTAAAATTACTGCCTTCGTTACTGATTGTAAGTGCCTTTCCGGCAACAAGTTTGCCAACAACCGTATCGGCAATAACACCATAATTACCGTCCAGGTTACCGATTGCCAGCTTGCTTGTCTGCCAATTATCATCGGTCATGCAAATTAGGTTATTAGTTATCATAATTTGTTTTTTATCAAAATTTCCG
>CALWJB010000036.1 GCA_944380895.1 uncultured Clostridia bacterium | reverse complement strand
ATCTCTTTTTTGAAATTGTTTTTATTTTTTTTTTTTTTTTCCGATCTTTTTGGAATATCAAAAATAAAATTTTTAAAGTTACTTTTTTCTTCAAAAATACTTTTTAGAGGCTCGTTCTTATGTTTTTCCGCCGTAGTTTTTTGAAGCTCGCGTAAAGATGACGAAACATCTTTTGCGGTCGAATCTTTACTAACGTCTGATTCGGCCGATAAAACAATTTTATTGCTGTCTTTCATAAGCGCTGTTTTCACAGCATAGTAAACTGCATCAAAAATCTTTTTTTCATTTGCAAACTTAACCTCTGTTTTGGTTGGATGAACATTAACATCGACGCTGTTTGAAGGAATTTTGATATAAAGTGCACAATACGGAAATCTTCCTACCATTATAGAGTTTCTAAAAGCTTCCTCTAGTGCATTCGAAACAAGCTTACTTTTAACATATCTGCCGTTTACGAAAAAATTTTGAGAATTTCTGTTAGCTTTTGAAAACGCAGGTTTGCTGATATACCCCGAAATTTCCACGTTATCGTAGCAGTACTCACAGGGCGTCATACCACTGAAAAATTCTTTTCCGTAAACTCCATAGATAGCCGAAGAAATTTTTCCGTCGCCTGCTGTTCTCATTGTTTCTTTGCCACCGTTTATAAACCTAAAAGCAATTTCGGGGTGAGAAAGTGCAAGTTTATCGACAATCGTAGAACACAGACCGGCTTCAATCACATCTTTTTTTAAAAACTTCATTCTTGCGGGAACATTGAAAAATAAATTTTTAACAGAAATTGTGGTTCCGTCAGAAGCACCTATATCTTCGGTTTCACCCGGATCTCCGCCAATTATCAAGAATTTTGTTCCAAAATTTTCATATTTAGATTTTGTTAAAATTTCAGTTTCGGAAACTGCACAAATCGAAGCAAGTGCCTCGCCCCTAAAACCGAGCGACGATATATTTTGAAGATCTTTTTCGTTTTTTATCTTGCTTGTTGCGTGCCTTAAGAATGCATTTTTTACGTCTTCACGGTAAATTCCGCTCCCATTATCGGTAACTCTTATCAGCGCAATTCCCCCGTGACTGATTTCTGCTGTGATTCTCGTGGCGCCTGAATCTACTGAATTTTCCACGAGCTCTTTGATTACCGAAGCAGGTCGCTCAACAACTTCACCCGCAGCGATTAACTGCGAAAAATGCTTATTTAAAATGTTTATTTTTTTCAAGCCGGTCTTTTCCTCCTCATAAAATCACTGTGTGTTTTTGGCCAAATCTACCAAATTATAGAGAATATTCATAGATTCAATCGGGGTAAGTACATTGGTGTCCAGAGATTGGAGTTTTTCGATTATCTTATCGTTATTCACGTACTTTGAATCAAATCCAATTTGCTCCAAAGTAATAATATCTGAGTGAAAACTGCCGGGTTTTTTGATATTGCTTGATTCCAAATCTTTCAAAATTTCTTTGGCACGTTTTGTAATTGAACCGGGGAGTCCGGCAAGTTTGGCAACTTCAATTCCGTAGCTTTCATCTGCCGCACCGGGAACAATCTTTCTCAAAAATACAATATCATCTTCTCTTTTTTTGACGGCAACGCTGTAATTTTTAACGTTCGGAAGTTCATTTTCAATTTCGGTAAGTTCATGATAGTGCGTTGCAAACAAGGTCTTGGCTCCCAGAGTTTTTGTGTTTGCAACATATTCCAAAACGGCTTTTGCTATGCTCATACCGTCAAAAGTAGATGTCCCCCGCCCTATTTCATCGAGAATAATCAAACTATTCGGCGTGGCATTTTTTAAAATATCCGAAACTTCGTTCATTTCTATCATAAATGTAGATTGCCCCGAAGCCAAGTCGTCCGATGCACCTATGCGTGTAAAAATATTGTCAACTATTCCTATCCTAGCTTTTGACGCCGGCACAAAACTTCCGATCTGCGCCATCAAGACAATCAGAGCATTTTGACGCATATATGTAGATTTTCCCGCCATATTGGGACCCGTTATAATGGAAATCATATTCTTAGAATCATCTAAAAGAGTATCATTTGGTACAAACGGCGAACCTTTCAAAAGCGATTCCACCACAGGGTGACGCCCATCTTTTATTGACATCGTTTTTCCATAGTCGATTTCAGGTTTTACATATCCGCCGATCGCTGCAGTTTCGGCAAGAGATCTTAAAGTATCGGCCTGAGCTATTATATTGGCCGATTTTATAATTTGTGGCAAACTTTCTGCGACTTTTTTACGTACTGTTTCAAAAATTTTGTATTCTGTCTCGTTAATTTTATCACGAGCGTAAAGAATTCTGGCTTCAAGACCTTTAAGCTCTTCTGTGATGTATCTTTCGCAGTTTGTCAGGGTCTGCTTTCTGATATATTCTTCCGGAACTTTATCTTTAAATGAATTCGGCACTTCTATAAAATATCCGAAAACCTTATTGTAACTTACTTTTAGCTTGGATATACCGGTATTTTGACGTTCTCTTCTCTCAATCTCGCCAACGATTGTTTTTCCGCCTTTCATATCGTTTCTGAGAGCGTCAACCGCACTGCTGTAGCCGCTCTTTATAATTCCGCCTTCTCTTATCAAAAACGGCGGATCATCTACTATAGCGTTTTCAATCAGCATAAACACATCTTTCAAAAGGTCGAGATCATCACACATGGATTTCATTAGCGCAGAACTAAATTTATAAAGAATAAATTTTATTTCGGGCAATTTTGAGATAGCCGCAGACAACGATTTTAAATCTCTTGCATTCGCGGATCCGTAAGTTACACGCGTCATCAAGCGTTCCATATCGTGCACTCCCATGAGCGCCGTACCGAGTTCGTCTCTTAAAATTGTGTTATCTACAAGCTCTTCAACGGCATCTTGGCGATTTTTTATTTTCTCAATGTTTAGTAACGGACGCTCTATCCAAGATCTTAGCATGCGCTTTCCCATCGCGGTTTTTGTTTTGTCGAGAACCCAAAGAAGAGAACCTTTTTTGGATTTTGTACGCATGGTTTCGACAATCTCAAGATTCCTGACAGAATTAAGATCAATCCCCATATATTCGGATTTATTATAAACCTGAAGCGTGGTTATTCTTTCAAGACCATTTTTTTGAGTAATCTTCAGGTATTCAAACAAATTTCCCGCTGAGTTTACTGCTGTTTCTTTTCCGTCGGCACCGAGCTCGCCTGGATCATCAACTTTAAAATGATTTATAATAATTTGGCGCGCATCATTTTCGCTCAGTTCGTTTTCCAAAATCTCACATCTTGAGCAAAGTTTTTCTTTTATAAAATCTTTCAACGATTCAAAAAGTTTAATATCACCGCTGAAAAGAATTTCTTTTGGCGAAAATTTGCCAAGTTCGTTCTTAAGGCTGCTCAAAGCGTTTTTAAAATTATCTTTTATTTCGGTAATTTTGAGTTCTCCCGTCGAAACGTCGCAAAAACTAACACCTATCGCCCCTCTTTTTTTGGAAATATTTATAGAGCAAATATAGTTATTTTTAGATTCATCGAGCATACTGTCTTCCATAACCGTTCCGGGAGTAATAACTCTCACGACTTCACGCTTTACGATTCCTTTTGCCACAGTAGAATTTTCTACTTGGTCGCACATAGCCACTTTATAACCTTTTGAAACAAGCCGCGCAATATACGCCTCACAGCTGTGATACGGTATGCCGCACATCGGTGCACGTTCTTTTTGACCGTAATCTTTGCCTGTAAGCGTTAAGTCAAGTTCCTGCGAAACAAGTTTGGCATCATCGAAAAACATTTCGTAAAAGTCGCCGAGTCTAAAAAATAAAATACTGTCTTTATAGTTATTCTTTATGCTTAAGTATTGCTGCATCATTGGAGAATTTTCCGCCAATTTAATTTACCTCATTTCTGCTGATAATAAATCATCTTTTAGTGACATCCGCTGCAAGTGGAGCAGCTGCCGGTACAATTTTCTTCATCCGGAATCTCTATTTTATAAGGATCTTCGCCTTTTGCGCACTCACTTATCAAATAGCTTATTTTACCGAGCATTTCATCAAAAATTCGCTTTGTTTCATTAAATTTTTTCATATTTTCGTCGTTTGTGATTTTTTTATAAAGCTCACTGATCTCGGAATTAAGTTTGTCCATTTTTTCTTGGCTCGAAATTTCTTTTGAAAGCTCCGCGTTTATTTCGGATTTTTTTAAATTAAATTCTTTAATTGTATTTTGAAGCTTTTTACTGCATTCAACTTTTTGCTCGTTCATGCGGTAATTTATGTATTCATCGCTTCTCTGAATTGCCATGCCTATTTCTCTTGCTAAATTTAAAATTTCTGTATTTTCCATTTCTAAAATCCTCTCCTTAAATTAATTTTCCAATTAAAGATTCGTTTCTTGAATCTGTTATCATAACATCCACAAAATTACCGATAATTTCCTTGTGATTCGGAATCTGCACAGTTATATTTCCGTCTGTCCGGCACATAATATATCCGCCTTTAGGTTCTAAACTTTCGGCTAAAACTCGCATCTTTTTGCCCACCATCTCACTGCATAAATTTTTTGAAATTTCTTCTTGAGTTTTTAGAAGTTCTAAAATTCTTTTTGTCTTTTCGGGTTTACCTGTCGGGTCGGGTATTTTTGCTGCAGGTGTGCCGGATCTGGGTGAATATATAAAAGTAAAGAGCGATGAAAATTTTACTTTTTTTATAAGTTCCAGCGTATCTTTAAATTCTTCATATGTTTCACCCGGAAATCCAACTATTATGTCGCTTGTGAGTGTTAGATCAGGAATTTTTGATTTTGCGTAATTTATTTTTTCAAGATAAGTTTTAATATCATATTTTCTGTTCATAAGCTTTAAAATTCTATCATTTCCGCACTGAACAGGCAGATGAATATGGTGCGCTATATGCCGGCTTTCTGAAATAACATCAAAAAGCTCATGTGTTGCATCTTTGGGGTGCGATGTCATAAATCGTATTTTATAGTCGCCGTCTATACTGTCAATTCTTCTTAAAAGCTCGGGAAAATTTATTTTTTCTTCCAAGCCTTTTCCGTATGAATTTACGTTCTGTCCGAGGAGCGTTATATCCTTATAGCCGCTATTCACAAGACATTTAAATTCTTCGATTATATTTTCTGGTTTTCGGCTCCTCTCTCTCCCCCTGACATACGGAACAATGCAGTAAGAGCAAAAATTATCACACCCATACATGACCGAAACAAAAGCTTTTAATTTACTATCCCTTTTAATCGGCAATTCTTCGGGCACAACGTCAGCTTTTTCACTGATATAAATTTTTTTGTGAATTTTTTGATAAGCTTTATAAAAAAATTCAGGAAATTTATGCGCAGAATGTGTTCCTATGACAAGGTTTACGAACGGATAAACGGCTTTTATTTTTTCTAATATATTCTCTTGTTCCGTCATACAGCCGCAAATGATAACAAAAAGATCAGGTTTTGATTTTTTGATGTTTTTTATCCAGCCCAAATTACCAAGCGCCTTATTTTCAGCATTTTCTCTTATTGCGCAGGTGTTAAACAAGATAACATCTGCGTCATTTTGACTATCGGTGAAAGAAAACCCCATCTGAGACAGCATGCCTTTGTATTTTTCGCTGTCGGAAACGTTTTGCTGACAGCCGTAAGTTTTTACAAATGCTTTTGGAATTTTTTCACCAAATTTGTGCTTAATAATTTCCTTTATTTTTATAGAGTATTTTGTTTGATTTATGTCGTATTTACAAATTATTTCATTTAAGGACAATTTAGTTTTCCTCCGTAAAAAATACATTATATAATAATTTTAACAAATTATTCGAAAATCTTCAATATACTGAATAATATCATCTTTTTGGGGAATTATATTTTTATCTGGTTTTTTATACAAAAAATAGTTATAATATAAAATAATTATCAAAAAGGAGGAATTTATTATGATGACAGCAACAAATATAGCTCTGATTCTGGCAATAATAGGCGGTATAAACTGGGGTTCTATAGGACTTCTTCAGTTTGATATTGTCGCTTGGATATTTGGTGGGCAGGATTCGGTAATTAGCAGAATTATTTACACTCTTGTGGGAATTGCAGCAATTTGGTGTATTTCGCTGCTTTTTAGAGATGATGAAGAAAATGATAATAATAATAAAAGAAAATCAAAAAAATCTCATGATAGCGATACTTTAGCAGATTAAAGGCATAGTAAAAATTATATCAATTTATTTCTAAAGGCATAGTATGGTTCAGAGGTGATCTAAATTGAACTTTCTGTGCTTATTTTTTGTTATTTTTTTGATGATTTTGGGGTTTGTCGATTTAGCAAAAATTATTTTAAAAAGTATAATGTTTAAAAATAGAAAAAGGTCCACAAAAGAGGTAAAAGTACCTATTTATGGACACTGTGAAAATATTGAATTTATTATTCGTAAAATTATTTTTAAGTATACATGGCTTATCGAACGCCCAAATTTAAAAATAACCATCATAAATAACGGTGCGGACGGTGAAACACTCAAAATCTGCAAATATCTGGCTAAAACAATCGCCGGACTGGATATAATTTAAATAAAGTATCAATTATTTCATCATTAATGTCGTTTCCCAAAAGTTAAGTATAATCATACGTTTTACCGTCGTGCCTATGAGCGCTTAAGCAATTTGGTTTGTTACGTTTTCTGCGTGGTTTGGATGGTTTTTTATCTTTTAATAAATCACTTGCTGCATTTTTCAGTCTTTTTTGTCTTATCCGGAAACGTGAACTCAGTGTTGTTTCGCTCACTGTGTCTGTAGAGTCCAATGCAGTATCTACTCCCATTATTTTCTCTTGAACCTTAAATTTGCGTCCTTTTTTGCTCGCTGTTTTCTCTCTCGAGTGGCACGGGGAAATTTTTTTATCGGATAGTGAAATTTCATCTATGAATCTAATAAACACAGCCCAACTTTTCGGCGTCATTATGATATCACCGACATCAATCATTAATTCACTGCACAACGCTTTTAAGCCATCCGGGCTACCCACACTGCTTGGAAATATATTTTCAAGTACATCCAAATCTTCTGCATGCTCACTTGCGTCTCTGTTTTTTGCCGCATATACTATGTATCTGTTCCAGTTATATTTGTAGCAAAGAGAACAAAAAATTCCAAAAACAACACTATCTTTTCTTTTTATCTCGTTAGCCGTATCAACTTTAAATGTTTCTGATTTTAACCTTAACGATTCTTCATCTATATACCTTATAAACCTGTTTATGTAATCACGAACTTGCGCAACCATACTCATTTTTAATATTTCCTCAAGTATGTTTTTCATAGGTTTTGCTTCAGCCAATCCGGTCAAACACGTGGACATAATCAAAGCGGACAACAAACCGCACAACATTTTTTTTAAGCGCATATATCAAATTTTCCTTTCTGATAAAACTAATTTTATAAAAAATATTTTACTATCAACTTAAAAATTATGTAATTAAATGTCTTTTAATTTTTTTATATTTTTAAATAAAAAAATGTAAAAATTAATGTTTTTTGAATTTAGAAAATTCAATAGAAGTGTGCTTAAAATATACATTACTTATTCAAATTAAAATATTATTACCTATAAAAACCATCTGCACAAAGCGCCCAAATCAAAAAATCTTCTAATAGTACTGCCACATGTCGACAACCTTTTTTCTCTTGCATTTTTTCTTTTTCCCGCTCAAGAGTTGTTGCTCACGAGTAATATCAAGACGACGTCTTCCGGTTTCGGTAGGGATCTCTACGCGTTTGCTCATAATGGATGAATATATTGTTTGAAGTTCATCGGTGGTTGTGGTAATTCCAAAATTTTCCTCTAATTCTGCGATTATATCTTCACGGCTATGTTTGAATGTTTTAACATCTTCTTTAAATTCTGCGAAGTTTCTGAGTTCCGTAATAGTATCAATGTATCTGGATAAATCATTTTTATGAAAAATAACACAAAAACACCAAAACGTTACACTATCAAAATGTTTAACGTTTTCAATATAATGAGGCTCTGAAACTAATTTTGATTTTTTTTCGCTCACAAATTCAGCAAAATCGAATCTTGAAATTAATAAACGGACTTCACTAATTTTCAATAAATCAGGTTCTTTAAGTATTCTTTCCATACTTTCAGCAGAAGCAGTCTGACATAAACATCCTGCAAAAATTCCGGCAGATATCAAACTATAGATTGTTTTTTTAAAATTCATATACTAAAAATCCCTTCTATAAGAATAAACTACTATCAACTATAAATAGTACATTATTGCAAATAGGTAAAAATCGCAAATAAATATTTTTTAATAGTCGCTCCACGCATTTATGACTTTTAAACAAAAAATCCGCCATCACAACCTATAATTTGTCCTGTGATAAAATTTGCGTTGTCGCTTACTAAAAAAGCTGTTAAATTTGCAACATCAGTAGGTGATCCCAGCCTCATAAGCGGAGTGCAGTTTATCAATTCTTGCACATCTCCTTCTTTCAAGTTTAGGTTCATATCGGTATCAATTACACCCGGAGCAATACAGTTTACGTTTATTCCCGAAGGACCAAGTTCTTTTGCAAGTGCTTTTGTAAATCCTATAACGGCGGCTTTTGAAGCTGAGTAATGGACTTCGCACGAAGAACCGTAAATACCCCAAACAGATGAAATATTTATAATTTTTCCGCTGTGATTTTTAATCATATTTTTTGAAGCAAATTTCGAACAATTAAAAATACTTTGCACGTTAACTTCAAACATTCTTTTCCATTCAGATTCGCTGATTTCGTTAAAAAGTTTTTGTTGAGCAATTCCCGCATTATTCACAAGCACATCTAACGTTCCAAATTCCGAAATAGTTTTTTTAATAAGCGACTCTGCTTGCGAATATTTTGAAACGTCTGATTTTATGGCAACAGCACTCGCACCTTTTTTTCTCACTTTTTCCAAAACTTCAAAGGCTTGTTTTTCAGATCTATTATAATTAATCACAACGTTATATCCGATATCCGCAAATTTTATTGCTGTAGCGGCACCAATACCTCGAGAACTCCCCGTTATTAAAACTGTCTTTTTTTTCATGAATTATTCCTTTTCAAGGCACTTGGTAATTTCTCCCACAAATACCTTATGATAATCTTTATTTTCATACTCACTGTGTATTGCAGCGTCTTTAAAACCACTGGGATCAATATAATCTGTGTATATTTTTTTGCATATTAAAACCAGTTTTGCTTCTTTGAAATATGGTGCTTTATCGTAATCTACGCTAAGACCTGTTTTTGAAATTTTATCTATATCTTTTCCACTGTGAGTTCCGCAATAACTCAGAATTTTTTTATATTTATCGCTAAAAAAACAAAGGCTGTAATAATCTGAATTTTTTAAAAAATTTAGAGTATATCTTTGCGGACGCACAAAAATACAGCTCACGTTTTTTTGCCACAAAACACCGAGCATCCCCCAGCTTGCCGTCATGGTATTAAGATTTTTTTCGTTGCCTGCGGTAATGAGCATCCAGTCTTTTCCAATGAGTTTAAATGCATTACTTTCCTCTAAACTTAGAATATCAATTTCTTTGAAACTATTCATAAAAATCACCTCAAATAAAATTTACAAAATATTTTTCAAAAATCAAATATAAAGCTAAAAGGATAACAGAAACATTATACCAGGATTTCATTACTAAAAAAATCCCAAAAAAAATAATAAATGTTAAAAATATCCACGACAACATATCACTTATTTTTTTTGATTTTTCATAGCTCAAAAATCTCTGCAATACCAAATTTACCGCTTCTCCTCCATCCAACGACTCAATCGGTAAAATATTAATTGCACCAATAACAAAACTTTGTAGTGCTATCAATATTATAAATTTGTTTTTGCTAATTACATATACTCCTAATAAAATTACGAATATAAGTAAATTAAAAATAAATCCGCTTAAAATTATTATCATTTTTTGTTTAAAATTTTTCTGGTAATAAATAGAAGATTTGGGTATGTCTATGCTCATTGCTCCAAAACTAATTTCATTAATCGGCACGTTTAAAATTTTTGCCGAAATTATATGACCCATTTCGTGCGCAAATATTAGGGCAATTGCATACAAAGAAAGAAAGGTTTTATCTATGATAATAATAAAAGTAAGAACGGCGGCAAATAAAAAATCTATTTTTATCCTGCAATTAAAAACGTTAAATTCTATGGCTTCATCTCCCCGATCAAATCTTAAAATATTTCAATTGCCGTCTTTTTACAGCTATTTATTACCAAAATTACAAAATACGATGATTGCATTGTCACCGAAATAGATAAACGGGGTTTTGAAATCCCGGTAATATCACTTGCTTTCTATAATTATTATTGTGATTTCGCTTATTTTATGAATTTCATCTAAAATAGAACAAATTATTTTGTTGTGTATTTCTTCATCACATCATGAATCGTCTTCGTTATGATAGCTGGTTCGACTGAAAAGATTATCGCATCGCAATTTTATCTAGATTACCGCTATTTGATAAATTATCTCAATTTTCATTTTAAGACATACGAAAATCAAAAATAGTTATTTAATCTCTTTCGCTAATTTTATCGGTTCTCAAAATTACAAATCGTTTCATTTTTTTGAAATTAAAGATATTTTTTAAAACCCTTAAAATCAATATAAAAAGTGTAGTAGTATAATTCCAAAATTTTTATCACAAAACATTATTCTTATTTTATTAAATAAAGAGACTTCTGTGGAGCACATAGCGGCACGCCTCCATTTTTTGTCACCATTATCATTTCTTCTATTGATCCTCCATTTGGGATTTGTATTCTTGGTTCAATAGTATACACCCCATTTTCTCTTATTTCCATTTCAGAACGTTTATATCCTTTGGGAGAAATACTTGTTCCGGGGTTATGAGCATTTTCGCCTATAGGGTGACCTGTTGCATGGTTATAGTTAGGGTATCCTTTTTTTGTAATAAAATTTCTTACAATTTCATCAATTTCAAATCCTTTTTTATGCGGGAACATATTTTCTATTCCTTTTTGTATAGCGCAGGTCAGAGTGTTAAATACATCGGTTACACTTTTTGGTGGAGTTTTTTCGGCATACATAAGCACATATCCCATACGCTGCAAATCACTTGAATACGATTTACCGTTTTTAAGTGTTATTTTCACTCCAAAATCAAAGTATACAGTATCACCGCGCTTCAAAATTTTGTCCGACGGAGCAGAGTGACCGCCTTTTTGCAAATTTTCTCCCACAAGCACAATAGGACAAGTTTCTTTTTCCCATGAAAAATCTTCAGAAATAATTCCAAATTTTTTAAAATAGGAAGGTTTTTGTTTAAATATATTATGAACTAAGTTTGCAATAGTTTTTTCGCTCATTCCCGGTCTGATTTTTCTAAATGCGGTATTCAGTATTTCTAAAGCTCTGTTTGCTGCTATTTTCAAATATTTAATGTCTTCATCGGTCTTTGAGTCGAGCAAAAAATAAATTATTTCGTCGGCAGAGAAAAATCGAGGCTCGTGGGTTCCTCTGATTTTATAAAATTTAGAAATATTATCGCTTAGAAATCTAAATGTTCCGTGACCAAGAACATCGGTTTGAGAATCCAATCTGTCTGAATAGTTTAGATAGATTGTTTGCGGAAACTGTAATTTTTCAAGTATTTTTTCAATATTTTTGATTATCGAAGTTTCGGAATCGTAAACAATTACGTCACCGAAAAAATTTTTTACATTTTCTTTGTCGAGTTCATGCACAAAAAGAATGCTGTTTTCCTTGCTTAAAACTGCAGCCGAAGGTACAATAGTTTTATCTGTTATAAATTTACTGAAATACGGGTCGCTGTTTTCTGAGCTATACATAATCCAAACTTCACTGTTTGTTAGATTTAATTTACTAATCGACATTATAGATCATCCTCTATCTGTTTTAAATATTTTATCACTTAAAAAATTATATCATTTTTTATATGCTAACATCGGGAGGAATTTAAAATAAAAGAAAAAATAAAAAATATTATTCTCTGCGCATTTACAGCGGATATTTGCTTTATTTTATCATTTGTAACAATTTTTAAAATGCCCTTTGGCGGTTCGGTTACTTTGGCTCACACGCTTCCTTTGATATTTTTGTCCTTTTTAAAAGGCTATAAGATTGGCGGAAATTCGGCTTTAATTTTTAGTTTTATGAAAATTATTTTCACTTTTCATACTCCCCCATCAGGAAATTTAAGTTCGTATGTACTTATAATATTTTTGGATTATTTTATTCCCTACTTTTTAATTGGTACAGTTTCTTGTTATTCAAGATTTTTTAAGATCGAAAAATACAACGTAATATTTGGCATAATTTTTTCGGAATTTTTCAGATTTGTTTTTTCGGTTATTTCAGGCTTTGCCATATGGAGCGGATATTTTAGTTTCAAAAAAGAAATCCTAAGTTATTCAGTAATATATAATTTATCTTATACAATTCCTAATCTGATAATATCTCTTATTGTTTTTGTCATGATATATAAACCTTTCAAAAAAATTATTTCTGAATTTAATCACACCTTTTAGTAATTTATCTACTATAAATTATATAGGGGTGTGATTTTTATTATGGCTATTAAAATATTTATCGATCAAGGACACAATCCACAAGGAATTAACGCCGGTGCGGAAGGTTTTGGGCTCAGAGAGCAAGATATTACATATAACGTTGGAGTGTATTTGGCAGATTTACTGCGAAACGACAATAGATTCGAAGTTCGCACATCGCGTAATTCGCCGAATGAGGTCTTGGGCACAAGCAATTCCGGCAGTTTGGAAGCAAGAGTAAACGCAGCCAATTCATGGCCGGCGAATTATTTTTTAAGCATACACACAAACGCCAACACGAATCCTGCGATAAACGGCACGGAAGCTTACGTTTATCAAGAGTACACACAATCTTACTATTGGGGCGAGCAGATATTAAATGCCATAGTTCGCGATCTCGGCACAAAAAATAACGGAGTGAGAATAAGACCGTCGCTATATGTGCTGCGAAAGACAAATATGCCTGCCTCGCTTATAGAACTTGCCTATATAACAAATTTTTCCGATGCCGAAAAGTTAAAAAATAATCAATACCAATTTGCAGAAGCCATATATTCGGGGATACTCAGTTATTTTGGATTTTAAAAATAACAATAATAAGAAGTAATCAATTTTTTATAATAACGCCCCAGATTGTATGGCGGTTTATAGTTTTTTATGTTATATATGTTTGTTACGCTTTTGAAATTTAGTCAAAGCCTTTATGATGAATAATCTCTTGTTATTTTTTTTGATTTATATAAATTTTATAACACAGAGTTTTTTCATCTTATTTTTTGCAGTAATATGTCTATAGTCTCATAGCTAATTTCAATTTTTTGTATAATAAAAATAATTAATAAAATTTATATCTATTACAATAGATATAAAAGTAACCGTGAACAATAAATTCAAAAAAGATAAATTTAAATATAAAATTTTGAACTTATCAAGATACGATAGATTGTAACTTTGAGCAAACTCTATCGAATAGTTTTGAAAAGATATTTTTTAAAGATATAAATTCGGCAGTGCAAAATTATATAAAAAAGGGCAAACTAATCAAGAGGTGATTAGAAACGAGATGTCCGAAATGCAAAGGAGAAGAGAAAACGAAAAATGGATTTAGATTGAATTTATTTTCAAAATATATTATTATACCAAAAAGGTGATTTAACATATAATATAAAATGCTTGTCAACAGAACT
>CALWJB010000035.1 GCA_944380895.1 uncultured Clostridia bacterium | reverse complement strand
AAAAGCAAAAATTCCCAACCCGCCCAACAGCATCAATACCAGGACGAACCAATTTTTTCGCGACATCTTAACGCTCCTTTGCCTGCAACTGATAGAAGTCTTCCCACACCTTGGCCAAGTGGTCCTTTGAGTAGCGCTGAGCTGCCAACTGTGCTTGAGCCCGCCAATAGGCCAACTGGTCCGGCTGAGCAATCAACTTGCGCAAAGCCTTTTGCATTGTCGCTTGATCAGCGGCTGGCTGATAATAACCATCAATAATAGAACGATATAGGGGCAAATCCCGCAACATTACCGGGGTCCCACAACTAAAAGCCTCCAAGACCGACATTGGGAACAATTCATTATAAGACGGCAATAAAAACAGGTCGGCTAAATTGTTGTATTCCGCCACTACCTGTCGAGAAACGATCCCCGGGAAGCGCAAGTTAGCCGGCGGATTTTCAACAACTTGTTTCAACTGCTTGTAGCCATCCGTCATCGCCCCAAAGGAAAAGTGCATGAGATTATATAGTCTCTTAATAGGCGGATATTTAGATTCAAATTTAATCTTCTTCACCTTATTCGAAAGTTTACCGATATAAAATTCACAGTAAAAAATCTTATCTTTAACAAGCTTTAAATTAGGGATTTTATTAAGTTTAAATTTGTTAATTTCGCCTATAAATCCTATTTTTTCGCCGTTTGAAATTATATTATATCCCGAACCTTCTTCAAAAAATTTATAATTATTTTTTTGAAGTTCAAAACTCTGTCCAAAACGATTCATTACGATTGCAAGATAATTCAGCAAATCATAGTAATTATATTTAATGTCTTTTTCGGAACCGAAACCTTTGGGTATGCGCACTCCGGAAATAATAAATCCGCAAGTGTCTATTTCTCGAACGCCTGTGTCAAACGATTTATCTTTGACATACACTCTGCCGATCTCAAAAAGCGCAAGATTACTATTGTTTATGGAATAGTTATATGCCAAGCAATTTAGCTCTGAATATGTCATCATAGGGCGCATAAGAGAATAAGCTCCGGCAATCGGATTTTGCAAAATCAAATTTGAATAGATATCCTCGTTTTCATCAATACCGAAAACATTCATTGTGTCAGCGGGAATAAACGAATAATTTATTGTCTCGCAAAATCCCAATCCCACCAGCGTTTCACGAATTACATCAATATTGTCCCACACCTGATTCTTATTATAACTTGTCATTATCGTAGGCATTATAGGTTCTATATTTTCGTATCCGTATATCCGTGCCACTTCTTCGATCAGATCGACTTCACGTAAAACGTCCAATCTATAGTTCGGTATTCTAACTTTTAAGGAGTCTTCGCTTGCAGTTTCGCATCTAAAATTATATTTTTCCAAGCACTTTACGATTGTTTCTTTATCTAGCGATGTACCTATTAATTTATTGCAATTTTTGATGCTTAATTTTACAAAACGTTCGGGAGTTTTATCTGAAAAATCATCAAACGCAATCGGCTCTATTTTACCACCACAAATTTCGGTCACCATTCCGGCGCACTTCATTAACACATCAAATGTTGCTTCGCTGTTCACGCCACGCTCGAACCTGAATGATGAAGGAGTTGATATTTTAAGTCTTCTGGAAGTAAGTCTAACCTTGACTTCATCAAATACTGCCGCTTCAAGCACAACCTCTTTCGTGTTTTTGCTCACTGCAGCGTCTTTTGTTCCGATGATTCCCGCTACGCATTTTATATCTTCGCTGTCCGAAATAATAATATCACCTTTTTTGATTTCTGCGGTTTCGCCCGCGAAAGTACTGATTTTACTGTCAGAAGCAGCTTCATCAATGTTCAGCTCAGACCCCGCCAATTTATCTGCGTCATATGCATGTATCGGCTGACCCATATCAAGCATTATATAATTCCCGATATCCACAACCGCATTTACCGAATTGATGCCCAGCGCATTTAATCTACGTGTTATATGTTCCGGAGTCTGAACCGAAGAATCTATTCCGCTGATTTTTACAGCGCAAAATCTCTTGCATACATCACTGTTAATACGTATCTTTAAGGGGAATTTATTATTATCGGTTTCAAATTTTTCTTTGCCGATTTCTGGAATAGCTTCACCGTCATATGCTTTTATTTCTCTGGCTATTCCCAAATGATAAAGCATATCCGGGCGATTGGCTTTTACTTCTATTGCCGTAACAATATCATCTTCAGTTTTTTGATTTCCGTCAAATTCGAACCCTTGCGACCTGAGTTTACTCATTATATCTTCATATTTAGCATCTTTACCGCAATAATCACGTAACCAATTTAATGAAAATTTAAACATATTATATCCCTCTCATTCCTCTACAGCTGCTCCCATAGACTTACGTCATTTTCATAAAACTTTCTTATTTCGTCAAGTCCATAATATATCAGTGCCAAACGGTTTAGTCCCATTCCGAATGCAAACCCCGTATATTTATTGCTGTCATATCCGACTCCCTCAAGAACATTCGGATGCACCATTCCCGAACCTGCCACAGTTATCCATCCTGTGCCTCTGCATGTAGAGCAGCCTTTTTCTCCGCATTTTGCGCAAGACATATCAATTGCCGCACTCGGTTCGGTATAGGGATAATATGATGGTCTGAATCGAACTTTTGTATTATTTCCGAAAACTTCTTTCAAAAATTTTATTAAAACTGCCTTCAAATTTGCAAACGATATATTTTCTGCCACCATCAAGCCTTCAATTTGATAAAACATCGGCGTATGCTGTGGATCAATGTCATCCACACGATAAACCGTGCCTTGAGAAATAATTTGTATTGGCGGTTTATTGTTTTGCATAGTACGTATCTGTACCGAAGACGTATGCGATCTGAGGAGCACGTTAGGGGCAGATATATAAAACGTATCTTGCATATCTCTGGCAGGGTGATGCGGCGGAATATTAAGCATTTCAAAATTATATTTGTCAAGTTCCACTTCCGGACCTTGAACCACCGAAAATCCCATACCCACAAGCACTTCTTCAAGTTTTTTATACAATTTTATGAGTGGATGTACCGAACCGAGTTTAATATTATTTTTAAAAATTGTAACATCGTATTTTGTAGTGTTTTTTTGAGATTTGAATTTACTTTCGGCTTCCGAGATTTTTTCTTCTGCAAAATTTTTAAAATCGTTTATAATTTTTCCAAAACTTTTCTTTTCTTCTGCCGGCAAGCTTTTGAGTTTGGAATAAAGAGATTTAACGTATTTTTTTATATATTCAGACTTAATTTCGGATATTTCTTTTGCATTTTGAACTTTTTTTAATTCTTCTGTCAGTGAAGTTTTTTTGATTTCGATCGTTTCCCAACTATCCATATGTATCCCCCTTATTTTTGTTTCAAATTATTGATTTCTCGTTTAAGTTCCTCGACCTTATCGAGCTTTTCCCAGCCTACTTCCAAATCTTCACGTCCCATATGGCCGTAAGACGCTAGGGGCAAATATATTGGATTTCTGAGCCCGAATTTTTCTATTATGGCAAGTGGTTTCAGATTAAAAACTTTACAAACCACTTTTTCCAAATCATGTTCCGAAATCTCAGATGTTCCGAATGTATCGACTCGCACGGAAACAGGATTAGAAACACCGATTGCATATGCAATTTGAATTTCGCATTTTTTTGCAAGTCCGGCTCCAACAATATTTTTTGCAACGTATCTTGCGGCATAAGATGCGGATCTGTCAACTTTCGTGGGGTCTTTTCCCGAAAAAGCTCCACCGCCGTGCCTTGAATATCCTCCATATGTATCGACTATTATTTTACGGCCGGTAAGTCCGCTATCTCCGACCGGACCACCAATGACAAATCTGCCTGTAGGATTTATAAATATATTGGTTTTTTCGTCGAGCATGTTTTTTGGAATTACAAAATTTATTACCTTTTCTATTATATCTTCCTTTATTTTTTCCATGGGAACGTCTTTTTTGTGCTGAGATGAAACTACCACTGTATCTACTCTAATAGGCTTATCGTCTTTATATTCAATTGTTACCTGAGTTTTTCCGTCGGGGCGTAAATAGTCGATTATAGATTTTTTACGAACCTCTGCAAGACGTTTGGCAAGTTTATGAGCAAGAGAAATAGGCATCGGCATAAGTTCGGGAGTTTCGTCACAGGCAAATCCGAACATCATTCCTTGATCTCCCGCGCCTACTTCGCTTTTTTGGTTTTTATCACCGCTTTTCTTTTCCAAAGAACACTCAACGCCCATTGTGATATCGGGTGATTGAGAATGAATTGACGTTATAATTCCGCAAGTGTTCCCGTTAAAGTCGTGCATAGTATCGTTATAACCGATATTATTTATGACTTTTCTGGCTTCTTTTTCCATATCAACATAACAATTTGTATTAATTTCGCCCATTATATGTATAAGTCCGGTTGTTGCCGTCACTTCGCACGCAACATGAGCTTTAGGATCTTTTGCCAATATAGCATCCAAAATCGCGTCGGATATCTGGTCGCAAAGCTTGTCTGGATGTCCTTCTGTGACTGATTCGGAGGTAAATAATTTTTTGAACATAGTCAATCTCCCAATTTTAATAATTTATATAATTTTACCTCAAAATATTCCACACGTCAACGTGGATAAAGCAATAGGGAGCGTTCAAATTAAAAATCAGATATAAAATTAATTTAATGGAAAATAAAACAAAAACTTAATTTGCAGAATTTTTTTGGTAAAGAAGCGCCAAGCGATAAATCTTGCAGGGGGTGAACGGTATTGTGAACCAAATTATTTTTTCATAATTTCTTTGATATTAACTGCAATGCATCCTCGGTTATACTGTTTTATTTTTATTATTTCAATGCCGTTTGATATATTTTTGTTTTGAATATGGAATCTATAAATAAATATTTTTTAAAATTAAGTTGATAATTAAGCGGTATTGAGGTATCATATGCTCTGTGATTAAAATTATGGTATTAGAAAGAGGGATTGATTTTGCAGTATTTAGCAGATGTTTTTGCCACACTAAGTGATAATATGTATGCTTACCTTGTGGCTGCGCTTATTATTTTGTGTGGACTTTATTTTACGTTTAGAACTCATTTTGCACAGTTTTGGTTGTTCCCTGATTCCGTGCGCTGTATGACTGAAAAATCCGGTAAAGGAAAAGTTTCTTCATTTCAGGCGCTCATGATGTGTACCGCATCAAAGGTAGGCACGGCTAACATAGCGGGAGTAGCCATTGCAATAGTATTGGGAGGTCCCGGAGCGATTTTTTGGATGTGGGTAATGGCTATTATCGGTGCGGCTTCATCGGTAGTCGAGGCCACGCTTGCGCAGATTTATAAGAGCAGAACCGAAGATGGCAGTATGTTTATCGGCGGACCTGCTTATTACATAAGTAAAGCATTAAAGAATCCAAAATTAGGTTCAGTTTTTTCAGTTTTGTTTGTGTTTTGTTATATGTTTGCATTCAGTGCTTTGCAGTCCAATAATATGTCCGGTGCGTTCGAAACATTTATTCCCAATTACCACGAGACGTTTTGGCCGATTGTGGTAGGTGCTGTGTTTACAATTTTACTTTCTCTTGTGGTTTTCGGAGGATTACATCGTATAGGTTTTGTTTCGTCCTATCTTGTGCCCGCAATGGCAAGTATTTATTTGTTGGTTGGTTTTTATATTTTGGTAACGAATATCACAAGAGTACCGGGAGTTTTCGGTGCAATACTTAAGGACGCTTTTGATTTTAGATCGTTTTGCGGAGGATTTTCCGGCAGCGTAGTACTTTTGGGGATAAAAAGAGGACTTCTCTCAAATGAGGCAGGAATGGGAAGTGCGCCGAATTCGGCAGCAACAGCTGCAACTTCGCACCCGGCAAAGCAAGGAATTATGCAAATTTTATCTGTAGCTATTGACACGCTTTTGATATGTTCGGCATCGGCATTCATAATTCTTCTTTCAAACGTTCCGCTTATGCCGATCATGTCGGGGATATCGCTTATGCAAACAGCAGTCAGTTCGCAGGTTGGAGCTTGGGGATCGTATTTTGTGGGATTTTCTGTAGTATGCTTCTCGTTTTCTGCGATAATCGGCAATTTTGGTATTTCGGAACCGAATTTACTATTTGTGAATAACAATCAAAAATTTGTAAATATTATCAAAACAATTGGTTTGTTGGCGGTTTTTGGAGGTTGTATTATGGAAGCGAGGCTTGTTTGGAGTCTTGCCGACATAACCATGGCGATGATTGCCATCTTGAATTTAATTGTCATATTTATTTTGAGGGATCGCTTCATGGCATGCTTCAAAGATTTTCTGAAGCAGCGCAAAGAGGGCAAAGACCCTGTATTCAAAGCTGAAGAGTGCGGTATTTATGATGCTACTGAGTGGAAATAGAAAGGGTTTAATTTTAATAAAACTGTCGTTTTTATAGATATTTTTGATTTTTTTGAAAAAATAAAATTTAGTGGTTGAAATTTATTAAAACGAGTGGTATTATATTGTAAATTATATATTTTATAAATATAATTTAGTGATTTTGAGGAGGAATAAATATGAAAAAGGGTTTATTGTTATCGATTTTGACGTTGTTTACAAGCGCAGTTTTGGCAGGATGTGGTCAAAAGTCTGAGGATCAGAATACCGATACTTCTTCGGACACTGTTGCTACGCAGGAGCAAAAAAATGATGAAAATTCCGATGAGAATAAAGATGAAAATCAAGACGGCGGAAATGAAAACGGCGAAGCCTCTGCAGATGTGGATTTAGGCGACAAAATTGTTGAAGGTGAGAGCATAGAGGGAACTATCTACGGCACCGGCAAATATCGTCTTACAAAAGCTTCAGATCGTGTTGTTGTGGAGTGGGCTAAAGAGAACTCCAAAAATGTGATAGAGTATATTTTTGATAGTGGTAAACTTTCTTCCATTAAGATTACGGCCACCTATGAAAATGAAGAACAAGCGAAGGCAACTTTTGATTCTATAAACAAAAACGATAATACTGAAATCGGACTTAAAAATCTTAGACAAGAAGGCAATTCGCTCAGTTACGAAGCGGATGAAAGTCAATGGAGCGAAATCAAGGATTATACTATAGACCAGATCTTTGATGAGCAAAAGGCTACGCTCGAGGAACTAAGCAAGATTGATGACATTAGGTCAGACGACTGATTTATAAATTTTAACGGCCACATTTGTTTGATGTGGCTGTTTTTTTGATGTTCATTTAGAGAAATTATATTTTTTTAGTACTGATTTATAATTACTGCATATATTCCAAATTTTTAACGCTCCAATTTTCCAAAATCAACGACATTTTTTTGCCATATAGCCGTGCCATTTTTAAATTATGTTCAAGATAATTTCCGCACTCTTTTTCACTCGCTCCGGGAATATTACCGTTAAAATTTGCAATAAAATTCATAGTTTCCCGCACTAAGTTAATAGCGTTTTCGTGACTTATTTCTTTTGTCAGAAAGTAAAACCCAGTTCTGCACCCCATTGGGCCTACATATACGATATTATCTGAAAATTTACTGTTTCTAACATAAGTTGCAAACAGATGTTCAAAAGTATGTAACCCTGCATTTTCCAGAAAAGGAGGAGTGTTAGGTTTAATAATTCTTATGTCGTAAGTAACGATATCGCCGTCTATGCGAGAAATATACATTCCTACATCAAGTTTTGTGTGATCTACTTTAAAACTTTTTATTTTCTTCATTTGTGAATTCCTTATATTATTTAAAAATTTTAAACTTTTTTATTATTGGAAGTCCCTGAGTTTCTCCGTTGAACACCTGCACAATTCCCATAATATCCATCACGGCAAGTATGCATCCGACAATGCTCAGAGGGAACGTTATCCACCAAGGCGTTATAATTCTGATTCCGCCTCTGTTGACGGTTTGACCTACTTTGACTACCGTGGTAAGTATATTATATATCACGGTATAAATTATTAAAAGCAGAAAAAGATTCATTCCTTGTCTTGCGTGAAATTTTACGAATTTATTTTCTTGTTCTTTATAGAAATAAGGGATAATCGGAATTATGTATGAAAGCAGTGCCATTTTTCGGCCCTCGGCAATTTCGGATTTAGTTATCTCTGATTTTTCTTTGTATTTTTGTTTATTTTCGTAATCTTCAGAAATTGGAGTAATTTTTTCATCGTGATGGAATTCTTTTTCGTTCATTCGAGATCCTCCGTTCATTATTGTTTTTGATTATGTGTTAATAATAGTCTTAAAAAAAAGAAAATTCAAGTAAAACAGATAATATTTTTATAAAATTAAAATATTATATAATTTCAACAATTTAAATGATTACATTTAATATAACCATCAAACAAATTCCGGGTATTCCTAAAATTTCTGCAGTAAGCACACTTACTAGGTTTAGAGGCATAAGGATTCCTATTTTTTCGCTGAATATATTCAAAAATAAAAGAGTAGACGTGCTGCAAAAAATCGACACAGCAGATTTTATAAATGGATGAGGTTCTTTAAAAATTCTTGACATAAAATAAACTACAATCAAAGCAACGGCAGAAACTATCTGATACATCATAATTTTTTCATTCCTTATTCTGTTTTTTATTTTATATGTTTTTTTAATTTGTAATATTCCAAAAGTTAGCCTGGATTTACTTTTTGAAAATAGTGTGATAAACTACAGTTTGTACATATAATTAAGTGTGATAAAAGTATGAAAAAATTTTCAAAGTAAAGGATATGATTAAAAAAGTGCAAAATTTAAGCAAATTGAAGCCGGGTGAAATGGGAATCGTAAAAAAAATCGGCAGCCAAGGGGCACTAAGGCGCAGAATAATAGATATGGGGATTACTCCCGGAGTAGAAATTAAGGTAATTAAGTATGCGCCACTGGGTGATCCGATTGAAGTGAGTGTTCATGGATATAATTTAAGCATTAGGAAATCGGATGCTGCTCAAATAGAGATTTATTCAAAAATTGATAGCAAATCTTTTTTCAAGAATAAAAAAAGTGTTTTTGCCGGAGTTTCGGAGCATTTTAGTTTGCCTCCCGTGTCTGCCCGTACTTCCGAGTGTGAAAATTACAGTATAGCGCTTATCGGAAATCCCAACAGCGGAAAAACGACTCTTTTTAATAATTTGACGGGAAGTTATCAATATGTGGGGAATTGGCCCGGAGTGACGGTAGCGCGCAAAGAAGGTCACGTCAGGGGCACTGATCTGCAGATAAATTTGGTTGATCTTCCCGGAATTTATTCTCTTTCGCCTTATTCTCCGGAGGAAATTGTTACAAGAAATTATATTATGAACGAGTCGCCCGATTTGATAATAAATATTTTAGACGCAACGAATTTAGAAAGAAATCTTTATCTTACAACGCAGCTGATGGAACTCGATGCGAGAATTTTACTTGTGCTTAATATGAGCGATTTACTTGAACACAAAGGACAAAGCATAGACTGTGAACTCGTGGAGAAAAAACTTGGGTTACCTGTTGTTTCGATTTCAGCGGGCAAAAACGAAGGCATAGATGTTTTAATTAAAAAGATTGAAAACATTTTAATTTCAAAGAAAAACACATTTGGAGTGCGACCCGTGTATTCGTCCGAGATAGAATCGGCTCTAAAAAAAATAGATAATATGATATCGCTGAAGACTGCATACGTGGGGAATGAGCGTTTTAGAGCCGTTAAAATTTTTGAAGATGATCCGATTGTTATAACGGAGATGGGAATTACGAGCAAGCAAGCTGCGGAAATTGAAAAAATGCGTGACAGTATCAGTAAAATCTATGAAAAAGACAAAGATATTTTAATTGCTGACGAAAGGTATCAAAGTATTTGTTCACTTTGCGATAAAGCGATAAAAAAGTCCAAGAAAGAAAAATTTATAACTCGCTCCCACATTGCCGACAAAATCTTGACTGGGAAATATACTGCCATTCCATGTTTTATTCTGTTTATGCTCGGAATATTTTACATTACGTTTGGACCTATAGGTTCTACACTCAAGAATTTTTGCGAAAGTTTTATAAATAACAATACAAGAGATTCAATTGAAAATATTTTAAATTATGTTGGAGCGTCGAATTGGTCAAAAAGTTTGGTTTTGGACGCTGTTATTGGAGGAGTTGGTGCGGTTGTGGCATTTTTGCCGCAAGTTATACTTTTGTTTACGCTGATTTCACTTCTCGAAGACTGCGGCTACATGGCAAGAGCAGCATTTATAACGGATAAAGCGTTTCGAAAAATAGGGCTTTCCGGAAAAGCTTTCGTACCACTTATAATGGGATTTGGCTGTAGTGTTCCGGCGGTTTTGGGCACTAAAATTCTAGAAAGTAAAAAAGATAAAAACCTTACGATTTTTTTAATACCATTCATGTCATGTAGCGCGAAAATGCCTGTATATATGCTGTTTGCATCGTCTTTTTTTCCAAATCATCAAATGGCGGCGGTTATGACGATTTATATTTTTGGAATATTGGTTGGCATTTTAACGGCATTTATGTTCAAAGATACGCTGTTTAAGGGCGAAGATGCGCCATTTATAATGGAGATGCCCGAATATAAAATGCCTTCGTTTAAGAATGTTTTTATGAGTGTTTGGGATAGAACCAGAGATTTCATTGAACGTGCGGGAACAGTAATTTTGGTAGCGACGATAGTTGTTTGGTTTTTGCAGTCGTTTTCAATAAAATTCGAGATGGTCAGCGACAATTCACAAAGCATTTTGGCAAATATCGGAAATTTAGTTGCGCCCATATTTACGCTTTGCGGATTTGGAGATTGGCGTGCGGCGGTTTCGCTTCTGACGGGACTAATGGCAAAAGAATCTATAGTAAGTACGCTTTCAATTCTTTATGCAGGTGATAATCCCGAAAATTTAGCGCACATCTTAACCGAGAATTTTTCACAAAGCTCAGCTGTTGCGTTTGTGGTGTTTGCGCTTTTATATACGCCTTGTGTTGCGGCGCTCAGTGCCATTTTTAGAGAATTTAACAGTAAAAAGCTGATTTATATTTCGGTAATATATCAATTATTTGTTGCGTTTTTATTTTCCGCGCTTGTGTATCAAATTTTTAACTTAGTTCAAAAACTTATTTAATAATTTGGAAGGAAGTATAAAAATGAATTTAGCGGACGTTATAATACTTTTATTGGTAATTTTGATCATTGGGGCGGTTGTTGTGAGGGGGCTAAAAAAACATAAATCGGCAAAAAGATGCGAAAACCATAAATGTTCGAACTGCGCATATAAAAATTTTTGCAAAAGACCTCCAAAAGAGTAAGGGAGTGAAAAAATGTATTATTTAACAGCTTCATTGGAAGATTATCTGGAAGTCATACACATACTACACCAAAACGCGAAGAATGTTGGTGTTACAGATATTGCGAAAGTACTGGGCATTTCAAAGCCGAGTGTTACACGAGCGATAAAATCTTTAAAAAATAATAGTTTGGTAATTCAAGAAAAATATGGTAAAATTGTTTTAACTCCCGAGGGCGATAAAATCGCGAAATCTGTTTATTCAAGGCATAAAGTTTTGAGAAAATTTTTAACGGAAGTGCTAAAAATAAGCGAAGACACTGCAGAAATAGATGCTTGTAAAATTGAGCATATAATAAGTAAGGAAACGCTTGAGGGGATAGAAAAATTTTTAAAAAATTATAGAATAGAGGGATAATTGTAGGTGTCATACGGCGTAAAAAGAGAAAACGAGGAATACATAATCGGCAGGAATGCTGTTTCTGAGGCCTTGAAGTCGGGACGAGTTATTGAGACCATATTTTTGCAAGATTCAATAAATATAGGTTCTATACACAATCTGGCGGAGAAAATCCGAGAAAATAATATAACGCGTAAAAGAGTCAAAACAGCCAACCTTGATTTGATGTCAAAAGACAGGGATCATCAAGGAATGGTTGCTTTGGCAGGTGCAAAAAGAAGTGCTACGGTTGAAGAAATTCTCGAAATATCAAAAAAAAGAGGTGAATCCCCATTCGTAATTGTTGCGGACGAAATTGAAGATCCACATAATTTGGGTGCCATAATAAGAACGGCGGAATGTGCCGGAGCGCACGGTGTGATAATTCCCAAACGGCATTCGGTAGGGATTACGGAATCTGTTGGAAAATCGGCAGCGGGAGCGCTCGAATACGTATCTGTGGCAAAAGTTTCAAATATAGCGCAGACTCTTGATAAACTCAAAGAAAACGGACTATGGATTTACGGCGCCGATATGAGAGGAGAAAATTGGTGTGAAATCGATTTTAAAGGTGCCGCTGCACTTGTAATCGGCTCAGAGGGCAGGGGTATGAGCCGACTTGTTCGTGAAAAATGCGATTTTATTGTTTCACTGCCGATGAGCGGACATATAAATTCGCTTAATGCCTCGGTTGCGGCAGGGATTTTAATGTACGAAGTGCGACGGCAGAGAGGATAGATTTTAATAAAGTTTAAAAATCCACACGATAAATCCATAAACCATAGATGCAATTGTACCGTAGACAATTACGGGACCGGCCATAATAAACATTTTTGCTCCTATTCCAAAGACATGCCCTTCACTTTTGAATTCGATTGCGGGAGCGGTTATGGAATTTGAAAATCCCGTGATGGGGACGATTGTACCTGCACCCGCGTGTTTTGCGATTTTGCCGTACCAGTCGAGCGCGGTCAGCAGAGAGCTTAGTGCGATAAGTGTTATCGAGACCCAAGTGTTGGCAGTTTTTTTGTCGAGCATAAAGTTTGACATATAAAGATTACAAAGCCATTGCCCCAGCGTACAGATAGCGCCGCCGAATACAAAAGCCATGAAAAAATCTTTCCATATGGGGCTTGCCGGAGAACTATCGCCTGCCATTTTTGAGTACTCTTTTTTAGAAACGTTGAGTGCTTTCATTAACATCACCTTCAAGATATAAATTTTTAATTATTTTTTCACGTTACTGATTTAATTATTCATGAATTTTAATTTAGGAGTGAGCAAAATTGAGTAAAATACTTTTTGATTCCCTGCAAAAATATAAAAATTTAAAAAGATCATCTTTTCATACGCCCGGTCATAAGGGCAAATCGATAAAAAACGCTGATTTTTTCAGTCTTGACTTCACAGAGCTTCCGTTTACCGACAATCTTTACGAATCTATGGGAATAATAAAGCAAGCGGAAAAGAATTTATCTGAACTTTACGGAAGTGAAAGTTCATTATTTTCATGCGGGGGAAATACTCTTTGTATGCAGGCAATGATACGTCTTTGTGCGCCGAGCGGCGGAAAAATACTTTGCGATAGAATAGCTCATCGTTCAGCGATTTCGGCATTTGCGCTTCTTGATATCGATGCTGTGTGGATTGAGCGTGAAATTGACTTAAATACGGGAATTATGAAGAGAATATCGGCGGAGTATATAGAAAAAAAGCTTAAAGAAGAATCCGAAATAAAGGCGGTTTATATAACAAGTCCGGACTATTACGGGATTTTACAAGATATAAAATCTATTTCAGAAGTTTGTAATAGATATGGCATTGCGCTGATTGTCGACAATGCACATGGTTCGCATTTAAAATTTTTGAAAATGGGATTGCATCCACTGGAGCAGGGAGCGAGTATGTCGGCGGATTCTGCGCATAAAACTTTACCGGTTTTGACGGGTGGCGCATGGCTTCACATAAACGATAAAAAATTTTGTGAAGACGCAAAAGATGCGATGGCGCTTTTTGGTTCAACGAGTCCGTCATATTCGATTATGGCGTCGATGGATTTGTGTGCGCATTGGCTTAGGTCCTATGGCGAGGCAGAATATCAAAATCTTGCCGATTTTGTTTCCGAAATAAGAGAACTTGCAAAATCGTCGGGTATATATGTTCCTGACGAAAACATATCTGATCCGTGCCGTATTACGCTTGGTGTTTGGAAAATAGGGTTTACGGGCGAAGAATTCAGGAAATTTCTTTACAAATTCAAAATAGAACCTGAATTTTGCGATGAAAATTATGTTGTCTTGATACCATCGCCGTTTAACACGAAAATTGATCGCATACGTTTAAAGATGGCGATTAAAAAATCAAAGCAGCTGGCAAAACAGGAGCGTAAAATAAAGAGTTTTATTCCAAGATTGCCAAGAAAATCCATAGATATACGAAAATCAATCATGTTGGCAAAAACGTGCATAGATGTTCGGGAGGCGCTTGATAAAGTTGCGGCAGAAATAGCATGTCCGTGTCCGCCCGGAGTACCGATAGTCATGCCGGGAGAGATAATTGGCAAAGACGAAATTGATTTTCTTATAAATTATGGAGTTTTTAAGATAAATGTGGTAAAATCAAATTAATAAAATTGTATATTTTAGATTTGGAGTGAGTTTATGAAATTAGTTATGGCCATAATGAGCAAGGACGATGCATCTGTTGTTATGGAGGCGCTGACGGAAGAGAGTTTTCAAGTTACGAAGATGGCATCAACGGGAGGATTTTTAAAATCGGGAAACACGACTCTTATTATAGGAGTTGAAGATAATAAAGTTAATAAGGTTATAGATATTGTTTCGAGGCATAGCAGTAAGCGCAAACAGCTTGTCACAAATACTGTTCCCACATATTTTGAATCGATGTCACGTACACCTTTTGAGGTTACTGTGGGAGGAGCCATAATTTTTGTTCTGGATGTCGATAGATTTGAAAAAGTATAAAGACATGTCTGAAGCCGTGAGACATGAAGGTTATGTTGAGAAATTGATGTTGTTTTCAGAGCGTGAAACATTTCCGCACGCCATTATAATCGAGGACGTAAATTCTGAAAAAGCACTTGAAAATGTTATATTTTTGACTAAATTTATTCTTTGCGATTCAAAAAGTGAAAAACCCTGTGAAAAGTGTGGCAATTGCACGAAAATAAATAATCGCTGTCATATGGACGTTAAAATTTTAAAGCCCGAAAAAGATTTTACTTCCATAAAAATAGCTGAAATTCGAAAAGTAAGAGAAGATGCGCATATAATTTCTTTGGAGGGACATAAAAAATTTTATATCATAGAAAAAGCCGAACTCATGACGGATGAAGCGCAAAATGCATTCATAAAAATTTTGGAAGAGCCGCCCAAAAATTTAATTTTTATATTAATTTGTAAAAGCATTTCCGCATTGCTGCCCACAGTTCGTTCAAGATGTCAAATATATTTGGGTAATACAGATTTAGATATGGTGCAAGAGAATTCAAAGATAAATATTATTGCGGAGGACATTGTGAAATACAGTATGGCGAGCGATGCTGAAAATATTATGAAGCTTGTGGCAGAGACTTCAAATGACAGGAATTATTTAAAGCTTTTGGCGGAAATGATTTTACATAGATTAATTCGCGAATCGGCAAATAGAGGTCTAAAGCAAAGAAAAATCTTTGAAATGATTGATGAGCTGCATAGTTTAATTAAAATTTTTGAAAACAATATCAATATAAATTTACTAAAATGCCGTATAATGGCGGCTTTGATCAAATGAGGTGAAGAAATGAAAACAATTGGCGTGCGATTTAGGGAAGTTGGAAAAATTTACTATTATCTTTGCAAGGATAAGACTGTTCAGAGAGGCGATAAGATAATAGCCGATACTAAGCTCGGGCTTGAATGCGGGACTGTTTTGAACATAAAAGAAACGCGTAAAAACAGAGGCGATAAATTCGGACAGTATATAATTCGTAAGGCAACAGAAAAAGATTTGAAAACGCTGGATATAAATCGCAGCGAAGAGGCTAAAGCTATGACGATTTGCAAAGAAAAAATTTTACAGCACAAGCTCAAAATGAAACTCATCGGTGCGGAATATACGTTTGATCGAGGTAAACTTATATTTTATTTTGTATCGGATTCAAGAGTCGACTTCAGAAAACTTGTCAAAGATTTGGCTTATGTTTTCAAAGTACGAATCGAACTCAGACAGGTAGGAATAAGGGACGAAGCCAAGATGCTTGGCGGTTTGGGACCGTGTGGAAGAGAGTTTTGTTGTTCAGGTTTTTTGAATGATTTTCAGTCAGTTTCGATTAAGATGGCCAAAGACCAGCAATTACCTCTTAATCCCATAAAACTTTCGGGTTCATGCGGAAGGCTTATGTGTTGTCTCAAGTATGAGCAAGGCGTTTATAAGGATATTTTAAGCAAAATGCCAAAGATAGGAACGAAAGTAAGATCGGGAGAAAGAGATGCCGTTGTGATTGGACGCGGAGTGCTTTCGGAAACTTTAGATTTAGAGTTTGGCGGATCTGACGAAGAACCTACGCGAGAAACAGTTAATTTATCAGAAGTAGAATTTTCCGTTTAGTTTTAAAATTTGATTTTTTTATTTCGGTGGTGTAAAATAGTATTGTAGGGTAATAAAATAGGAGTCGGCAGAAGGTATGAAATCCGGTGCGGACAATAAGAGTTTTGGCGGTGCAAAAATTGAAAAAAAATAACTTAAAAACACGTTATTCAGAGCGAAAGAGGAAGCTCATTGAAAAAAGTTTGGAGAGGATGAACGGCAAGCAACGTGAAGCGGTATTTAATATTAACGGTCCGCTGATAGTTTTGGCTGGAGCGGGAAGCGGAAAAACTACGGTAATAGTCAGTCGTATTGTCAATATGATAAAGTTTGGCGACGCGTATTTTAGTGATGATTCGGAAAAAAATATTACCGAAGATATGACTGAGCAAATGGAAAGCGTGTTGAATCGCGGCGGAAGTGCCGAAGATGCGGCTGAAATAATTGCGAGTAACAGGGTGAATCCTTGGAATATTTTAGCAATTACGTTTACGAATAAAGCAGCGAACGAGCTCAAAAACAGGCTCATGGAGGCGCTCGGAGAATGCGCAGGAGATGTGTGGGCTTCTACGTTTCACTCGCTGTGCGTGAGAATTTTAAGAGCAAATGCCGATAAGATAGGATATACTAATCATTTTGTGGTGTATGACGATGAAGATTCTAAAAGGCTTGTGAAAGAATGCCAAAAAAATCTAAATATAGATGATAAGATGTTTTCTGTTAAGAGTGTCAGGTATGAGATATCAAGGGCAAAAGACCAGCTTATAGATAATAATGGTTATAGAAAAATGGCGATGAATGATTTCAGAATTGCCAATATTTCGAGAATCTACGATATGTACCAAAAAAAGCTTATCGAATCGGATGCAATGGATTTTGACGATTTAATATTTAATGTTATAAAGCTGTTTAAATCTTGCCCCGAAGTACTCGAAAAATATCATTCTAAGTTCCGGTATATAATGGTTGATGAGTATCAAGACACCAATTATGCGCAGTATGTTTTGATAGACCTTCTTTCGAGGGGTAGTAATAATCTGTGTGTTGTGGGGGATGATGATCAAAGTATTTACAAATTCCGTGGTGCGACGATAGAGAATATAATAAATTTTGAGAGTAATTTTCCGGGTGCTAAGCTCATCCGATTGGAACAAAATTATCGTTCAACAAAAAATATTTTGAACGCTGCAAATGCGGTTATCAATAATAATTCAGGCCGTAAGGGTAAGACGCTTTGGACAGAAAACGAAACAGGTGATAAAATCAAAGTTCACACGGCGTATAGCGAGTACGACGAAGCCAATTATATCGGTGAAGCTATTCAAGATGCGGTTGCAAAGGGTGCAAATTACAGAGATTTTGCCATTCTTTACAGAATGAACTCGCAGTCAAACGTCATTGAAAAGATTTTTATGAAACGCAATATTCCGTATAGGATGCTTGGCGGACTGCGTTTTTATGAGCGCCGAGAAGTAAAAGATATGATTGCATATTTAAGCATCATAAATAACCCTATGGACGAGATAAGACTCAGAAGAATCATCAATCAGCCTCGTAGATCTATCGGAGATCGTACTGTTACTCAGGCGGCGGAACTCGCAGAAGAGACGGGTATGAGTCTTCTTGAGGTAATAAGAAATTGTGATCGTTTTGAAGGTCTTCAACGAGTCGCGATAAAACTTAGAGCTTTCGCCGATCTCATTGACGGTCTGATTGACTATGCAAATTCACCGGGTGTAACGCTGAGAGACATCTATGAAACACTTTTGGAAAGAACCGGATATATTGCATATCTTAAATCGGAACGAGATAGTGCCGAGACGCGTATAGATAACGTAAAAGAGCTTCTTAACAATATAATAAAATATGAAGAAGAAAACGGAGAAAACGCAACACTTTCGGGATTTTTAGAAGAGGTAACGCTGATTTCGGATGTAGATAATTACGATGAAAATGCGGACGCGGTTATCATGATGACGCTACACTCGGCAAAAGGTTTGGAATTTCCCACGGTGTTTATACCCGGATTTGAAGAAGGCATATTCCCGAGCGCGCAGTCCACGGCCAGTGACGCGGAGATTGAAGAAGAGCGTCGGCTTGCCTATGTGGGGATTACGCGTTCACGCAGAAATTTGTACATTCTAAATTCGGGCAGCAGGATGCTTTTTGGAAGCACATCGCATAATCAGCCGTCAAGATTTTTGGAAGAGATTCCCAATGAGCTTCTTGAAAAGACAAAATCCAGAGATTGGAAAACGCTTGATCAAGGCGAAGAAATTCCACATTCAGCGCAAGAAATGCGAGCGCGTTCAGTTGTGGCGGCGCACCATTTTGGACAAGTCGTGGGTGGACTGGACGATACGAAGCCTAAGATTGATTATCATCTCAACGACAAAGTAAGCCACCCGGTTTTTGGTGATGGAATTATAATTGAAGTTAATCCGATTTCAGGCGACAGTATGCTTGACATTAATTTTGACAAAGTAGGAAATAAAAAATTACTTGCAAATTATGCAAATTTGACCAAGCTTTCATAACTTGGTAACACAAATAAAAATTCTCTCATAGTATGATTTTGAAAATTAAAATTTCAATTTGGAACTTTAGGTTGATAGCAGCCTATATCCGATAATTATACCATGGGGGGATTTTTTATGACAGAGAATTTTTCATCATTCTCTTGCCAAGATAACCAGTTTAAAGAATCTGTTTGCATAGATGCCTATAGAGTTTATGATTCGTGCGCAGATAAAGATTGCTTGGAGAATTTGCGTGTTAACTTTAGTGAATCGGCGCAGAACGTGATTGATCAGTCAACAAGCGTGAGGGTAAGGAATGTCAGCGTAATAACTACGTATATCGATCTTGAAGCGATACCTTTCAGAAAGGGATACTATACGGTTGATATCACTTACTTTTTCGAAGTAAATTTGGAAGCGTTTATTGCACCGAATGTAATGCCGGCACAAGTCAGCGGACTTTCTGTTTATAATAAAAAAGTTGTTCTTTACGGAAGCGAAGGCAGTGTAAAAATTTTTACTTCGGACTATACGGCATGCGATTCCGATTTACAAAATGCAGTAACTGGCAATTTGCCCAAAGCAACGGTACAAGTGGCAGATCCCATTGCGCTTTCCGCAAGACTTTGCAGTCCGAACGATTGCTGTCGTCAGCCTCAGTGCAGAGTTCCCGACGCTATTTGCAGAAGGTTCGGAGGAGAATTTGTGCGGTCGAACAATGTTACAAAGACTGTAGCTGTCAGTTTGGGTGTATTCAGTATTGTTCAGATTGAGCGTAACGTTCAGATGAGGATTCCCGCATATGATTTCTGTGTTCCGCGCAAAGAATGCGTGACGTCGACAGATAATCCTTGTGATTTGTTTAGTCGTATAGAATTCCCGACAGAAGAATTTTTCCCGCCTCGAGCGACCGACGATAATAATCAAACATCATGTGGTTGCGGACGAAATACTGCTACAACGGAATAAATTGGAATAAATTATAAAAAAGTGAGCTGCAGTTTTTGCGGCTTATTAACTTTTCAAATGAAGTATTTTATTTGTTACTAGCTTACTATCTCCATAAAACGTACCTATTTCTAAAGGGCACCATTATTTTCACTATAAATTTCCGCATTTTTAAATAAGTTGTTGATTTATAATTGTAAATTATTTTTGATATATTATATATAAATCATATTTTAAATACGTTTTTTAAGTTTGTTTTGCTGCATACCTTATTTTTTTGATTCTTTACTTTTGCTTGATTTATAAACTATTAGATTTTATAATAAAAGGATGAGAATTAAAAAATAAGGAGAAAGCGCTATGCAAAAACTATCATCCATTGAAATAAAAGATAAATTTCTTTCATTTTTTAAAGAAAAAGATCACATGGAAATCACAGATTCATCGATAATACCAAAGAACGATCCGACACTGCTTTTTATAAACTCGGGAATGGCTCCGATAAAGAATTATTTCACGGGCGTAGAAAAGCCCCCCTATCCAAGGCTTTGTGATATTCAGCCGTGCATAAGAACGATTGATATTGATTCAATAGGAGATAAACATCATTTAACGAGTTTTCAGATGCTGGGTAGCTGGTCGATAAATAATTATTTTAAAGAAAAGGCAATAGCACTTGCGTTTGAGTTTTTGACCGAAAGATTAAATATACCGCAAGAGAAATTATATGTAACTGTTTTTTCGGGCGATGAAGAGCTTGGAATACCTTGTGATGATGAAGCTTATGAATGTTGGCGCAGAGTAGGTATGCCTGAAAGTCACATAGTAAAATGCGGCAAAGAGGATAATTTTTGGGGTCCTACGGCCGAAACAGGACCTTGTGGACCGTGTACGGAGATATTTTTCGATACCGGAGAGGGCAAGGAGTATGTGCCGGGCGGAGAGTTTGATACGAGCCAACGTTATATAGAAATATGGAATGCGGGAGTTTTCATGCAGTTTAATAAAAACGCCGACGGAAGCTTTAGTAAACTCAGTTTCACGAGCGTTGACACAGGTGCGGGTCTTGAACGCTTGGCTATGGTTTTGAGCGGATATAAATCGGTTTATGAGACAGATCTTTTGGCACCGATCAAATCTAAAATAGAAAGTTTGCTTGACAAAAACAAAATCCCCGAACGCGATAAACTCATAATGACCGACCATTTACGCACAGTATGTTTGATTTTATCAGAAAAAGTTGCACCTTCGAACGAAGGCAGAGGATATATCCCACGTAAACTTATGCGTCGCTGCATGATGATTACGGGGAAGTTTGGCATTAAAAATTTTGATTTTTCAGCGGTTATAGAATTTATTCTTGAAACTTATAAAAACATATTTGCGAAATTTTCAACAAACAAGGCATATATAGTTGAAGAATTCTGTAAAGAATATAATCAATTCAAAAAGGTTCTGACAGGCGGACTTGAAAGGCTTTCAACGATAAAGAATGAAACAAATAAGATTTCAGCGGAAGATGCTTTTGATCTGGTCACGACATACGGTTTACCGATAGACATGATAAAAGTTTATGCCGAAGAGAATAATATGGAGCTTGATGAAAGTGGATTTAACGCTAAACTTGAGGAGCATAAATCCAAGTCCAGAAACACAGGCAAAACATCGGGCAAAGCTGCGATAAAAAATTTATCAAAAATTCTTTCAAAGTGTAGGGCGACGAAATTTTTTGGATATAATTCATCCAGATGCGAAGCTGAAATTGTTAAAATAATAAAAAACGAAAAAGAATATGAAACGGCTCAAGAGGGCGAAAATGCTATTTTAGTACTTTCCGACAGTGTGTTTTATGCGGAATCCGGCGGACAGTGTGCCGATACAGGAATCATAAAGGCAGAAAATGCGGAGTTCGAAGTAACAGATGTTCAAAAGACGTCTGAGGGTATTTTCATTCATTTTGGAAAAGTTATTTCGGGTAATTTAGCGGTCAACAACCAGGTTGAGTGCACGATAGATTATGAAAGACGCCTTAAAATATCGAACAATCATACGTCTGTACATTTGCTGCAAAGTGCACTTCAACAGCTTTATGGAAAAAATGTTCATCAGGCGGGTTCGAAGGTTGAACCCGATAAACTGCGCTTCGACTTCAACTATGACTGCGCGATAACAGAAGATGAAATTGGTAAGCTTGAGCAGATAGTGAACAATAATATACGCAAAAATATACCTCGCCAAATAAAAATAATGAATATTCAAGATGCAATTCAAAGTGGTGCCATGGCACTTTTCGAGAGCAAATACGGAGAAAACGTTCGAGTGGTAAGTTTCGGAGACATTTCAAGTGAACTCTGCGGCGGAATACACACCGAGAAAACCGGAAATATCGGTTCATTTTTGATAATCGGCACAGAGAGTGTTGGAAAGGGAATTAAAAGAATTACGGCAATCACAGGCAATGATGCGGTAGAATACGTTCGCAAAAACATCAATATTTTGAGCAAAATTGCGAAACTTCTCAAAGTTAATCCGGAGATGGTTTTTGAAAAAATTCAAAAAGATATTTCTGAAAAGCCTCAAAAAAAGGAGGAATCCAAACCAATTTCAGAAAATGATATTAAACCTTTAAAATCCAAAAATATATCCGATTGTGGTTATATTGAGGTTTTAGAAGGTGGGAAAAAGACTGCTTCTGAGATCGGGAAGCTTTCGGATAAACTGGGCAAAATCTTGGTCGGGATAGTTGGCACCGATAAAAAACAAGTTATAATTGCCGTATCGGATAAACAGGTTGAAAAAGTCCAAGCCAACGAAATTTTAAAGAAACTAACATCAAAAATTAACTGTAAAGGCGGCGGAAACAAGAAGGTAGCAACGTGTGGAACAAACGCAAAAACGAGTGATATAGTGTCGGAGATATCAAAAATCTTATAGAAAATAGATGTTTAATAGCGGAGAATTAGAAATTTATTTATGCAAAAGGTAAAATGGAATAAAAAAGCGAAAAAAAGTATTGACACAAGATAAAGAAGTGTGTTACTATAAAAAAGCGCTCGAGAGAAGAAAAAATTGAAAGAGCGCGGGGACCTTGAAAATTAAACAACGCAAAATACGACAAAGTATTTTAAAAAGACCCGTAATTAATTTGAGATTCGATTCTCAGATGTTATTAAAATAATAAATTACGATACAGTCAGTGTATCATATTGAGCACATATCGCTCTAATTCATTATTAGAGAGTTTGATCCTGGCTCAGGACGAACGCTGGCGGCGTGCCTAACACATGCAAGTCGAACGGAGCCGAAAAGTTCGCTTTTTGGCTTAGTGGCGGACGGGTGAGTAATGCGTGAGCAACCTG
>CALWJB010000034.1 GCA_944380895.1 uncultured Clostridia bacterium | reverse complement strand
ACGTTGTAGATCTAAACGGTAACGTCATAGAGCCCAATACGGATAACGGTTTAATTACGGTAAGAATGCCCGTACCCGACGATTTTGATAAACAAGATCTCGAGGTTTACAGAGTGTTATTCGATTTCCCCGATGACGATTTTGAAGAGCATATCGTCACAATAAATTCAAATTCTTACTGTGAATTTAAAACTGATCATTTTAGTCATTATGCTCTTATAGATAAAAAAAATGAAAATAATTTAATTAAATTTATATCTATTTCCTCTGCGTTCATTTTGATACTTCTTCTTATGCTTCTTATCGCTTATTTAATATACAAAAAATTTAAAAAAACCGATAACCAAACATGATTACTAATCGTTTTGCATTCATTCTAAAAATATCTGATTTCTCCTGGAAAAAAGCAAGAAGTAATAGAGGGAATAAAGCAAGAAAGAATGGTATATGTAGGGAAAATTGAAAGATACAGAAATAATATTTTGTGATTAATAACTGAAATTATTAGCAAGGTAAAGGTTTGATAAAATTGTAAAACTAGCATTATTATAAGGACTTCGGAAGCGAGGTTTGTAGATATTTTTCTCAGAATAAAAAATTGCTATATACTTTAAATACTGCTTCTTCTTATGCGCTTCTTAGCAAAATGGTACGAGGTTCCATAAGGGGCATGAACAAATTCAGTATTTAAGCGGATTACAGCCATTAGTAATATTTACATTTTAGAAGTTCGACATAAAACTACAAGCTTACAAACCCTCGTGCCTCAAATTCTACTGAATTGTATTTGAAATGTCAACTATCTAAAAAAACTTTATCTGAATAAAAAAGCCTAACAAAAGTTAGGTCATTTTTATGCTCAAAAATAATTTGAAAGGAAAAACAAAAATGATAATTACAAAATGGCTGTTATCTGTTTCGATAACAGTTTTATTTATTAATCAGATAGTTATTATTTTGGAAAAAGAAAAACTGGAGAAAAAATTAAATATTATTCTAAAAATTGCAAATGGTGAACCGCTAACAAAGGAGGAAAAGAAACATGCTAGAAAGTTTAAATGATAACTCATATTTAGAGCCACCAAAATACTCAAGAGATTATGTTTATAGATGTGATATTTGCGATGAAGAAATTTTTGAAGGTGATAGCTACTATGAAATTGACAGCTTAATTTATTGCCCTGATTGTATGGAAATGCACTTTAAGCTTACTGCTGTAAGTACAGATATTGAAGGCTATCTTTCGGATTTAGAACACGAAGATATTACCGAATAAGTTGGTGATTAAGTTGGAAGAAAAAATAAGTAAAATCAAAGAGATTCTAAAACGCTGGGATCTTTGTGTTAGCGAAAAAATCATTCTAATCTACCTAATAAGCTTTAGCGGAAAAGGTGTAATTAAAGTTTCAAGGCATGAAATTTCAAAGGATATTGGAATTTCAAATTTAACGCTTGGCAAGTACTTAAATTACTTATCGGATAAAAAACTTATATATAAGAAACAAGTTAGGGTAAACGGAAGATTTACAGCTAACGAATATTCATTTTTAGAAGAAAGGAAAGATTAAATGGCTACATTAGTATTTATACAAGAAAAACATCAATATTTTTTAGATGATAGTCTTATTCCCTCTGTTTCGGAAATTCTAAAGCCCATACATGACAAAATTTATGGGAAAATAAACTCTAAAGTTTTAAATAAAGCAGCCGAACGAGGAACAAAAATTCACAGAGCCATAGAATTCATGTCAAAGTATAAGCTAAGTAAATTTGACGGCGAAATTTCGGGTTATCTCGAATCGTATAAGAAGTTTAGAAGCGATTATCCTACTTGGCAACTTCTACATTCGGAATATAGGACGTATCACAAGTCGCTTTTATACGGAATGACTATTGACGAGGTGTATAAAACCGAAAAAGGTATAGTTTTGCTTGACCTAAAAACCACAAACGAAACGTATTTAAACACATGGAGCGTTCAGTTATCCGCATATAAGTCGGGTTACGAAAGTCAGCACGAAAAGGTCATAGAAACATATATTTTAAAACTAGACAAAGACGGAGAATATCAGCTTTTTGAATTAGATGATAAATTTTCTGTCTTTTTATCTTGTTTAGAAATTTATAGATTTGGAGAGTGAGATTACGAACGAAATGGAAATTAAGAAAAAATCAAATGACATACGTAGTTTAACCGAAAATGCAATCATCAAAAATAGAGTTGACTTAGAAGAAGCCTTAGAAATGCTAAAAACTATAAGAAAGCATAAAACTATGATTGCTGACTACTGGAAAGAAGCCAAAGAATCAGCTAAAAAGACATATCAAAATATTGTTTCAAAGGAAAGACAAATGCTCGATATCTGTGAAAGGTGTGAAACAGACCTTAAAGACAAGATTTTGAAATACGATACACTCCGAAAATCCTACGAAAACAAGCTTTTGAAGGAAGCAAACAGAGATAGAATGTTCGAGGTTCAAGAATTACTTGAAGAAGCAAAAGTATTTCAGGAAAAGGGTGATTTGCCAAGAGCAGAAGAAAGATTTAAACTTGCCGAAAAGCTTGCTCATATAAAAATAGATTTTGATAAAGAAAAATATCTAAAAGGACTTCTTTTCCAAGAACGAACCAAGTGTGAAACCGTAGATAACAAGCTTGTTCCATCATTTTTTAAAGGGCTTGAAATAAGAGAAATAAACACTAAAAAAATCCTTGAAATCAAGCACAAAAACCCCGAAATAAATATTCCGGGTATTAAATTTTATAAAGAAAAAAGCGTGGCGGTACGGACATGAAACTAAATCATATTTATTGCGGAGATTCGGTGCAAATTTTAAAAGAGTTTCCAAGCGATAGCATAGATTGCTGCGTAACTTCACCACCGTATTATGCTTTACGTGATTATGGTGTTTACAATCAAATCGGAGCGGAAAATACGCTCGGAGAATATATTGACAAACTCTTATGTGTATTTTCAGAAGTTCACAGAGTGCTCAAAAAAGATGGTACGTTTTGGCTTAATATGGGTGATACGTACTCATATTCGTCAAGAGATTCAAATGCTCACAAAACAAGATCTTTGCTTCAACAAACAAATATCGGAAGTTTAAGTATGCCTAATCACGAAAGCATCGATTTAAAAACTTCTAATCTTAAACCGAAAGACTTAATGGGAATTCCGTGGACGATTGCATTAGATTTAAGAAATAAACTTGGATTTTATTTAAGGCAAGATATTATTTGGGCAAAACCTAATCCTATGCCTGAAAGCGTAAAAGATAGGTGTACCAAAAGCCATGAATATATCTTTCTTTTATCAAAATCAAAAAAGTATTACTTTAACGCTGATGCAATTAAAGAGAAAGCCGATGAGAAAAGCATTATACGATATAATTCAAGATTTAATACAGGAGCTAAAGAAATGTCAGGAGCCGGAAGATTAAAGCAAGGGTCAAATACTGCCGGATTTAAAAAGTTTACTGGTTATAAAAATAAACGTGATGTATGGATTGTTGCTACAAGAGGATATAAAGGAGCCCACTTTGCTACATTCCCTACTGCTTTAATTAAGCCTTGTATTTTAGCTGGATGCCGTGAAGGTGGTATTGTTCTGGACCCTTTTTTCGGGAGCGGTACTGTTGGTGTTGTAGCTAAAGAATTAAACAGAAATTATATAGGTATAGACATAAATGGAGATTACTGTAATTTGGCAGAAAACAGAATAAACGGAGGAAATAAAAATGCCTAAAGAAACGACAATGTCAGTTTATCTATCAAAAGACGATACAAAAAAATATTTAAACACAATACTCGGCGATAAAGAACGAGTAAATCAATTTATAACGAGCCTTACAAGTCTTGCCGGAAGTTCAGAATCACTAAAAAATTGTGATAGGAACAGTTTGCTTGCTTGTGCGTTAAAGGCAACTTCAATGGGGTTGCCTTTTGACCCGAATTTAGGTTTTGCGTGGGCGGTTCCTTATGGAAATGTCGCAACTTTTCAGATAGGAGCTAAAGGATATATTCAGTTAGCTTTACGAACAGGACAATACCGATATATTGGCTCAAGAGATGTTCGAGAGGGTGAATTTTTAGGGCGAAACTTTGTCGGTGATCCCGAAATTTCTTGGATTTCTGATAACGAAAGAAAAGACTTAAAAATCATCGGATATATGGCCGGAATAGAGCTAATGAATGGCTTTAGAAAAGTGATTTTTTGGACTATCGATGACGTAGAAGCTCATGCACAGCGATATTCTCAAAGTTATCGAAAATACAAGAAAAGTGGCAATAAAAACGATGCAATTTGGGCTTTGCAGTTCGATAAAATGGCTGAAAAAACGCTTTTGAAATTGCTCATTTCAAAGTACGGCATAATGTCGACCGATATGCAACAAGCTGTTGTTTCAGACCAATCAAAAATCAATATAGACCTAGATACAGGCGAAGAAAATATTGAATATATCGACAATCCAACAGTTTTGGAAAGTGATAGTTTGACTGATGGTGAACAACAAGAATTACTTCAAAAACACGGCGGAGAAAAAATTGAAAAAATACTAGATAAAATGAAAATCCCTAATCTTGATAAGCTGAAAAAATCTGATTTAGAAGCATTCGAAAAATATTTGAAAGAGGGAAAGAAAGTTGAGAAAAATAAAAATATTTGATGATGAAAAGTTGATTTATGAAAGAAATTTAGCGGTTAATACAGCAATTCTAAGGGGTAGAATCCATAAAAGCGTTAACAAATTCGGTAGCACCTACCATTTCACAATTAAATTAAGTAATGGAATGGACGAAAAAACTGGCGAATGGAGAAAACCTACTTACGCTGATTGTACGGCTTTCGGAGAACTTGGCGAGCAGATTTATATTAATTACTGTGCAGGCGATGAGATATTTATTATCGGAAAATTTTATGCCAACAAAATTGAAGATAAAGTCTACAAAGGTTTCAATGTTCGGGAAGTTATTGATTCACAGTTAGATGAAATTCAAACGCTACAAAGGATTGCAAAAGAAAATCGAGAAAGTACAGAAAATGCAGATGACGATCTTCCGTTTTAAAAGTTGAGGTGAATGAATTGAATTACTTGAAAGAAATATTAACATTTGAAAATTGGCTTGACTACAATTCTACAATAAATAAATCTGATATTCGCTTGTGGTATACACTTATGTACACGGCAAATAGATTTAATTGGAAGGAATTTAGCATATCAATTTCATCGTTAATATTCAAATCAAAGTTATCAAAAAGCGATATTTATAGGTCAAGAAATAAATTAAAACAAGTAGGACTCATTGATTTTAAAGAGAAAAAAGGAAATCAATGTACAGTTTATAAAATTAATTCATGTGTGGATGTTTTTGGAACGCAAAATGGAACGGATTTTGGTACGGAATTAGAAACACCTTTTGCTACTAATTGCGATACAACTTTCGATACGAATCAAGGGAACATTAATAAAACTAAAAACATAAACATAAACAAAAACAAAAAAGAAATAGTTAAAGAAAAATTTGGCGAGTTTGAAAATGTGCTTTTGTCAGCTGATGAACTCCAGAAGCTAAAATCTAAATTTGGAGATGAAACGGAAAACTACATTGAACGTCTGTCAAGTTATATTGCATCGAGTGGTAAAAGGTACAAATCTCACTATGCAACAATTTTGAGCTGGTCGCAAAAAGATAGCAAGAATTCGGGAGGTTTAAGTTATGGAAGCCACAGTAAAAAGCAGACAAGACAGCTTTGCACCGAATATCCCGAATAACGAAGAAGTATGCTCTGTCTGTGGTGTTAGAACACTTAGAACTATCGAACTTATGGGAGTTAAGCGGACTTTTAGAGTTATGTGTAAGTGCAGGCAACGAGAGCAAGAAGAAGAAAAAATCCGTCAAGAAAAGCTGGATAAAATGCGAAAAATTGAAAATCTTAAAAAACTTTCTTTGCTTGGCGAGCGGTACAAAAATGCAACATTTGAGCATTCAATAATTGGCAAAAATCCGACTTTTGATAGGGCTTTTAACAGGTGTAGAAAGTATTGTGAATTGTATGAGAAAACAGTAAAAGGCGGTTATGGTATCTATATTTTTGGAGATAAAGGTGTAGGGAAAACCCATTTAACTGCTTGTATGGCTAATGATTTAATGACAAATTGTGTACCTGTTCTTTTCACTAGCTTATTTGAGGTTTCAAAAGCCGTAAAATCCACGTTTAATCGGGAATCAAGCCTTACAGAGCAAAATTTAATAGAACGATTTGCGAATATAGATGTCTTATTTTTTGATGATTTAGGTACAGAGATTTTTAGCAAAAATTCAGGTGACACATGGCTTCAAAGCCTTCTTTTTGATATCATCAATAAGCGTTACAACAACAAAAAAGCCACTATTTTTTCAAGTAACCACAGTCTAAATGCACTTATAAATGAATGTGGTATTGCCGGAAAAACAGTTGACAGAATATCAGAAATGACTAGCGGAGCGATTATGAAAATTGAAGGTTCAAGTTTAAGAAGCATCAAAAAAGACTGCATATTTTAGGTGATTACAGATTTTTGTTGTCTGAAAAATAAAAAATCCTCCAGCCAAAATTATGACTGGAGGCAAAAGTATTATTCTAAAAGCTGAATTGTTTTACAACCATCCTACAAATAGAATCAAAGTGATGGATAATTGTAAATAACCAGAATACTAGAAAATAGCGAATATTTACTGTTTCTCAAAAACCAATATTGTTCCATAATATGATTTTTCTTCTCTTTTAGAAACTAAACGCAATCCGTATTTGCTTGCCAAACTTTCTATTTGCTCTGATCCGGCATACAGTCTAACTTTACTTAACCAATACTCTGCATCTTCATTGCTAAATCCGTACTTTCTAAATTCCGGATACCAAGAATTTTCTTTATCCCTGCAAATTAAAACTACCTTTCCGTTTGACTTTAAAACTCTGGTGGCTTCTTTTAGAATGGTGGGAATTTCTCTACATTCATCTAAACCATTATCAGAACAAACAACTGAAAATATACCATCATCAAACGGCAAATTCCAAAGTGATGTTGCAATTCCAAGTCCGTTAACCTTGTGATACTTTGCTAAAGCATCTGCTTGCTTTGCACATATAAAGTCTATATCTACACCCATATATAGGTCTTTATCCGACATTCGTTGCATTAAAACAGATGTTCCGAGCCCCGCTCCAATAGTTAATTCAAGAATTGTGTTTTCTTTGCCGATAAATATATTATCAGTATAAAACTTCCAAAAGCCAGGTCTTTTAGAATATATAAGAGAATGTCGTTTAGATAAAACTTCACCTTGTTTTAAACTTGCACTTTCGGTGATGGATTTTTTAAGGTCATTAAAAGATAAATCATCGCAAGAATCATTTCGCCCTCCAACCCACTTAGGAGAACCATTTTTTTCGTAGTATTCTAGGCGATGTAAAAATTCTTCCTTTGTGGGTATTTCTTGTTTTATGAACTTATCTTTCTCGCTAAAATACATTTCAGGATTATCAGGAAAATACTTTTCTCCTAACTTCTTTGCATTATTTATGATTTTTGAAATATCCGACCAAAACAGAACCTCAGTTAAAGCATTTATTACCATGATAAATCACTCCAAAAAGATTTATAATTAGTCTACTATATCCTCAATCTTAATTTTATGCTCTTTAGTTTTCTTATCCCAAGATATACCTATTGCCAATTTTTTACCTGTATAACCTTTTAGAGAAAGAGCGTATTTTTTCTCTCTGATTTGTTTTAAAGCTTCTTCGGGAGTTGAATTTTTCTTAAGCTCTAAAATAAAAGCTGGTTTTGATTTATCATTTGGATAAAATATAAAGTCTGCAAAACCTTTTCCCGATGGCATCTCACGAATAATTTTGTATTTGGTTCTCGCAGATAAATATACTAGCGTAACTACACAAGCAAGAGAATTTTCATCATTGTATTTAATTACAGGGATATTGATATCGTGAGCTTCCTCCAAGATTTTCACCATTGTTTCGGTATCTTTTCTAAGAGTTGCTTCGAGCATTTCGTTTGATTTTAATACAAGTTCTGAAATCGCTCCCATCTGATGATTTTTAAGAGAATAATCAAATTTCATTCTAAGCTCTTTGTTTGGAATGGTTAGTGTTTCATCATAGTAACTTAAAAACCCATATACTGTCATAGCTGAAAGAATTTCATCACGAGTATTCAAATTAAGTTTTTCGGCACTGTACCCTTCCAAATGAACATTAACAGGTATACCCGATACCATCTTAACTATATCATCTCTGACTTCTTCAACATTGTTCTCTATGTAGTAGCTTATTTCGTCCATTGGACCTGTATTTGTCCAATAACTTTGGCAAACACCATCACTAAGAGCATACGCAACGGAACGAGGATTAAAAATATCTTCACCTTTAAATGTTTTATAGCCATCATACCACGTTTTAAGTTCGTCAAAAGTTACTTCATCTTGTTTATCACAAAGAGCTTTTGTTTCGTCCATATTAAAGCCAAAATATTTATAGTATTTTTTGTCCGTTAAAATATTATATTCTTTGAACATATTTATAGTTGAGCTTGTTGAATACTTTGCAATAGGAAGAACACCTGTCATGTATGCAAGGTCAACGTATGACTTATCTTTGAGTAAATCTTCTAAGAATTTTAAAAAGCTTTTTCTATCATTTTCTGAAAATAGACTATTATTAAAAATATAGTCCCATTCATCAAGAATAAATACGAATCCTTTTCCTGTTTGATTATATACAGCGTTAAACACGTCTGATACTACCATATTATCATTTATAGTTACATTGTATTGTTCTTTTAAATCATCATAAATCATAGAAATATATCTATTTATGAATTCTTCATAACTACAATTTGGGTTAGGTAGCTGATTAAGAGTCATATAAATAACATTATGTTTATTTAAATGTTCTAAATATGACTTGTCTTTACTAATTTGAAGATTGTCAAAAATGTTTTTACAATCCGCACTTTTGGAATAATAAGAAGCCAGCATCATAGCATTTAGCGTTTTTCCAAATCTTCTCGGTCTTGTTATACAAACATACTTGTTCGGTGTATTCATGCACTCATTCATTTTGCCAATAAGCCCTGATTTGTCCACAAAATATTTATAACCAGCTACTTCCGTAAAAGAATTTTTTGTTATTGGAACGTTTAAAAAATATGGCATTTACTATCACTCCTTTTGTTTTTCAATTTGTTAATATTATTATACTACAAACCGAAAAATTATTAAATAGTTTTCGGCATGAATACTTTAATTTCTGGCATTTTCAAAGCCTTGCCTTATAAAACAAGCAAGGCTCTATAAAATTTTACATCTTTAATTTTAGTAGTCTTTTATTTTCCAATTGCCGTTTTCGCCTTTTTCAAGATATTCATCACCCCAAAGGTCAATATATATTTCCCACGCTGTATTTCCGTCTTGATAAGCATCATATCTGTTAATCGTAAAAATACCATTAATGTAAGTTATTTTACCGATATTTCGCCCCATATCTTCGTCAGCATATGTCATTTCCATATCAACTTTCGGAAAAAGTTCCGTCAATCTTTTGAATATCGGAATAGGACAATCCCACGGCGTTTCAAAAATCACACCATTTTCAAAAGCATAGGTGGATGAAGCAGGCCACTTATAACCCCAGTTTTCTATGCTCCAATCATACCAATTATTTTTCCCGTACTTTTTATATTCTTTTTCTCCCAAATCGCCTGTGTATATATAATTCGGCATAGGAATTATCACGTTAAAATCTATACAACCATTTTTTCCATCACCTTTTATGAAATTTAGTATCTTTGCGTTTTCTTCGTCATTACCCATTAATTCTATTTTGTTTACTACCCAATTTGGCATATTAAAAATCCTTTCCTTATTTTTATTTCTTGATAAGTATTAAGTCATCAATATTAATCTTGTAGATTCGCATAAGTTTGATAAGTATGAAAATATTTGGTATATTTACTCCGCTTTCGTAATAACTGATACTGGAACGATTAAGGTTTGTTAATTTAGATACGGCCTCTTGACTTATTCCTGATTTTATTCTTGCTTTTTTTAAGTTTTTGCCGAGTTCTTTTTTGCTTTTTATATATTTTCGAGTTATCATTTTCCGTTACTCCACCTCATCAAAAAGTGTGCCGTCTTGCAAGAATTCATATCCCATTGCATCGCAATATTCTTGCAGTTCATCACCTTCTATTCCGTAGAAAAAGTCATAACCTTGTTTCTCGTACTCATCGCATAAATTCAAATACCATTCTTTTATGTTTGCCAATAGTTTGTCCGCAACTTTTCTATGATTTTCATAGCTTTTAGGACTTAAATTTCCGTCAATATAAATATCAATATCAACTGAATATTTGTGATAATACCGCCCTGAATGATTAAAACTTATTTGGCTATACTTCTTTAAGTCTTTTAGTACTTTATAGTCTGACAACTTGAAATCTTGATAGAAAATATTTTTAAGTTCTCCTGTTATTTCCTTAAAATCAATACTCCCATAGATACATAAACCATCACCCTGACAATAGCTTAAACTATAAAGTGGTCGCAAATTTTCAAGTCCTTTTTCTTTTAAATCTTCTATAACTTGCTCTGTAAAAATGCTAGAATCTAGATTTTCCATATAGTCGTTTTTAACTTTTTCTCTTGCTCTTTCGTCTAATTCTGAATAATCATATATTTTAACTTCTTTTGTTATCGTTCGCATATTTTTAAAATCCTCTCTTTACTTGTTTCTTTATTTTGGCAAGCTATGAATTTTAAACTCACAACTTGCCATTCTGTACCGGTAATTATTAATACTCGTTTGCAAATAAAATTGTAGTGTAGCTTCTGTCTTGTTCAGTAATTATGTAAACTCTACCTTCTGAGGTGTTATAGGCTGCCAAAACTCTGGCTGTACCTGTTCTTAGTGCGTTATCGTTCATTTCTTTATCTTCATTACACATATCGCCCCAGTCGCAAACCATATATTTTTTAAAACAGTTCATTATTTCATCGGAGAATTTTTTTTTTCTGCCATTTTGCTGTTGATACCATTAGTCATTACTACTTTTCCTAAAGAATAATTTATCATCATGTATTCTCCTTTACTTTATCTAAGCCATTGCTTATAAATTTCTTCATATGGGCATTCCATTATTTCGGATAGTTTCGCAAAAAGTCGTTCTCTTACTATGCTGTCGCTTACACCGAATAAATTGTAAACATCTTGATAATTCTCAAGTGCTTCAAAAAGGTCGTAAAACGTTGCCCGACTATTTAATTCTTCTCCCAATTCGTCATCTGGATAAGTCTTTGTGTACCAATCCTTTAGAAATGTGTTAAGTGCTTCATTATAAATTTCTTCTTGCGTTTTCATTATTTTTTTACTCCTTAATCTTCAAATTCACTTTTTAAGTGTTTCAATCTTAACTTTCCGTTCTTTCTGGTTTCTGTATAATACCAATCGTTACCAATATATATGTAAAGGTATTCAATCCATCCGCTTTTTAGTTCTTCATATAACTGTGTAATATTTTCATATGTTCGTGGTCTTGTATATTCCCATTCTTCTTCTCTATCTCTGTGGTAATATACACAAACATCATCTTGTGGATTTTCAAAGCTATGCTTTGCAGTAGGCTCGATTTCTCTATGTAATGAACTTAAATCACCTCCACTTATTAGCTTTTTAACTTTTTCTATTTCTTGATAGGATTCGGACAGTATTCTGCCATTGTAGTCTATATATCCATCCCAATGTGCATAAATTGCCGTTACTGTTCCATCGTTATTTAAAATCGCTATATTACTTCTTGTGCTCATTTTTTTTAATTCCTCTCTTATCTTTGTAATCTTGTTTTTTGTGGGCGAGCTTGAAGCTTTAAAACTCGCCCGATTTTTTATTATGCTTTATGCTTGTTGTTATTGCTTTTCTTTTGTGTAAATCTCTTTTTTGGCATATGTAATTTTTTGTATTTCATCAAAATCATAATCGTCATAACCAAATAACTCTCTGTATTTTTGTCGGTCTTGCGTGGCTATATCATACATTGAATAACTGTCCTTAACACGATATATAAAACCTTCTGTGCTTGTTTTAAATGTGAATGTTTTTCCGTCTTTTAGTATCGTTATTTTTACAGTCTTTTTGTCTTTGAGTGCCTCTTTTATTGCTTTTTTCTTGTTAATCTCATTTGATTTATCACTAATTATTTCATCAAACTTTTGACTATAAATTTTGTATTTCTCGTATTGTACAAATAAGCAATTAACAGTTTTTTCAAGAATCTCTTTTGTGTATCTCTCTATGAGTAATTTTGAGTTATCTATGTAATCTAAAATATCTTCTGTATCAACAATTTTGACTTTTTCGCTACTTGAAGAATAGTTGCCCTCACAGTCTATGAAAATATAATCACTTAATGTTTGTTTTCCATTTCCGAAAATATCACAATTAATCTCGCTAGTTAAATATTCATCTGAATCTCTTTTTTCTTTCGGAAATATCATTCCTTCAAAGTACCTATTACCATTTTCCGCCATCTCTTTTGCTACATTGGTTTTTATTTCGTCAAGTATTTTATCTCTTAATTCTTTAAAATCCGGGAATTTTTTGTTTCTGTCTGCGTATATGTTTAAGGGATAATGCAAGTCAAAAAATTCTTTTTGTATCAGATTATAAAATCCTGCATATTCATATTTTGCTTGAACTGTGTATTTCAAATCTTTTTGATAAGAGTTTTTACTATATAGAAAAACGCTGTTGTTATGCTTATGCTTTATAAAAATTTTATTATCTACTTTTAGTTCAAACACATCATCATTTCTTGAAAAATCTTCTATTCTTCCTAATATTGTTAAATTACTCATTATTCTTTATCTCCTTAAAAATTAAAATTTCAAAATTTTAAAAGTATTTTACTTTTTAAGGCGATTACTTTATAATTGGATTGTAACCGCCTTTTTGACTTTGGTGTTGTTACTTGTCGTTTGCTTTCGTGGTAGTTAGCATTCGACTTTTTTATTTACAATCATAAGACATTCCCCCTTTAAATTTTCTTTTTTACTTCTTCCAAAAATTTTTCAAGTAGTTTATTTACTTTTTTTACTTTTGTATCATATTTTATGCTCCAGTTTTCAACGATTTTTCGGGCGGTGTTATCATATTTTCTCAAAATATCATATTTTACTTTTATGTTGCCAAAAGGTGCATATCCTGTGGATATTGCTATATCATCAAAAATATAAATATCACTTGCCCAACCCTCACGGCGTATAGTGTGATATATAGGTGATTCATAGCTTAATAGGTGTTGTAAATCTGCATACCCAACACACACTATTTTTTTAAATCTGTTTTTTATTTCTTTTTGTGTTGTTTTTATTTTCATTTTTATAGCTCCTCTATTTCCTCGATTAGATTATTCAATATTTCATCTGTTAAAGTGATTTCATCATTCCAATATTTGTCCGCTGTGTCGCATCTTGAAATTAAATAACTCGCTACTTCAAGGACAATAACCACTATAAAGCGGTCGGGATTATCGAAAATATCAAGCAAAATTTTGTTTGAATATTCAGCATCAAATTGAAATTTTATTTCTTCCGCTATTTCTCCGATATACTCAAAATTTTTATTTACCCATTCTTTAGCGGTGTAATTATTGCAAAAATATGCTCCGTTTATGTTTTCAGATTCAAAAAGTGTATAACTTAAATCGCACATATAGTGTTGTTCTTCAAAGCCTTTTAAATCCTCTAGCTTGTCGATAATTTCACCTTTTACAAATTCTTTAATTGGACTATTTTCTAAATAATTCATTTACTTTTTACTCCTTAAATTTAAAATTTATTGATAGGGGGAAAAGCCCCCCAGAAGCTCTAATTAATACCTTTTTTCAATTCTTTTATTGTGTTGTCGGTTACTTCATAAACTGTAATATCGCCGTGAATTTCGCCGTCCTCATGGAAATACAAGTTATCAAGTTTGTAGTAATAAAGGACATCCATCCAGCCATAAAAAACCCTTTGCCTATTGAAAAATTCCGCTCCTTTTTCTCTGATACAACCATATACAATTGGATTTTTTTCAAAATCCATTTCATTAAGTGTTATAATGTCTAAGTCAATGTCTGATTTGTGAGCTTTCATATGGATTTTTTGAGCTTTCAGCCATTCTGATATTCTGAGATTTTTAATTGTGTTCATGTTGTCAAATTCCTTTCTTTATTCGCTTTTTAATATGGAGGGCGAGTATTTAACCCGCCACCACTTCAAGTTGTTTTTGTTTAGTGCTTTTTGAGTTTTCATATACTGTAAAGCCGTATTTGTCCCGAATTTCGTTTAAAGTATATTTACCTTTTGGAGCTGTGCTATCTTCTGGACGATGCCAAGACCATGCACCCTTATTTTTACACCACCTAAATTTTAAGGATTTTAAAACTTCTTTGTGTTCCTTAGTGTTTCCGCTTACCCATATCCAGCGACCTATTAATTCAATTTTTAGTCCGTCAAATATTATTAATTTACTTATGATGTTTCGGAAATCTTCGGGGGCTTCGCTTACAGGCTTCGAATCTTCGTAAATTTCGCCCTCTTTATTCCTGAATACGTTTTTTAAACGCTTGAAAGCTTCGTCATATTGCTTGTTTACCTCCTTCATTATTTCGCAAGCGTTCGGCTCTGTGCTTACATCTGGATGAAACTTAAAACATAATTTTTTGTATAGCGTTTTTACGTCCTCTATACATTGACAATCTTTAAAAAAGTTCATTTTCTAAACTCCTCATATAATGATAATTGTAAGAATTTCTCACTATCTTTAGTATATCATGTATTACATGAAAATACAATGCTTTTTGTGAGATTTTGTAGTAAAACAATTAATGTAATACATTAATATTTTAGTGCATATTACCCAACGTTTTATTATGTGATATAATAGTGAAGTTGATAAACTTAAATAGAAAGAAGGTTTTTTAATGCCATTAAGCGAATCCCAAAAAAGAGGCAATAAAAAGTATCAAGATTTAAAGTGTATGCGTGTAAGCTTGATTTTAAGTAAGGATATAGGCGAAATATTACTTAATCACATAGCCAAAAACGGAAGCACAAAAAACGGATTTATTATTCAGGCGATTAAAGAAAAGATTGAGAGAGAAACAGGGAAAAAAATTGAAGAGCTGACGGCAGAAATTCAGACAGCCGAAGAAACCGAAACGGCAAAAAGTGCGAAAGCTTCAGCGACTGAAAAAGGCGAAGAATAAGCCGAAGAAGTCAAAAAAATAAATGCCGACTAATTACTTAAGTCAGCATTCAAGCGGTTTTCATGGGGGATAGTTTACATCAAGCGGAGCGGAAACAGTGCAGAAAAAACAAATAGTTACCCCACAACAATCTCCCCAAGAAATCACAAAACACATTCTAAAAAGCTTCAGTATAATGAGCCAAAACTAACTCAAAATACTGAAGCCTTATTTTTTTATTGTTTAAAATAATTATGAAATATTAGAGTTTATGAGCTTTTCACAGAGCCTTTGAAATTTTAAAGTTTATAAATTAGAAGTTTTTGCGATAAATACTAAACTTTTAGCATACTCTGTCAGAGCTCTTAAATATCAAAATTAATGTATTCTATGATTTATCTTTTCAAACTTTTTAAATATTCTTTTTGCTGAGTGGTTATTCTATAACTTTCTCCTGCTTTTTGAATTGTTTTGTTGTGAACCCAAACATCTAATTTTTTTCTTTCAAGATACACTATTGTTTCATTCCAATGCTTTGACAATGCAGTAGCAAAGAACCAAGCTATCATCATTTTTAAATAGTACTCATCAGCCTTTATATTCGCCACAGTTTCTAAATATTCAGATTTAAAATAATCGTCTAAAAAGTGTTTCATGAGCATTAATATACCGAATCTGCAAACATACGTTTCTTTAGACGAAATCCAAATTTTGATTTTTCCCAGAAGTTTTTCTCTGCTCCTTTTAAATACTTTAGGAGAAATTGTATCGCATACAGCCCAATTATCTACGTATGGAAGAAATTTATCAAGCTTGTTTATGCACTTACCGTAATCTTTAATCTCAGAGATAAGCATACCATGAAGTAAGTTTTCATCGTAGTATTTGTGTGGTAAATCATTTAAAAATACCTTAGATTCTTCACTTTTGGAATACTCTTTTGCAAGCTTACGCATCTTTGGAACTTTTACACCGATTATTTTTTCTCTTGGAATATTTGGCATAAGTTTACTGTGAAAATCCGCATAAATTTCATCTTTCAATTCAAAAAGCTTGTCTAAAACTTTAAGCATTTATATCCTCCAAAACTTGTTATCACCATATAAACGGAATCAATTTATATTTAACTTTTTTCTTGTATTCGATGTAGCCTTTTAAATCGTTTTCCAGCACTTTTTCTTCGTTTATAATTCTTCTTACGATTAAAAGCGGATATATTAAGAATACCAAAAAAGAAATAAACGAGCCTAAAATCAAAGGGATACTCAAAAACATCAATATTGTTGCAGTATACATAGGGTGCCTTACAACGGCATAAAGCCCCGAACTTACTAATTTTTGATTTTCTTCTACTTTGATAATGCGAAAAAGATAAGCATTTTCTCTTAAAACCTCGCCATACATTGCATACGATATGATGAATAAAATAGATGATATAATCACTACAACATTAGGTAGTTTCGTCCATTCATATCTGTAATTCAAGCCCGCTAAAATAAACCCTATTGCAAACATTAAACCACTAACTAATACTACTTGTTTTTGTTTATTTTCTTTTCCTTTGGCATTTAATCTTCTTTCCAGTAGTTTTGGATTTTTTAGCATTAAAATGATTCCTACAATAAACATAGGGATAAATAAAAGTCCCATAAACAGCCAAGCATTAGGATAATTAAACGAATTAGCCGGAACAAACAACAAAGTACCAACAATTAATACTCCAATCAGAAATTTTGTTATAGCTCCAAAAAATAGTTTTTCATTCATAATTCTAACACACCCTCTTTCAAAAACTTTTGGCACATTATTTCTTTCTTTTTTGATTTTGCAGCCCTTTACAAGTTTGGATTACTATTTCTTTTAGTAATTCTTTGTTATCGACTTCTTCCACAAAATACATAGATTTCGCACTTTCATATGGTATTTGCTTTGACATACCATATTTCTCATTATTTGGAACTATTTTCACAAGTAATCTATCATCGTAAATTCCGCCGAATAAAACACCATTATGGTAAAGCAAATATTCACCCATCATAGCTCTGCAAGTTATATCTTCCAACAAATTAAGCTGCTCAAGTATAAAATCTTTGTATTCCTTAGATGTTGGCATAATAAGTTATCCCCCAAGTAGTGTTAAATCGTTTTTTTAATTATATCACAAAGCTTAAAATCAATATTTTTTAAAAACAAAAATTTTTTTCAAAAAAGTATTGACTCTAACGTAACGTAATATTTTATTATAAAAATAGAGCCTAAAATCTTCGGAAAAGTCTTCAGCCGGCAGTAGAATTTTTCTTAGGTTGAAGCTCAAAAAATAGTCGGAGGTGAGAGTTAGATGAAAACAGTAAAACAGGTTGCTGATTTAACAGGTCTTAGTGTAAGAACGCTTCATCACTACGACACGATAGGTTTATTTAAACCGAGTAAATATTCCGAATCGGGATATAGACTTTACAGCGATGAAGATCTAAAAACTTTACAGCAGATTTTGATATTTAAAGAGCTTAATGTTGCGCTTAGCGATATTAAAGAAATCCTTGATAATAAACAATTGGATAAATTACAACTTTTAAAAAGTCATAAGCAACTACTTATTTTAAAAAGAGATCATCTAAATGATGTTATATCTTTAGTAGACAAAATTATAAATAATGGAGATGATAAAATGAGTTTTGAAGAATTTAATATCAATAAAATAGAACAAACGATGAAACACAATCATGAGTTTTTGAAGAATTATGATAAAAGTTTATATAACAAGGATTTTGATTATGAAAAAACCATAAACTACATAAGAGAAAATCCTGAAATAATCAAGCTTATGTACGGAAGTCTGGAGAACTACAATGAAATATTAAAAACCACTCCTGAAAGAATAAAGAACTATAAAAACATCAAGAGCCAAATGGATGAAATTGATAGAGAATTGGCAAAATCACAAAATAAGGATGTAAGTTCTCCTGAAATTCAAAGTCTGATTGGTAGGCTTGATGAATTTATGGTAGAAATGTGTGGAGTAGGATTTAAACAACTTGTAAAAGCAAAAGAATACAATAAAGAAGTTTTGAAAGATCCTCAAAAACTAGAAGAACATAAGAAGGACCTTGAATCAATCTCTAAGGTGTTTGATAAAGAGTTTGGAAAAGGTGCATACGAATTTAGGAAAAAAGCAATCAACTATTATTTAAAGAGCCAATCATAAGTACTACTTTTTGACAGAGTTATTGAGCAACCCTTCATTGTAATCAAAAATCAATTACCGAAACCTATGCGTTCGGTAATTTTATGTTTTCATTTTACACATTTTTATTATGGGTATTGCACTAAAAACACTTGATTTTCATGACTATCATCTAACGTGACGTTTTCTTACAATTCATGCGGTTTTACTTGGGTTTATGGTATAATATGAGTATGAAAAATTAGATAAAAACCGAAAGGAATAACCCATGCAAACACAACTTTCTTTTTACGATTTAAACGTTGAACCTTATGAAAAAACACTTGATAACGTTATCAAATTCCCTGCGAAAAAATCTGCCAAGATATCCGAAATTAAAAAACTCAATAAGCCAAAACCTACACCGGCAGATTCTGTTAAAACATTAGAGGAAATCGAAAAAATCAAGAAATATTTCTTGGATAGACGAGAGTATAGAAACTATTGTTTATTTATCATCGGAATTACAACAGGTTATCGCATAATTGATTTACTTAGCCTAAAATTTTCAGATTTTTTTGAAGATTACGAAACTTGGAAACGTGAGATTGATATTGTAGAGCAAAAGACAAAAAAGAGAAGAACAATGCCAATCAGCGATGGCATGAAAACGGCTATAAATCTATATGTAAAAAATAAGGGTAGTTTTTTACTAAACGAATATATTTTTGGAAGTCGAAAAGGTAAAAACAGTCCACTTGACAAATCAAGTGCGAGAAAAATTTTTAATAATATGGCGATAGACTTGAATCTTCCGTATCATTGTTCCACGCATTTTTTGAGAAAAACTTTTGCCTATTGGTTTTTGCAAATTCACAAAAACGATATGTCAGCACTCGCTACCTTACAAGACATTTTGAATCACAGCTCCGAGAAAATGACACTCAAATATTGTGGTATCGAAAAAGAACGGAAAGAAGCTATGCTTAAAGACCTTTCAGGGTTGTGGTAAAATTCGAGCAAACAACTTTTGATTATTTCTAAGTGCCTTAAATTTGCTTTTTATCGTTGTATATGATATAATACAAGTAGATATTTCGAAAGGAGTGGGAAGATGCGTAAATTTTCTTGCTAGTTATAGATTCAAAAAATTTATAAGTACTAATTGTACTTGCGGTTTTTGTATCTTTTTTGCAAGAAAGTCTGCGTTTCTTACCTACCTAAATTATTGTAGTTACACTTTAATTATGTATGTAGGCTATAAGAATTTGCTTTCTTGCAGCCAGTATATTTTTTGGAGTGTGATTTTTTATGTCTTTAATAAACGTTCAAAATCTAACCTTTAGTTATGACGGAAATTATGAAAACATTTTTGAAAATGTATCTTTTGGCATAGATACGAATTGGAAACTTGGTTTTACAGGTAGGAACGGCAGAGGGAAAACTACATTCTTTAAACTTTTGATGGGTAAATATAAATATAGCGGTAAAATTTCGGCAAGTGTAGATTTTGAGTATTTCCCCTTTGAAGTAAAAGATGAATCGGAGTTTGCGATAGATATAATCAAAGAAAAATCGGGCATAGAAGATAATGACTATTGGAAAATAGAAAAAGAATTATCTTCGTTAGATGTAAATGAAGAAGTTTTATATCGTCAATTTAATACGCTTAGCGGTGGAGAAAAAGTTAAAATCTTGCTTGTAAGCTTATTTTTAAAAGAAAATGCGTTTTTATTAATCGATGAGCCGACAAATCATTTGGATTTAAGTGCAAGAAAGAAAGTAAGCCGCTATTTGAATTCTAAAAAAGGATTTATCTTGGTTTCACATGACAGAGAATTTTTAGATGGCTGTATAGACCATATTTTGTCAATCAATAAGACAAATATAGAAATTCAAAAAGGAAATTTTTCATCGTGGCAAGAAAATAAAAAAAGACAGGATAATTTCGAAACTTCTCAAAACGAAAAGCTTAAAAGAGAGATTTCAAAACTTGAAAAAAGTGCAAAACAAAGTGCTGCGTGGTCTGAAAAGCTCGAAAAAACTAAAAACGGTACTCGCAATTCCGGCCTTAGACCAAACAGAGGCTATATTGGTCATAAGGCGGCAAAAATGATGAAACGTTCTAAAAATGCCGAAAACAGAAAACAAAATGCAATAGAAGAAAAATCAAATCTTCTTAAAAATATCGAAAATGCAAGCGACCTTAAAATAAGTTTTTTAAAACATAGGGCAAATAAACTGATAAGTTTTAAAGATGTTTCACTATTTTATGAAGAAAAAGAAGTTTGCAGAAATGTTAGTTTTGAAGTAAATACGGCAGATAGAATTTCTCTTTGCGGAAAAAACGGATGCGGTAAGTCTACTGTTTTAAAATTTATAAACGGCGATAAAAATATAAAATTCGAAGGTAATTTTGAAAAGGTAAGCGGTTTAAAAATTTCTTATGTTTCGCAAGATACTTCAGCCTTGAGCGGTAACCTTAGGGATTTTTCAAAATCTCAAAATATCGATGAAAGTTTATTTAAAACAATTCTTCGAAAACTGGATTTTTCAAGAAATCAATTTGAAAAAGATATAAAAGAGTTTAGCGGAGGTCAAAAAAAGAAAGTTTTAATAGCTAAAAGTTTATGTGAAAAAGCTCACCTTTATTTATGGGACGAACCACTTAACTATATTGATATTCTGTCGAGAACTCAAATTGAAGATTTAATTCTAAAGTATAGTCCGACAATGATTTTTGTTGAGCATGACGCTAGATTTGCGAGGAACGTTGCTACTAAAACCATAAATGTAGGTTTACAATAATCTATGTCAAAAGAATTTTTGCAGTTGTGGTAAAATTTAATAATGAAAATAAAACTGCTTGGGAGTAACTTATGAGAGAATTATATTTAAAAAGCGTAGATATAAACAAAGACGAGATACCACGAAATAACTACATTTACGATTTATCTGTAATCAAAAATTTTAAGAAAATAGAATTCAGGAAACCTATTACAATATTTGTAGGAGAAAACGGACTAGGAAAATCAACCTTGATTGAAGCGATAGCTACAAAGTTGGGATTTAACGCAGAGGGTGGCTCAAAGCATTTTAATTTTAAAACTCGGCAGACCGAATCTGACCTAAACAAATATATCAAAATTATAAGAGGCCCATACAGAGCAAAAGACGGATATTTCTTAAGGTCGGAATCACTTTATAATGTGGCATCAAATATTGATGACCTTGATGAAGTTAAGTGTGATGCACCGCCAATATCGCTAGCGTATGGCGGAAAGTCTTTACATAATCAATCTCATGGCGAAAGTTTTCTTAGTATATTCTTTAAAAGGTTTATGGGAAATGGTCTTTACATACTCGATGAACCCGAAGCAGCACTTTCTCCTGTTTCTCAAATGTCGCTGCTCATAAGGATAAATCAACTTGTTAATTTAAATTCGCAGTTTATAATTGCCACTCACTCGCCGATTCTTTTGGCTATCCCGAATGCCGAGATGCTTGAAATAACCGATAAAGGTATTATTTCAAAAAAATATTTTGAAACCGAACATTTCAAAACAATGAAAGACTTTTTGGAAAATACAGAAAAAACAGTAAATTCACTTATAAATGAATAATTTATATTCTATGAGGTGATAACAGATGGAAATAAGAAAAATCAAAAAATCTGATGATATAAACGCTATTGGTAAAATTTATGAGAAATCTTGGAAGTTTGCTTATAACGGAATAATTCCAAAAGATTATCTTAATAGCATTTCAGAAGATAAATGGCTTCCTCATTTTGAGAATAAAAATATGAAAAATCTTGTACTTATAGAAAATAATGATTTTATCGGTACATCAAGTTATTGCAAATCAAGAAGTAAAGAATTTAATGATTTCGGTGAAATTGTTTCCATATATTTGCTACCTGAACATATGGGAAAAGGCTACGGGAAGCTATTATTTGAAGCTACTTTAAACGAACTTATTAAACTTGGGTATAAAAATATTTTTCTTTGGATGCTTGAAGAAAACACAAGAGCAAGACGTTTTTACTAAAAACAAAATTTCAAACTTTCAGATAAGTTTAATCGTATAAATATCGGCGGTAAAACTCTAAAAGAAGTTGCTTATAAATATCAACCTGAATAAATTAAAGTTTTGATTGTAATTATAATGTTTTCATAATATAATATTAATCCATTTTTAAGTTTTAGGAGGTTAAATATCATGAATATCAGAAACAGCATAAAAATCATTTTATTAAATCCAAAAAACGAAATACTCCTCATTAGCATTGATGACAAAAGTATCACAAATAAAGATAAAAGTTACAACGGCAAATTTTGGCAGATGATAGGCGGCAAAATTGAAGATGGCGAGGATATGAAATCCGCTGCAGCTAGGGAACTGTTTGAAGAAACCGGATTAACACCCGATGACGCCACGTTTGGCGACATAGCTTGGAAAGGCGAACTTAAACTGATTATGAGTGGCGTTGAAACTCTTATCAGGCAACAGTTTGTAGTTGCTAAAACTCAAGTAACTGATGTTACGCTCAAGAATTTAACTCCCGAAGAAAAGCCCGTAGCTAAGAGTTTGAAGTGGTTTTCTACCGATGACATTAAAAACAGTAAGGAAATAATTTACCCTGTCGGGTTAGACGAATACTTTTCTGACTTGCTTACAAACGGTGCTCCAAAAGAGCCTATTACAATTGTTCTCGATAGGAAACCAAAAATCAATAATCAATAAAAAAATGTCTCCGAATCGAATATGTTCGGAAGTAAAATTCAAAAGTTATATACAGCGATAAAACTATAGCGTATTGTGTTAGATTTTATTTACAATAATAGCCGTTTGACCCTTTTGCCAAACCTTCGCAATTTCTTTAAATCCGGCACGTTCAAACATCTCTATTTGATTATCTACTGTGCAAGGCGTGTCAAAGTGAACGAACTCATCATCTTTGATATTTTGCTCTTTACGAATCCGATTTAGCTCTGAAAATAAGTAATTTTCTTCTGATTGGTCTTTTGCAACATAATCGCATTCTATATACATTCCGCTTGGTTTTAAAGCCTTGCGGATTTTCTTATATAAACTTACTTTACTTTCATGCGTAAAGTGATGCATTGTCTGAAATGATATAACTATGTCAAATGCCTTTTCTCCAAAAGGGGCATCAAAATAACTTCCGCAAATTAAATTTATATTTTTGTCGGGAAATTTGCTCTTAAGTTTATCAAGCATAGCCTGAGTTAAATCTATTCCAGTAACTTCTAAGTCGGGAATTTTTTTAAATATTTCGTGAAGTTCCAATCCTGTTCCACAACCTAAATCTAATAGCTTTTTGCAGCTGTTTGGAATAAGCTCGGCAAGTTTTATGTATCCTTCTTTGCACCCCTCAACATTTTCAAGCATTTGGGTTTCGTATCCGTCTATTCTTTTTGCAAAGAAATCGTTCATTTTTTCAAGTTCCATGTGTTTTATCTCCTTTAAAATTTATTTTTCAGAATTAATTCTTAATTTTTCATACTGCTCTTTGGGAAGTATATTATTTAGAGTTTTCATAGCTTCAGTATATTCATTCTCGTAATTGCTAAAAGTATCACTAATTTGAATTTTAAAGCCAAGATTAATGTATAAAAGTATCGCTTTATAACTCCACGGCTGAGTATGAATATACACAGGAAATTCATTTTCTTCATGAAAAAAATTTAATACTTTTTGGCAAAGTGCTTTTCCAAGACCTTTATTTCTCTCTTTAGGACTAATTACCAGCCAATGAAGTGAAGCTACATTTTCATTATCTTTTTTATCTTTCCAAGCGGTGCATGAACCAACGATTTCATTTTCACTATTTAAGACGAAAAAGCAACGTTTACGTATTTCTTTATTTTTACAATAATTATCAATGAAATATTCTTTAGCTTCATTTACCGAATCAAAATCTCCAATTTCATATTCAAGTTTTGCCCAAGAATTTTCATATCTCCGAGTTCGTAATTTTTAAAACGATATCCTAATTTTAGAATGATTTCTGAATTTTTGTAGTTATCGCATTTCAATATCACATTGTAAAATGGGATATTTCTATCTACTTTTTCATTTGTCATTGCTATTTTACCTCCTTTAAAATTTATTTTATAGCCTTGCTTTAAAACTAAAGCAAAAGAATGAGTTTACTAAATTTTTTTATTAATCTTGATTATGTAATAACTAGCTACAAGTGGGTATACAACAATACTTAATGCTATAAATATAATTATCCAAGATGGTATGCTCATGTATGCCGACATCAATGTTACCGAAAAACAGAGTACTATATTTATCCAATGTAAGAGTTTACCTGCTTTAGCTTCAGCTTTTGTCCGTATCAAAACATTTCGCTCATCACCTAATTCTACATCTAAATTTTCAAAATATTTTGGATTTTTATTTCTAATAAGACTTTTTAGTATTCCTAACAATCCTACACTAAATATGCCCGAACCCAATCCAAAAATAATACCTATAATCTGCCCTTGAACTGCTATGTTTTTAGATAGCAATAAATATAGACCTACTATTAAAGTTGTCAATCCCAGTATAAAACAAAGTCTGTAACAAATTGAATTTTTATTTTTCATATTAATCAATACCTTCCTCATATATAAAAATTTCTTCTATGGGTTTATTAAAAAACTTCGATATTTTAAATGCCAAAATAATTGACGGATTATACTTCCCACTTTCAAGGGAACATATGGTTTGTCTTGATACTTTTAAAATTTCTGCTAATTTCTCTTGATTTATTTCTTTCTCCTCTCGTAATTTTTTAAGTTTGTTTTTCACGTTAATCACCACCCTGAAATGTAAAGCTAGCTTTACTAAAAGTATATCACAGAAAATTTTTAGTGTCAAGCTAGCTTTACATTTTTATAAATATTCGTGTTTATGTATGAATTTATTTTGCTTTTTATATTAAGAGTGTTTTTCTGTCATATATTTCAATGCTTCCTCATGAGTTAGTTTTCGTACCTGTGTGTTTTTGAATTCTCTATATTTTTCAGAAATAAAAATAGGCTTCATATTCTCACAAATTTTATCTTTGTTTTTTTGTAAGTAGATTTCTAGTTCTTTATTGGTAGCAAAAATTTTGTATGAAGCCCTACCGCTACTACTTTTTATTTCATATATACCACAGCATTTTTTCATAGTATAATCAGCAGTACGTAAATACAATTTTGCAATTTCCAACGATTTGAAAGGAAAATTCCACCTTTGCAGACCTCTTTTGGAATCTCTTTCTATGCAAATACATCTTCCGCAAGTACCACAAATGTATTGCGTGTGATTTTCTAAGCACTCAGCCGGATTTAGTAAAGGTGTAATTCTATTATCGTCAGCGTAACATTCTAAGCACATTTTGTTTTTCATCTCCTAAAGACCAAATACTTTCTCAAAACAATAATTAAGCGTGTGAACAAATAATCCATCTTTGCATAAACCATAAATTTGTTCTGTATTCATAAAGCCCACACTTTCTACTTCATCGCTAGTAGCATTTCTTAAATCTACTGTGCCGTCATGTTCAAAAATATAGACATCTAATATACTATTTAAATTTTTTCGTACATCTGTGAAAACCAACTTTGCTCGTTTTGTGTCTAAATTAATTCCCACTTCTTCTTTCGTTTCTCTTATGGCGGCTTGTAAACTGTTTTCACCTTTTAAAACTGCTCCACCTACAGTTTCAAACATAAGAGGATTTCTTGATTTTTTCCTAGATCTCCTTGATATTAGATACTTCCCTTCGGAGTTTTTTATCCAAACATTAACAACCAAATGATATTTATCTTTAGGTAACGGATTACCCTTAACGTGTGTTTCACCTGTCTTTATTCTATTTTCTGTATATAAATCCCACAGTTCCATTAGTTATTTCACCTACTTACTCTATCTGTTAACGCATATCATAATCTTCGCCTTTACGTTTTATGTTAAATTGTTTGAAAGCTTTATCAATAATTTTTTCGATATAAGTTTCTTTGGCTTTTGTATAACTTTTTCTGTCATTACCAAAGTTTTGAGCCAAGTTTTCTTTTAAATCTGAATACTTTATAACTTCTTCAGGGTTAAGATTCATGTAATCCCTAAATAATGTGTGATGTTGCCATATTCTGCTGTTTGTATCTTCTATATGTATAAAGTAGGTTTCAATATCGTTTTCACATTTTTTAAGAAAGTACCGCACACCAAAATCGTTTCTGCCATCATAATAATATCCCATTTTTTGCAAAATTGGGATTAATTGTTTCCCATATTCAAGATTCGGTACACCGATAGCTATATCAATTATAGGTTTAGCTTTACAGCCTATAATAGAAGTGCTACCAACGTGCCGAATGTCAACATCATAATTTTTTAAAGCATATTCCAAAGTAGCTTTTTCTTTCAAATATTCATTTTTCCAATCAGGATTGTATTCAAAAATTTTAACAGTTCTTCTTTTTACTCCTATGTTCATCTTTAAACTCTTCCTTTGTTATTTTACTAAAATCTTCTTTATAAAAGCTCTTGCTTAAATCGTAAGCTTTTACGATGTCATTTTCTTTTTTTATGTTGTAGAAAAATAATATTGTAAATAAAGCCATAGAGTTTGCATTTATGTAGTCAGTAGGTGCAATATAAACATTTTTTCTTGATGTAATAATATCCGCTAAACCTTTATTTCCTGTCGTACACCCGGTATTTATGATTGTCTTATATCTGACATTTAAGTATTTATTAAATTCATCTGCTCCGAAATCGTTTTTCGGCTCATTATTTGCATAAATACTTTCGTCTAACTTGTCCATTATTATTTTCCCTTGATCTCCATGACAAGAAATTATCAGATACTCATATTTAAATTCTATTTTATCTTCCAAAACATCTATAAAATCATTTGGTCTACCAATATTAATTCTCAAAATTCTAAACCCAAAAGATTCAAGTATCTGCCGTAATGTTTCGGATTCGTTTCCTGTATTACCTATGGTAACCAAAAGAATGTTATTTTTAATATTTGATTCATTCATGATTATTCGATACCTTTTCTATATTTTTCTAAGCATTCGAAGTGGTTTTCGTAATAGTATTTTTCTGACTTTGATTTACATTCATTTAAGTAGTAATCTAGTACCATTTTGTTGTTTTTTGCTTTTCGTTCTTCCGAAATATCTTCATATCTAAAAATTTTTATTTTCCCATCTTTTTCAGCTTTTATGATTTCATCGTAAACATTTTCTATGTATTCTACTTTATCAGGTTTTACTTCGTTTTCGTTTATGTAAACGTTTCGGATGTCTTTTAGTGGCTTCATTCCTAGATCCGAATTTGTGCTGTAAATATACCCACAAGTACCATAGTAAGACTCATAAAGTAAATTAGGACAGTATTCTTCATAACAAAATGTGCCGTTTCGGTCAAAGCCATATGGTGCAAACCAAGTGTATTTTTCACCAAAATCAATTTTGTTTTCTTTGCAGTATTTTTCTATCGGATTTGAGCAGTATATCAAAACATTTTCTCGCTTATCAGAAAAATAAATGTATTCCTTTTTGTGATTTGAAACAAATGGTTTTAAAACCGCTAAGTTGCCAAGTTTAGATGCATGGTAATACATAAATTAATCCTTTCCCTTGATTTTTTATTTTATTTGTCTTATCTACATTTTGAAATAAAAATATTTGCAAATTCAGTTTCAAATTTTTCTAATAGAACCATATCGGCGTTATTTATAAATTCGACTATATCATTCGCACTATCCGGATAAATTCTAATTTTTCTATTTCCCATATCGATATATTTATTTTGATTTTTATCAGTAGACAAAACAAATATACCATCGAAATTAAGTAACCTTGAAATTTTTGAAATAGCTCTTTGTTTATCTTCAATATGCATAAATGTAAGTGATGAATATATGGTATCAAATTTTTCATCAAAACAATGGTCTAAAAAATTACTACAAATCAAATTGACATTATTAAATTTTGAAAGATTTACTTTTGCACGTTCTATTGTCTTAGGAGACATATCTATTCCTACAAATTTCTTGCATTTATTTACTACTTCTATTGCCAATCTACCTGTTCCAATACCAATTTCTAAAACTGATTTGTCTTTATTCAAATTCATTTTTTCAATAAATATTTTACCGTCCCACTTATCCATATATTTTTTTAGCACGGGAGAATCATTTACAGGATCATTATTTTCGTCTATCAGTTTATCGTAATGCTCAATAATATCGTTATTTTTGTTATAACCCATTCTGCTTTCAAATTTCCTTTCTTAATATAACGCAATTGCCATCATTGCCAACTTCTATAAATCCATTTTGTTTGAACAGACGAATTGATGATTTATTATCAATATCAATATTATCGTAAAGATATTTAATACCATTATCTTTCGCACTTTTAAACAATAGCTTTAGCCCTTGTGTACCATATCCTTTTCCTCTGAATTTAGCAAGAACTACTACCGAACATATGTAAATATTTTGGATTTGGTCTAAATAATACGCAACATCTCCAACAAAATGATGACTTTTTACATCCAATAAATATCTATAAAAGTGCTTCCCTGATTCATCTAATATCCAACGCTTAAGCCATTCTTTCCATTTGCTTTTTGGGAATCCCACAGCACCACCATATTTGTTGTTATAGCTCATAGTATCTTCATCTTGCATATATTCCTCACGAAAAGATAATTCTTGAAATTTTGGTTTGTGTAAAATAATGTTATCTTTACTATCCATAAGTTACTTTTCTCCCTTTGGTGTGACTAAATTGTTTTTAATCATATAGTTATGTAATATCTTTCTATATAAGTGTTTTCTTCTTTGAAATAAATTGTTTTTTCATATACTCCTCCATTATTTACAATTGTTTTTTTACTTGCTCCATTACCTTTCTCACAACATAGAAGTACTTTATCTATACCTGACTTTTTGCATTCTGGCAGTACTAATCTTAACATCTCGGTAGCATATCCCTTTCTTCTTTCGCTCGGAGCAACAGAATATCCGATATGCCCTGAATATTTTTCAAGATATCCATTAAGATAATGCCTTATCTGAATAACACCGATTATCTTTTTATCTGATTCTCTTATGTACATATATTGAGTGATAGGTACGAAATTTGGAGGAACTGTTTTTTCGTTTTCAAACTGTTTTATTTGATTAATCCAATCTTCTACGTTTGCAAGTTTATAAAGTGAACAGCAGCCGTGAATATATTCACCTTTCCTAATGAATTCATCACGAAATGCCTCTATTTCAGATTTATATTCCAAAGATGGTTTTATCAGTTTCAATATCGTATACCTCTTTTAGCTACTTTAATTTTTTAGACATATATAAAACTAAATCATCATCAATAGGGTAGGGCTTGTAAGATTCCGCTTTTTTATCGCTGTACCAAACACCTGTTCCGTCAGGTATATAACCTCTTTTTATATAAATTCTTTGAGCTTGTCCGTAGCCGGAATGTAAACCAACACCTAAACAAATAGTACCATAATTCTTAGCTACTAAATTTTCGGCAAAATTCAGTAGCTTATTTGCTATTCCTCTCTTTTGATATTTCATAAACACGTTTAAGTCGCTAATTTCAGGAATATTTTTATTCGCAAATGGTCCTATTTTAGCTTGAGGATTTATAGTTAAATACCCTGCTATATCATTTTGGACAGTTGCAACTATAACCGCTACTTCCCCTGATTTTTGATTTTCGTAATAAGATTCAAATTGCTTTTTTGGCTTATTCCAATTTTGCTCTTTGAAGTTATTATAAATTGTGTCTATGTCGGAGAAAGTCATGTTTCTGATATTTATATTTGAATCTATTTTATCGCTACATTGTGTTTTTTTAATATCGCTTTTTAAAATACTGTAAGTGCAAACATCTACCACATCATTTTTAGACGGATAAGCTTGTCTTAAAATTCCTTCAAATTTCATGCCACATTTTTGCATAACACGCCCCGAAGCCGGATTTCTTATATCATGATAAGCTTCAATTCTGTTAATATCTACTTCTTCAAAAAGGAATCTAATAATTTCTTTAAGTGCTTCTGTAACAATTCCATGGTTCCACCATTTCTCGCCGATACAATATCCTATTTCAATTTTTGATATATTTTCATTAAGGTTTTTAGCACTGATTGAACCTATGACTTTGTTTTCACTTTTAAGCTTTATTGCCCAATCGAAAACTTTGCCGTCACTATAACTTTCGGTTAGGCTTTGTAAGTATTCTTTTGTGACATCAATATTTTTGTGTGTTTCCCATGTCATATATTTTGTTACGTTATCATTGGATGCATAGTTATCAAACATATCTTGTGCATCAGTAATTTTAAATTTTCTTAAAATTAAACGTTCTGTTTCAAGTTTTGTTGTACCTTTATAGTTCATTTTTATCACCCTAGTTTTCGAGTTTGGAATTTAGCATTTCTGATATTGTGGGTAAAAAGCTGATTATACACAAAATGTAAAATGCAAAGATATAGTAAGGAATGGCCACTTGCAGCATTATAACGGACGGAATGAACAAAACAAAGAAAACAAGAATTTCCGCAAATCTAAAGGCTAAATTTAAAATATTGTTCTTTGAAAAAATATCAAACAAAGCGCTTATCAGCATAAACAAAAGCGGTATGCTGAAAATATAGGATGCACTGTTAAACATTACTGAAGATGTCGCCGAAAGACAAACAAAAACCAAAATTGTTACCGCTTTTAGTGATGAACCTTCTATTTTGAAAAACTTTTTTGCAAGTAAGGTAAATAAAGACATGATCGATAAGCTTATAAGTGATATAAAGATTAGCCCAGAAGTTTCAAGCGTCAGCCAAGAAAACATCGTCATCAGCTCTTTTTGGAAGAAAAACATCGGAACCGCAAAAGCAGCGCTAATTATTACGGCGCTAAGATAAATTAGAAAATCTTTGATTTTGTATTTCTTTTTTATGAATGCAAAAATTAAGAACACTAGACCTAAAGCAGCAACGGCAATTCCGAATATTTTCATTCCGAAGCTCGAAAGTATCATGATTTTGCCGTTCAAAACAGGAAATGCCACGGCATCTTCGGTTGCATCGGGCTCGATTTCATCTACGCTACTAAAGTAATTTGCAAAGTCGGATGTCATTTTTAGGTACTGATTGGCGGATTTTACGCTTAAGTTTTCAAAGTTGTCGGTAGGTTGGTGATAGTTTTTGAAATCTTGTGCCATTGCAAAATCAAGGCCTCGATAACCTGCTTTTATAAATAATCCGAGGTCGGAGGAGTTAGGCATAGTTTTAAATATATCTGGGAGCCATGAGAACGTCCATTTTTTATCTACATTTTTGGAGAGGATTTTCAGTAAGTTTTTGTTGTTTCCCGAACTTCTGTACATGAACGGAACGCCTTTGCTTCCTCTTGCCTCAAAATTTGTAATTAATGTTATTTCGCTTGGGTTAAAGAGCGGGTTTTTAACAAAATAATCTCCGCCGACCAACCCTAATTCTTCGCCATCGGTTATTAAGAAATATACGGTATTTTTCATATCTTTTTTAAGGCTTAAAATTCTCATACATTCCAAAAGAGAAGCAACCGAAACACCATCGTCTCCGGCACCGAGGCTGGGGCTTTCTTTGGCGCTATCATAGTGAGCCATCATTAAAAATTTATGTTCCGAATTTTCGGGACCGACTCTTACCAATATGTTTTTATATTCGGTATTCCCTTGAAGATAGTGTTTATAATAATCTTCAAACGAATCGAAACCTTCGTTTTTTGCATAATCATCCCTAAATGCCGCCAGTTCCGAATTATTTGCAATTTGTTCACGGTGTTTTTGCAAGCGTTCGTTTAAAATATCTCTTTCAAAAGTTTGGATTTCGTAATCTAATCCCATTTTAGAAATTTGCTCGGTTATGTAATTTCTTACGTCTAAAATAGCTTCGCTCCCCGAAGGATGTGGCGCTTTTGCTATATTGTAAACATGGCTCATAACCATGTCGAGCGAAGGGGAATCGTTATTTTTCACATCGTCAAGAGTGATAATTTTCCCTGTGAAATTCGCTCCCGAAATAGATGGCTCTTTTATTGTGCTATATCCTAAAAATACGGATATAACCGAGATAAGTGCGATAATAATAAAGTTGTAGCGAGATAGTTTTTTGAAAAACTTAGTATTCATGTTTTTTCCTTCTTTCATTAATTTATTTTATTGATTAATAAAATTATAGATGCCGTTATATCTTTCTTTTCAATTTTTCGTTTAGTTCCCAAAGAGCACTTTTATTACTGTCATACTTTAGTAGTTCTTGTGCCTGAGCATAATTTACCCACCTATATTCTTCGTGTTCATTACTTAAGCTAATTTTTTGGTTACTTATGTCCACAGCAAATCCGTATTCTTCCGAATAAAATACGTCTTTACCCCACATAAAATCGCCGACAATATTAACAACAGGAATTTTCGTAACTATTTCAAGATTTTCAATAACTACATTATCTTTTATTCCAGTCTCTTCGTATAGCTCACGCTTGGCAGTACCAAGTAAATCTTTATCAAAATCTTCCATCCCACCAGATATCCATTGCCAGCATTTCAAATCTTTTCTTTTGAATACGAGGTATTCAATTTCTTGATTTTTTACTCTGTAAGTTATTATTAATACCTGTTTTGGCATTCTCATAATAATACATCCTTTTGATTAAAATTATAAACTTAGAGTACATTTGTATCTTGTATATTCTTTATTTTTTATGATTTCAGTTTTAAAACCATATTTTTCGTAAAATCCTACTGCATCATCGTCCGTTTCGGCAAAAAGAGTTTTAATACCTAGATTTTTTATAATATAGTCGATTAGTTTTGAAGCAACACCTTGTCCTCGATGATGTTTATCGACCGCTATATCAATTATTTCGTAAGTTCTGCCTTCGATTTTTTGAACTACAATTATTCCTGAGATCTTATTTTCATCAAAACTTGCAAAGGGAAGAATACCTTTATCTTTATGATATTTCTCAGCCAGTTTTGATAGTTTTTCCTTTGTTGGATTCCAATGACTATACTTCAAGATTTCCAAAACATTTTCGTTTGAAACAATATTTTCTTTTATGTTTTCAATTACTAAATCACTTAATTTACTTTTTGCAAATCCAAAAAATTCAATTATTTCTTTATGTTTATGTTCATCAGTAGGTTCATCTGTTTCTTTCCATTTGCCTCGCTGATTCCAAGCGTACTCTATAATATCTTTAAAATTTGGATATTTATTTTTAGTCCAGTTTTTAGCTTCAAGTTTAGAAGGATAGGTTTTATTTTCTTTGATGTAAAGTGCCCTGCAGAGTGTGATAACAGAGTAAAATTGTTCATGAAGTGTCTTTTTGCAAGCTTCTTTCCAGTAGGGTATGTTTTCAGTAGCAACCTTATTTGACATATTTACAAAATCGGTTTCTGAAATAATAGGGAATACTTCTTCCTTAGGAGTACCTAAAATTGTTTTGCCGTAATTTTTTACGATATAAAAATAAATCAGAAACTCAGGCTTACAAACAACTGTTTCGAGAGGATTTCCGGGTGCTACTGCGGTTAAAAAGGTTTCTTTAACAAGATAGTTTTTAATTGTTTCGGTACTTACAAAAATCATTTCTATGCCGTCTGTGCCGAATCTTGAATATTTCTCAGAAATATATTTTTGCAAGTCTTTTATTCTTTCAAATTCGTCTTTATTTATACCTTTTTTCAGGACTATCATTAAATCTATATCACTAAAATTCTCGTTAAAATCTCCAAGTACAAGTGAGCCGAAAAGATATATACCGACTATATTATCTCCTAGCATCTTTTCTATTTTATCAGACACATCGTTAACTACGTTTTTTATTATCACATTTAAAGCCTCCTTTTAAAATCATAATAAATATTATAATAAGAGGTGTTCTTTAATGAAAGTATTAAGTTTAACAGAGCCGTTTGCAACATTAATAAAAAATGGTGTTAAAACAATCGAAACAAGAAGTTGGAAAACAAATTACAGGGGTAAGTTATATATTCATGCCAGCTCCACTAAAATACCAAAAGATTACAGAAGCAATAAAGATTTGATGTCCTTGGTTGATGTAAATGAATTAAATTACGGAAATATAATTTGTTGTTGCGATCTGGTTGACTGTATCCAGATGGACGATAATTTTATTAATGAAATAAGGAAAAACAAAAATGAATATATATGCGGATTATATTCAAAAGGCAGATATGCTTGGATTTTGAAAAATATCGAAACATTGGACAACCCAATCAAAGCAAAAGGACATTTGGGAATTTGGAATTTAGAATAAAAATCTTATGAAGTCTATAAACCAGTGGAAAGCGGTAGCAGCATGCAAATTTTTGTTTCTGACTAACCATGTCATCGGTATTCCGTAAAGCAAAGCCGTAAACAAGGCAACGGCTACACCCACCATGGGGCTGTTTACAAAAACAGCAGGATAGTGAATTAAGTTATGCGGAACAATACACAGAAAATAAACAAGAAATGTAGTGAATTTATCTTTTGGAATATTACCTTTAAAAACCTGAGTTACGAATGCCAACAGAAAAAAACGAAATATAACTTCCTCAGATATTCCGGGAGGAATTGCGTTCATTGCTGCAGGAATAACGTTGCCAAAACTAAAGTTTTTAAAACTACTGCCGGATAAAAAGTTCATAACAACAACATTGATAATTGCAAATGGGATAGCGAGCATTATGCCCAGCAGAAGGGATTTTAAAACCATTTTTATGTCAATATCTAAATATTTATTTTCTTGGCTGTGTTTCCTAAATATTTGGCACGCCGAATAATAGCACACGAATACCGTAATTGACGAAATATAACCGTTGTAGCCGATATACCAGCCAATGCAGCCCAAAGCTATGCCAACGTTTAAATCTAAAAGTTTAAACTTTCTGATTTTTAAAATATAGTAACTTGCAAGTGCGCATACAAGAAGATAACACCAATTGCCGGCTCTGGCGGTTATATCGCCAAAGTGATTTATAAATATAATGTTTTTTACGGGCAAAATGAAATTTAGCGTAAACATTGCCGTAAAAGCTGCGAGAAATGCGCCTATATAGAGATACGGCTTATAATTTTTCTGCGAAATTATTTTTTCCATAAATTATTACTTCCTTTCTTTTTAGTGTGCTGCCGCAGTAACTAACCAATCCCAAACGGCGTGAAAAATAATAAGTGGAACAATAGACTTGTTTTTTGTTTTAATCATAAAGATGCACATGGCTACCCCAAAAACAAATGTAAAAATCGTAACTGAAATAAAATTTGCAAGATTAAACTTGTTGTCAAAAAACATAAAGAAATGTGCAAACCAATGGCTCACCGAGAAAAACGCACTTGAAATTATAACGGCATTTTTCTTTGAAGTTACCTCTTTGAAGGCATTATAGCTCCAGCCTCTGAAAACAAACTCTTGGCAAAGCCCCAAACTAAGCCACAACACCACGTTATATAGAGTCGTTTCTTGAGGATTAAAATAAATTTTGCCGTTTGTAAAATAAGAGACCGCACATGGATAAGCTATACAAAATAGTAAAACAATAAAGAACCATTTGTAATTAAACTTAAGCGAAAATATCTCTTTAAGGTTAGTTTTAATACTATCCTTGTAGTAAATAAAAAACAAAACCGCAGGCAACATTCTTAAGTATTCACGGCTGATGCCAATCAGGTCACTCATTGTTGTACTTAAATCTTTTGGAAATACAAAATAATAAAATGGATACCAAACCACCGCCCACACTAGCATTATTACCGCCATTGAAAACATTACATTTTTGAAATTTAATTGCTTTGATTTTAAATTCTGCATAACTTACACTTCCTTTTTTTAATTTATAAACCTCTAAAATCCTAAACCAAAAAACGTTGCAATTACGTCATTAAGGCAATGAATAATTATAGTTGTCCAGAGAGAATTTGTTTTGTTGAAAATTCTACCCAAAACACAACCAAAAACAATACAATAAACCAGCTGGATAGCTAATGACAGTATAGGAATTTCTGATATAGTTACCGACCCCATGAATAGTGCCAAAGACCACGGCAAGAGATGAACTAGCATAAAGAATACAGATTGTATAATATTGGCTTTTCTTGTACTTGTAACTTTCGAAAATGCATTCATTGCCCAGCCTCTAAACACTACTTCTTCAGTTAAACCTACAAAAAAGAAATTAATTACCAAATAAAGAAAGCTAAAATTATTAGGTGTTTTTGTTTGCATAACAATCGAAGCTGAAAAATCAACTAACGCAATTACAGCTAAAACTATAAATATAATTTTGAAGTTTATTTTCTTGAAGCTCAGCATTTTACTTATAGGGATAGGAAGCTCTTTATTGTAGAATTTTATAAATAAAAATGCTAATCCTGCCCAAACTATTTTCCAAATGTTTCCCCAAACCGATACTCCTGTTCCTTCAATATCGTACGGAATAGCTGATAAAAATGTATAGGAATGAAGATATCCTCCCAAAAGAAAAAACAACGTTATAAAAATGGTAATTAACATTACTTTGCCAAAACTCAATTTTCTTGATTTCAAATTTTCCATAACTTACACTCCCTTCTTTAATTTATAAATTTTTTTGATTTACTACATCATTCCGAACAGGTCAGCTGTTACATCCCACAAGCAATGAATAATTATGGGAGTCCAAAGAGAATGAGTTTTGTTCATAATTCTTCCGAATATGCATCCTGTTACAAAAGTCATCGGGAGCTGAAGGCATAAGTACAAAACAGGAATATTTGAAATGTTTCCTCCCACAAGTAGCATTACACACCAAGGCAAAAGATGAGCCAGCATAAAAAATATGGATTGTATAATATTAGCTTTCCTTGTGCTTGTAACTTTTGATAGAGCATTCATTGCCCAGCCTCTGAACACTATTTCTTCTGTTAGACCTACGATAAAGAAATTGATTATAGATGCAAATAGGTTAAAATCGTTAGATATTGAAACCTTTTTGTAGAGTATAAGCGAGCCGATTGGTTGAAGCAAAGCAATTACAAATATGACAATAAGTATAATTTTGAAATTTATATTTTTGAAGTTAAACATTTCATTTACAGGAAATTCCAGTTCGTTGTTATAATATTTTATAAATACAAACGCTAAGCTTGCCCATAATATGTCCCACAAGCTCTGCCAAACATGGATTCCGTTAACATCGTACGGAATTGATGATAAAAATGTATAATAATGCAGATAACCTCCCAGCAAAAAGAATAATGTCACAAAAATAGTAATCAGCATTACTTTGCCAAAACTCAATTTTCTTGGCTTTAAAATTTCCATAGTTTTACCTCCTTCAAAGATTGATTAAGTGTAGCCTTTTCTGCTTGCTATTCGCGAAGAAGTTTAACCTTATTTATGTTTATAAGAATCATTAAGCTGTTTTCGTTGCTTTGCTTGGTGTATTTCATGTTCCACCACACTGGGAACGCATGTTACCGCTGTTAGAAGGGGCACCGGTAGTATAATTCCCGATATTGCACCCAGCGTATTGCTCGCCTTTGCATAATCCAAAGCTTTCTGCGTATCTCCGCTTTTCTTATATTGGCTGGATTTAACGCGGCAAACAATAGCGGCAGTTGTAGTGGCTAATCCCGGCAAACTGAGTACAGTGCCGGTTATCGCCCCGAGGTAAGCTCCCTCGACGGCACAATTATGTCCACCGGTTACATTTTCAAGCGAGATATCCTTCAACTTTTCAGGCGGGGTATTCAAAAGCTTGTTTGTCATTTCAGCGGTTTGGGTTGCTTCTTCATCGGTTAAATCAAGCCCTAACTTTTTAAATTGCGATTGATAAGTTTCGGGATCTGCTGTTCCGTCGGAAATTCTGTTCATAAATTCTTCGTTATCCATAAGTTTTTTGATGTTTTCTTCGCTACTGAAAAACGCTTTGATTTTTTCTTCTTTGTTTTCCATACTAATTTCCTCCTTGTAAAATTTAATATAAGAAAGTGGCAGCGCGACTACACTTGTACACATTATATATATATATATATATATATAATGTCAATTATTTTTTAGCGATTTAACACCGAAGTTCTCCATTTGGAATAAATATCTTTCATATTGTCAAAATTGAAGTCATTTGACACATAATCTTGTTTTAAAAGCTCACGAATTTTTTCATAGCCATAATTCTTGACTATAAACTCGGTAAAAGAGTATGCCAGTGCATAACCTACTTGATTTTGAGGATGCTTAATCAGCCAATCAGGTGTTTCAGGTATGTCGGTCAAATTTGGCAGATTTCCTTTCAGCCAAGTTTGATTTGCTTCATAAGTTGCAATTCCGTCATTAAATATAAACGGAATATGACTACTATTTATATTTTCTACTGCGATATGAGTAAATTCATGAACGAGTATTTCTTTCATTCTTTCGGGTGTAAGTTCAAGATGTGTTTTTATAAATCCGTCATTTCCTGTGCCATTTACCCAGTTTGCATAGTCGGTTCCGTAACAGCCTATACTCTTATGAAAATCATCTTTAGTTTTGAAAAATTTTATTTTGGTTCTCTTGTCTACTTTGACTTTCAAATCACCTGTTACTTTATTGTAGCTTTCTTCAAGCTCTTTTAATGCTTTTTCGCATTGTTCTTTGCTGTCTTTAGGATAGATAACGTCAAAATGCTCTGTTTCAAAGTGTCCGTAATTTTTTTCTTCATCGATTATTTCATAAACTTTATTAAGTGCATCTTTTGCCGGTACTTGTACATCAGGAATTAGCTTTTTGCCATCTTTTGTTTCATCAGGGCGATAAAACTTATTTTGTGAAGTACTAAATTTTAATTTAGCATTTGGTGTAACATAAGCTTCAGTTACTTCTCCAAATCCTTCTGGTGAAATTCCAGGTACTTCTCCTACTATTTTGGCAAGATTATTGTCAGAGAAAATAGCTGCAAACCACATGCCCGAACTAAACGTAGCGTGGGAAGTTAAAATATATATGTTACCATCATAGAGCGGTAAAGTGTTTCTCAATTTTATATCTTCTTCTGTTAACTTATAACTATAATCTTTGTACACCAATTTATCGTTCTTCCTAGCATATTCACGAAAGTCCTTTATTATCGGTGGTAAATTTTTAATGTATTTGGTAAATTCATCTATTACCTTAGATTGACCACCACTATTATTTCTAACGTCTACCACTATGTTTTTTAAGTTTTTATTTTTAACTTCGGTAAAAAATTTATTTACTGTATTAAGATATTCATCATTAAGAATGCATTCGTCAAGAGTAAAAATACCTACACTTTGTTTTTCGTCTATTTCGAATTTTACCCAAGCTTCTTCGTTTTGCATTGCAGATTTTTTTAAGCTGAAATTCGAGGATTTTGTATCTGTACCTTTTTTAAATGTTACTTTTATAGGTTTAAACACATCAATTCCGGCAAGGGTTAAGGAGCCTCCATACAAACGATAAGGAGATTCAAAAAAATTATAATATGCCCATTCGTCGATTTCATGCGGCTGGTGTTCTTTAAATTTCTTATATAAGTCTGGTATTGCCATATCGTTTATAGATACAATTTCATAATCCTTAAAATCTCCGTTTATACATATAATTTTATTATCACGTAGTTCTGTATCAAAAGGTAACTTTCCTTTGCTACAATTTGGCGTGTATACAAATGAGTGTTCATCGTTAAGTTTTGTAAAAATCCTAGAAACTATACGGAATTCTTCAATTACACTAACCTTATCTTTAAGATTTGCGATTTCGATTTTAGCTTGATTTACAACTTCATCGGGAAGTTTTTCTACTGATGATGCGTGTCTGTCTTTAATTACTTGCAAAACATAATTTATATCTTCTATGGATTGCTGCCTAGTTATTTCAAAGTTAACGTTTTGATTTTTAACTTCACTTTGAGAAGTTGTTGCCACTAAAGACGTATTTTCATTGGCTTTTGCAATATTATTTGATGCTGTTAAAACTGACAGACCCATAAGGATGCTTGTTGCTAACTTTTTATTCATAATTCCTCCTGAAACATTTTCGAGATCGTTTTCTGTTAAATTTTTTGCTTTTCTTTCAAGTTCAATATAGTTTTGTAAATCCCAATTTTTATATTTAAAATTATTTTTCATAAGCTTTCCTCCCTAAATATTCTAATATCTTATTTTACCACAAATTCAAAGAAAAATAAAATTTTCGATATACTGCTTGACAAACTATACTATGTGTGATATAGTATAGTTAATAAGGAGGTATTATTGTAGATGTACAATTGAGAAAAGGTTTTATAGAAAATTGCGTACTTACATCGCTTAAAAGTAAGGATTTATATTTAAATAACATTATGAAAGGAGGAATTACAGCATGAATTTAACGTCTATATTAAAGTCAAAGGTTTTATCGCCTTTTTGCTTAACATTAATCATTTTTGGTATGCTTTTTACACCGGCAACAGCACATTCAGGTAATGATTTTGACATAACATATCCTCGCTTTTCAACTTGTTTTACAGAAGGGTATAAATTTAGTGATTTAAAAGGCTTAGAAATTGAAACGGAACGTTTAATAATAACCCCATTCGTTGAAGATGATGTAGACAAACTTTCAGAATACTTATTAGACAAAGAAACAACAAAGTATTTAGATCCGAGCCCAAGTATTAGCGATGGATTCGATACCAAAGAAAAAGCACAAAAATTTTTAATAGGTAAAGGCTTTGATGTGATAAGTAGTTCTTTGGAATTTACAATCAAATTGAAAGATAGTAAAACACCCATAGGGAAGTTTGATTTAATGCTAGAAGATGATGGATGTTCATTATCGTTAGGGTACTGGTTGGATAAAGATTTTCAAGGTAAAGGTTATATGAGTGAAGCTTGTTTTGAACTCTGTAACAAGGCATTTAATGCTTCAGATATAAAATCGATGTATATTGCTTGTTTTTTTGAAAACTCTGCTTCAACTAAGCTTGGAAACAAAATATTTGATTATATTGAAAAATCTTACGAAGCTAAAAAATTATCAAGAACTATAAATGAGGGAATTGAAAATGGTATTTTAGACGGCAAAGAAATATCTTTTCACTATACTCTTTTGAAACTCACAAAAACTTAAAAGTATACTGTATTTGGTCAGTTTTGAGTGAAGTATTATAAATTTAGATTTTTCTATAATTGATAGAGAAAAATAGAATTCGTAAAATACTACCGCTCGGCAGACTATACTACATGATGTACAATGATTAATAGGGAGGCGTGCTTGTGGATGCACAATTGAGAAAAGGGTTCATAGAAATTTGTGTACTTGCAGCAATTAGAAACGAAGATTTATATGGTTATAAGCTTATTGGGGATATATCGGAGTATATAGAAATTTCTGAATCCACACTTTACCCGATACTAAAAAGGCTTGAGGCTTCAGGATATCTTACGACTTATACCAGAGAGTATAACACCAGATTACGCAAGTATTACAAAATTACCGAAGAAGGTAAAAAACGTATAACTGATTTTCTTAGTAGCAAAGGAGAAGTTATGAAAATTTATAATTTTATAGAAGGAGAGAACAAAATTGAATAAATCAGAATTTTTAAATGACCTTAAATGTAAATTGAATTTTTTATCAGAAGAAGAAAGGGTGAAAACACTAAATTATTATAGTGAAATCATAGACGACAGAATTGAAAGCGGAATGAGTGAGGAAGAGGCGACTTCACAAATGGAAAGCACGAGAACTATTGCAGAAAAATTAATGCCTGAAGGTATTCCTCAAAGAACGACAGTAGAAAAAGTTTTTGATTTTATAGACACACTCCTCACAAAACATGGCTACTTGTTTATGCTTGCAATTATAGTTTTTTCATTTCCTATATGGAGTCCAATTGCGGTAGGAATTTTAACTTTTGTTGGAATAGTATTCTTGATTCTTTTCGGACTAATCGCTCTTGGAGGGATAGGTTCGGTTATAGCACTAGGTATAGCAGTATCATTTATAACTCAAAGTTTACTTAGTACATTTTCAGCTTTGGGAGTATCTATGATTTGTGTAGGATTTACAATGCTTATAACAATTGGAACAGCTAAACTAATCAACAAGATATCAAGTTTTTGTAAAAACACTTATCAAAGTATCAAAGAACGTTCAGAGAAAAGGAGAAATTCAAAATGAGTAATGATAAAATAATAAAGTCAGAGGAAAACACATACAAAAAAGTTTCTAAAACCAGAAAGCTTGTGTACATATCAATTGGATTGATTGTTGTAGGAATAATTTTATTTTCGCTTTCGCTTATGGGACTTAACCATTCAGCAATCAACCAACCTATAAACGAAGTTTTTAAATTTATTGGTATTTAGGGATTTATAAGAGGAGGAATTTATTGTGAGTAAATTTATAAAAAGAAGTATATTAATTTTGTTTCTAACTGTTCTCGTTTTGTTTGGTGGGTTAATCCTATTTAAATGGTTTTCAAACATCAGCACAAATAGATTTGATAAAGAAATAATGAGCAATCATTTTAAGATTTCTTACAATATGTCAGACGAAAGTTGCATAGAAGATGTAAAAAATTATCTGGAAAATAATTATCAAAGAATAACAACAGACTTTAAACAAACATTCGATAAACCGATAGAAGTCAAAATTTATTCTGATTTGGAATCTTTACATAGAGCAATTAATGTCGCTGTTAAACAAGGGCTTTTCTTCTTTTTACAGCCCGATGTAACTGACGATTGGGTGGTAGGAACGTCAACTCAAGGCACTATAAGGATTGTTTCTCCAATTAATAGCGGAAAAAGTAATAGGACTTATGATGACATACTTAAAGTTGTAGTTCACGAATTTACGCATATTACAACATCTAAGATAAGAGATTCTCAGTGTAGCGTTTTGGAAGAAGGTATAGCTCAATACGAAGCAGGGCAAACAGATAATGAAAATGTGTCTTTAAAAGATAAGCTACCTAATTCAATCGAAGAAATGTTTTCTTGGAATAACATAAACAATTCGGATAAAACGTATTCCATAGGTATTTCATTTGTCAAATTTATAATAGAAAAATATGGGTATGACAGATTTATAGAAATATACAAAAAAGATTATCAAAAAGATGGATTTGACGATGGTATTCGAGAAGTTTATCAAAGTTGGGTAACTAGTATTTGTGAGGACAAGAGCAATTTTTAAATTTATTGGTATTTAGTAGATTATATGAGGAGGAATTTATTATGTATAAAGTAATACTGTTTTTTGAGTTTTTGAAAGAAAACAAGGACATTTTGGAGAATTTGGATATTCATGATTTAAATCTTGAAACTATCGAGGACAAGCTTGTTCCACTCGCAAGAGAAAATGGTTTTTTTATCACAGCAAAAGATATTTTTAGATTTTTAAATGAGGAAAATAGCGGTTTAATTAATGACGATATGCTTAGTGAAGTTGCCGGAGGAAAAGGTAATTTTAATAGAGTTATGGCAGCAAGCCTTCTTGCAATCACCGGATTTACAGGGCTTATAAATAATACTCACACTTATGCTATGGGAAATGCAGCTTCTTCTGTTTCACAAAGTGAAAGTAAAACACAATCGGTCAAAACTATTAAAAATCATTCTAATAACACTCTAAGTGAAGCCGAAATGGAATATTATCAGAAAAAAATTGGCGATAACTACAAATTTGTGAGCAATAAAGGTATGAGCGGTGCTTTTGCAACTGCATATAAACTCGAAGATAAAAATGGAAATGAATTTGTTTTAAAAATCCCTAATAATCCTGAAAATTCAGAGCGTTGGATTCAAAACCAAAGAAAAACGGATGAAAAAATCAAAAAATACTATAAAGATTATAAGGGTGATTTAAAAATTGCCAATTACGTTAAATTTGGCGATGATTTTGTAATTGAAGAATACTTAGGCGAAAGATTTGATCCTAATGAAATTGAAAAATATAGTAAAGACGATATTCAAAGTTTGATAAATGGTATGGCTGAGTTTTTAAATTATTCCCACAGCAAAGAAAAAACGACAAGTTTTTCAGTTGACGATGTTATTGCTTCTAACCACATTAAATTCATGGACGCTTACGACTATTTTGACCAAGCGGGAGCATTAAACGAAGAAGATAAACAAATGCTACTTGATGTAATAAATGAAGCTGAAAATCGTGATAAAAGTGATGAGAAAACTTGTGCATTGGTTCATACTGACATAAGAGCTCAAAATATAGTGTATAATCCAAAAACTCACAAATTTGCTTTAATTGATTTTGATGCTTTATTTGTCGGAGCACCAATATACCTTAGTTTTACATCGGCAACTATTGGTTCATTTGGGATTCCTTATGACATAGCTTCACGAATTGTAAATAAGTATAACGATATTTCTGATACAAAAGTAAGTAAAGAGAAAATTAAATTAATGCACAAAATCGGAACTATGCTTGAATTATTTAGATGTGCCAAATATGGATATAAACCAACTCAAGAATTTATTCGAAACGAATTATGGACAAACTTGAAAGCAAGATTGGAAAAAATTGATAAAGGCTTTGAAAATTAAAAAATATTATTTCGCAAATTTTAAAATTATAACAAAGGAGGGCATTTTACTGTGAAAACAATTGCAAATATTTTATGGATAATATTCGGCGGACTAATTCTTTCGACTTTTTGGGCAGTAGTAGGGCTTGTTTTGTGTGTAACCATTGTGGGTATACCATTTGGAACACAATGTTTTAAATTCGCAAATTTAATGCTATTTCCGTTTGGCAGAGAAGTTGTTTATGGCGGTAGCACAGTTTCGCTTTTGCTAAACATTTTGTGGATTTTAGTATTTGGTCTTAATCTTGCTCTGTGGTCGCTTGCCATCGGACTACTTTGGTGTTTAACGATTGTTGGAATTCCGATTGGACTTCAAACTATTAAATTTGCAAAGCTTTCACTTATGCCATTTGGGGCAAAAATAGTTTAAGTTGGTGATTTTTATGAAACTATATTTATTAAGACACGGACAAACGGACTGGAATAAAGAAAAAAGATTATCATGTGGAAATGAGGCAAAATTGAACCAAACAGGCATAGAACAAGCAAAATGTGCCGGAGAAATTTTAAAAAATATAGATTACGATTTAGTAATTTGTTCTCCTTATGACCGCACAAAACTTACTTGTAAAATTGCAAACGTTAAAAATATGCCTGTGATATTTGACAAGCGTTTAAGAGAACGAGAGGCCGGAGTTTTAGACGGAAAATATTTTTCCGAATTCACGAATGAAGAAATATCAGACTTTTTCAATTACAATAAAAATGTGCATTATGAAAACGCAGAAGATATAAAAGATTTTTGCAAAAGAGTGTGGAGCTTTTTAGATGAGATAAAGCTAGAGTATAAAGATAAAACTGTACTTTTAGTTACTCATAATATTGTAATCAGGGCGATAAAAGCGTATACACTTGGAATACCTGAAAACGGAAACATATATGGGTATGGAATAAAAAATGCAGAAGTCCAAGAAATTGAAATTTAAAAAATGTAGGGATAAATATATGTGCTTGAATGATTACAGAGATGAAGTAAAAGAATTTCTTGTAAAAATTAATTCCTTTGGGGTTAATCAAAAGCAAAAACTAATGTGGATTGAAAAAGAATTTAAGCTATTAAAATCAGCTGTTAAGAATTCCGATAACAAAGCTATTTTCTCATCAAATTTATGACATGATGTATCTTCTGTTTGAAATTGCAGCTGATAATAACTCTGATTTAGATAGCGAGTGGGTTAACGGAAGGAAGAAAAAAGTTAAATACATCGATTAGTTTATAATTGAATTTTAGGTTAATTTATGGTATAATTATAATTAGGGAGATGTATAAAAATTGAAATTTAAAAAAATGATATGTTTATCGTTAGTAACTTTATTTTTCGGGGTAAATTGTTTAAATATGGAGGCGAATGCTTTGTTTGGAAATACTCACTTTAATTTGGGGAAAAAGATAATTGAAAAGCTTGAAGAAAAGCCTTCTAAAAACGAAGAAGATGCATTTTTATCGGGTATGGTTTATGCCGATATAGGAAGATTTAAATTTGATAAAGAAACCGGTGTGGATTCAGACTCCGATAAATTTGTAAACGAAATGGAAAAACTTGCCCAAACGAATGAAGAAAAATGGTTTGCCTACGGTTTTAGAGTTCATGTTTTTCAAGATAATGAAACTAAAAAATTTCTAAATGACGTTTTGGGTCGTGATTACTCCTCATATTCTGAATATATGATGAATTGTGGTATTTTGGATAGCTATTTTTCTAAAAAATCAGGAATACTTTACAATGAATTTTTGAATAGATTTAATTTTAAACAGATTACATCTGGATGGGATATCGGTGATTTAAGCAAAATAGCAGGTGCCCCTGAAAATGAAATTGAAAGTTTTGCAATGCGTACCATCAAAAAGTATTCTGATTATCCACAGAAGAATAATCTATTCGTGTTCGATGACTTAATGCAAAGAACGTATAAATCTTTGGGATTTGAAATAAGTTTAGATGACATTCATGAGCAAGCAGGGAATCTTTTAGGAGTTTTTATAATTGTCCCCGCAGTAGTCGGAAGCAAGTGTGAGATATCAGAAGAATTATCTTCAAAAATCGAAGAAAAAAGCAATAATTTGGCGGACTTATGTATATCTAATTGTAAACTTGTAATAGGAGAAAAAAATGAAGTTTAAAAAAATTTTTAGTGTATTATTTAGTGCTTTAACTGTTTTTTCAGTAAGTAGTTTTAGTGGTATTTTTGCAAACGAAATTGACGATGCTGAACTTTTGTACACAAAGATGACCGAGTTTTTGAGTAAAAATAATAACATTAATCCCGAAAAAATTGATGATGTCTGTAAAGAAATTATTGGTAGTAAAATTCCTGAATCCAACTTACTGAGTAAGCAAGATTTTGAAGAAAAATCTGTTGGAAACACTGTTTTATATCGTGGAGTAGAAAATAAGTCATATGCTGATGAATTCAAAAATGGGAAAGTTTTTATATCTTGTTGGAACGTTAGAGGTAGCGGAATTTACACAACAACAAGCTTAGACTGTGCTAAATCTTATGCCAATAAACAAAATCCTGATGATACGCTAATCAAGATGTTTATTTCAAAAAGTAACGTTAAAATTCTGAATAATGACTATTTAGAAAAACTAAAAGAACTCATAATCAAGAGACATAGTGAAGAATTCGGAGAGTTTGAAAACAAATCCAAAAATGAATACATTTTTGATAACCTAAACGAATATGTTGAAAAAGCATCTGCTGATATGTATAAAAAAATAGATGAGCTAATTAGCATGAATTTGTCAGAAGAAGATTATGTAAAAGAAGAAGAAAAAGTACTTAAAGAATTTGGCGATAAAATGAAACAAGACCCCGTGTGCCAAAAACTTATTGCAGAAAGAAAAAAGTATTATAAATCAAACAAAGCTTATGTATGGTTTAATTCCGGACTTCTTACAAAATTAATGGGTTTTGATATTTTATACACCAATGGTTCTCTTAGAGATTTTTTTGTTGGTACGGAAGATGAATATTTAATTGTGAATCCAAATATTTTGAATGTTTTAAAAGCATAAAACTATCGCCGAATAAAGAACTTAATGTTTTACTCGGCGATAATATATTTATTATTTTTATTAATTTTCAAAATTATCAAGATTTAAAGCATAGCCATAAAGAAACATTTTATAGCAAAACCCTTGCATTAAATCATCATAATAAGAAACGAGCTTGCATAAATCTTCGTAATCATCAATGTCGCATTTTTCACCACCAAATTCTTTTGCCATTTTACATCTTAAATCATAAATTTTGGAATTAATTTTACTTATTTCACCTTTTGCTTCAAATTCATAAGGGATTCCAAAATTGTTTTTTTCATCATTAAAATATTCGCCATAATAGGCTATTCCATATACCTTATCAAATATTTCTCTAACCTTTTTTTCGTCTTTTACTATTATTTTTGCCATTTTGTTTACCTCTTTTATTTACTACCTAGTATTAATCTCATCATACACACAATGTTATTTCTATTTTGTTCATCTAAAATTTTTCCATTCAAAAGTACAGGCTTATTGTTGTCGCTTAGGCATTCTATTATGCTTTTTAAAACTACATCTACACTAAAAACTTTATCATAAGGGAAAAAATCGAATACGGACATATCTAAAATATCACACATTTTAGCAAGTGTATAATAGTCTTGTATTCTTCTCCCCTGTTCATACATTCCAATTGTAGAAGGCGAAATACCTAGTTTAATTGCCAATTCAGCCTGTGTCATTCCCTGCTTTATTCTGGCATACCTAATTTTGTTTTTTAAATTTTCCTTCACCTCGTATCCTCCGCCCTTAACTAGTAATACTTTTTCAAAAACAAATAATTTGCATTCGTAATTATCTTATGAAATTAATTTTATTTTTCACCACCTTTTTATTGTTTTATGAATACCCCAACTCTCACATATCAATAATATACTTATGGGTTAAAAAATAAAAGACGTATGTTTCTTACGGGTATGAAATAAAAAAATAAGAATTATATTAAACTAAAAAAATAGATATAGTGTTAGAAGGTGGTAGATTGATCGGAGAAAGACTAGGTGAGTTACGCAAAGATAGAGGTCTTAAACAGAAAGAATTGGCGGATAAATTAGGTATATCTATACACACAGTTTCCTCATATGAACGAAATCTAAGTACACCTGATGACGAAATGAAAATAAGAATCGCAAAGTTTTTTAATGTTTCTGTCGACTATCTTTTAGGAACATCGCAAAATCAGTTTTCCAATGATAAAACGATTTCTCGTTTGATAATACTTGATAATCTTCCTCAAGCAGCTGTTAAGGAACTTGATAAATTTTTGGTTCATTTAAAAAATAAGTACAAATTATAAGCAAACGATTATTTGTTTTTGGGAGCTAACGATTTAATTCGTGGCTCCTGTTTCAATTGTAATAAATTTCCAAATATAAATCAATATGGTATATCAATTAATCAACGCCACACCTCATTAATATTCATGCCATATCATGTGAAAATTAAATAGAGAGGTGATAAGATGCTGACATATGATAAAGAGTTAATGGGTAAAAAAATAAAAATGGCGAGAAAAGAAAAAGGTTATACACAAGAATATTTATCAGAACTCGTTGGGATTAGCAACAGAACTCTCAATTTAATGGAAAAAGGCAAGTCAGGAATGACTATTGAAACGTTAATTAAGTTTTGCAACGCATTAAATGTTAGTCCTAATTATGTTCTTTCATATAAATCGAATACCGGCGACAAGGAAAATTTATTAGATAGATTTACACCCGACCAACAACGCATAGTAAAAGAATTTATAGATACTTTTGAAAAGTTATCAGATACCATTTACAAAAATGAATAATACTTAAAATAAGTTTTCTTTTGAAAGCTTATTTTTTTGTTGAGCTAAAATCTAAAATTTTCAGATATAAAAAATTATCGATACGGCAAAGTAAGATATAGGAATACTCGCAATTTAACTGCTAAAATCTAAGTATGATATACACGTAATTACCGGCAAAATATTTAGATTAAAGAGGCAGATATTTCTATGACTAATAAGCAACTTTCGCAGCTTCACTATCTTAAAAAGGAAATTAAAATGCACCAAGAAAGGCTAACAGAACTTAATGCTTTAGCGGAAATTAAGTCATCTGCAATTACAGGAATGCCGATGTCAAAAAGTATTTCAGACAGAATCGGGTATTCTGTAATTAAAATAATCAGTATAAAAGATGCTCTTTCAAAGCTTTGCGAAGAACTGACAGATTATATCGAAAATGTTGATGACCCGATTATTCGAATGATTTTAACTTACAGGTATGTAAATAATTTCAGTTGGGAAAAAACTGCTTCAAAAATTGGTGGTAGAAACAGAGTAAGCGGTTTAAAAAAACGACTTTATAGATATTTCAGAAAAGAAAATAGAACTCGTCCATAAATGTCCACATTTTATGCGGTATAATATAAGGTGTAGGAATGTAAGCTCTCGAAAGAGAGCTATTTTTCTTGCAAAAAATTAAATTTAAAGTAAAGGAGTAGGCAGAAAATGAACAAAAAACAATTTATAAGGAAGTATGCCGAATATGCTAATTTAAAGGTCTGTGAATCTGAAAGAATTTTAAAAAGTTTAAGCGAGCTAATCACAGATATGGTTGCTTCGGGAGAAAAAATTAATATTCACGGATTCCTAGAAATCAGCACAAAAGAGGTTAAAGACCGTATGGGTACTGACCCAAGAACAGCAAAACCGATGTTAATTAAAGGAGGTACGAAAGTAGTATTCAGACCTGGATCAATATTAAGAGCTGCTGCAAAAAGTGCTGATAGCTTATGAAACAAAGAGAACAAAGATATAGGTGTTCGGTATGTGGAGATGAATTTAGACGAAAAAGTAATGCTTTTACACCAACAAGATCAATGCTATACAAAGGCAATGGTGGTTTTTTAACTATCTGTAAAACTTGTGTCGGAGAGATATACACAAAGTATCTTGAAAAGTTTGACGGCGATGAATGTAAAGCAATAAAGCGAATGTGTATGCTCCTCGACATATACTTTTGCGATTCACTTTTTGAAGCTTCAAAAAATTCAAGTCAGTTAAATCGTATGAACGCTTACCTATCTAAAATCAATTTAGTTCCATACATTAACAAAACTTTTGATGATTATCTTTTCAGTAGTGATTACGAAGATATAAGCGAAAGCGAAAACTCTGAAACCAAAGCAAGAAAAATATCAAGCAAATATATAAAAGTTTGGGGTTATGGGTTTAGCTATGAGGAATACCAATTTCTAGAGGGTAAGTTTTCAGAGTGGAAATCAAAAGTTTTAATTGACAGCATGGCAAGGGAAAGTTTAGTTCGGGATTTATGCGTAATAAAATTACAGCAACAAAAAGCAATACAAAGTGGAGATGTTGACCTTTGGGGTAGACTTCAAAAAACTTTCCAGGATACACTTTCGAGTGCCAATTTAAAACCTATTCAAGCTGAAAATGATGAGAAAACCGCTGAAAAACCGCTCGGAGTTATGATAGAAATGTTTGAAAATGAGGACCCGATACCCGAAGTAAATCCCGAATGGAAAGACATTGACGGAATAGTTAAGCTTTTTAATATCTATTTTCTCGGACACCTTTCAAAAATGCTTGGGATTAAAAACAGATATTCCAAAGATTATGAAGAAGAAATGCAAAAATACCGAGCTGAAATTGATGATATTAAAGATGCTCCCGATGAAGATGTTTTTGAGTATTTAAGCGAAAACGGATTTACGGAAAGCGAGAAGCAAAATGAGTAATGATAAACTCAAAAAGCTTAGGCGTGGTGTCGGAAAATGGGTGGCTTTTTATAGGGAGA
>CALWJB010000033.1 GCA_944380895.1 uncultured Clostridia bacterium | reverse complement strand
GATTTGCCTGAATTGTATGAAGGAACATTTATATGATCTGAATCAAAGCAACTACCTAAGCCATTACAAGTAACTCTAACTTCAAGTGTTCCTGTGCCAATTACGCCACTTACTGTTTTTATAACTTGACCACTTGTTGAGTATGAAAAGCTACCTGTATTTATTGAAAATCCCGATTCTCCGGCAGAAATATCGTAATTTATGCCGTTTGGATATCCGAAGTTTCCTCCATAATCATTTGCAGAATAAAGCGCCAAGGTCACAGAATTTCCTGATATATCAAGTTTTAAGTCAAGTTCAGGTGCACCATGAACTTTATTAATATATAAAACTGCCATTATAGATACCTCATATAAACATCGCCATTATTCCCACCGCTAGGATTACCTGTACCATAGGTTATTGTTGGAACTGTAATATTTACTGTTTGACTTGAATCTCCATTATAAGTTCCTATATTTGTGCCATTTTTCTGGATTGTAAGCATTTCTTGGCTGATATTTATATTTTTAGATTCTGAACCATTGTATGACCCCACAGTTTCTCCATTTTTTTGAATGGTTAAATTTCCTAAACTTATATTTATATTGTTTGAATTAGACCCATTATAAGTTCTTATAGTTTCGCCATTTCTTTGAATAGTTAAAGTACCTAAATTAACATTAATTTCTTTCGACTCCGACCCATTATAGGTTCCGATGGCTTCTCCATTCCTTTGGATTGTAAGCATACCGAGTTCAATGTTTAAATCTGCTTCTGTTTGTCCGTTGAAATTTCCGGTTTCTTTACCATTTAACTTAATAGTTAGCTTGGCAAAACCATTTTCAAGCAAATATTTTAAAAATACGGTTTCTTCGCTGTCCGGCTCCAAATGATGTATGTCATCTTTTGAATACTCTGTGGGATTATCTCTCCAAAATTGTCGGATAGTTTCCGGTATATGCAAAGGCTCTGCCATATTTATAACTCTACATTTAAAACATAAAACATCATGGGAAGATTAAAAATTTTATCTATTCCACATGTTATTAACATACTAGAACCCAACATTAAAATATTAGTAGTTATAAATTTTCCAAATAAAGTATATCTAATTCAATTCAATTTCGAACTTAGCCTTTTCGTTATTTGAGCTAAAATATATATGTTTTTCGAATATGATAGTTACTTTGTTACTTTTAGCAACAGTAGCAAATGCCGATTGAGCAGTACACTTTGAACCAGAAGGTGTGTTTTTCGGATAATTGCGATCGATTGAAACTGGATATGTATCACACATATTTCCCTCTTCGTCGCTAACTTTAAAATCATAATCAGAAATGTATAAATCGTCTTTCATTGATAAATTTTTATATGTATAATCTAAAATAAAGACTTGGGCCACATTCTTATCACAAAACTGGTTTCGATCATCAGTTAGCTTAGCACTATTTATAGTCAGCTGATACATATCTTTGCCATTTTTGTCTTTAAATGTTACAGTTTCTCCAAGTGTATAGACTTTTTCTTTATTATTATCACTTATTAAATAGTTTTCGGAAGAAGTTGCTGTATCATTAGAATTGTTGGATGTACCCAATGCACTAGTAGCATTACTGCTTCCATTTTCTTTTTTATTTACACTTGAATTTGCCGCTACTATATAAACAGTACCAAATAGTAAAATTATTAACGTAGATATAGAAAGCAACACAGCTTCTTTCTTAAAATCTAGAACAACAGAATTTTCAAGGTATTTCTTGTTAATTTTTGCTTGAGTAGCAATACCTACACCCGAAAGTATTATGCAAGGCAAAATAAATATAAAATATAATAAAAACATTATTGCTCCCACAAAATATGTTACCAAAGCAACGATAGCCGCCCACCTTTTTTTTAATGCGAAAGCAACAAAATTAAATATTACACCAACACCTGTAAATAATATATGCGGGGTAACTAATGCTGTTGCAAAGCTAGTACCAAGTAGTTCTGCTCCAGAAGTGCTTGCAACTATTCCAGAATAAAAATATACAATAATATAAATCAAATAAAATAAGCCGATAAATGCCGATATCAACAGTGCTTTACTTCTTTCAGCGAAAAATTTTATCATAAAAATACCCCCTAAAATTTAATAAACCATAATAGTTTTTTCAACATTATCATACAACAACACGCTATAAAAATCAAGATAAATTTGGAAATTTATACACAAACATTACAATCGCATATAACAATTAGAAATGAAACGAGCCATCTGCATCGACTGACTCTTGCATCACGTTATAAATTTGAGGTTTGCCTCGCAGTACATTCAAAAAGTCTCTTTTGTATTCTTCACTTGCTCGTCCTGTCTTTACCTTTTTATTTGTTGGCTTTTCTAAAATAGGCATACCAACCGCCATGTTTAGCTCCATATAGATTGCCGACTGTTTTTCAAGTCTATCGATTTCTTTACCTAAATTTACCACATCTGCTTCCATTTTATCATAAATAGCAGCATCTTCTGAAGATATAAGACCATCCGGATTTCTTTTGCTATCCAAGAAGTTCTTCGCATTTTCCCATAGTTTTGTGCGTTTTTCTCTAAGTTCTAAAATAGTATTCATAAAGTTATCTCCTTTTTAATAAATTAAGCCGCTTATATAGCGACTCTGCTGATACGTTTGATTTTTGCTCTGTGCTTTTAATTTGTTTTCTTACTCTGTTCATAACTGCACTAATTGCTGATTCTCTGCTAAACATAAACTCTTCTGTGTTTTCAGGTTTTTGCTTATCCTCTTCAAAAAGAATGCCATCTGCAAAGCCTAAATTCACAGCTTTGTATGCGTTCATCCAGCTCTCATCATCCATCATTCTGGCAATTTTCGTTCTCGATAAGTGTGTTTTGATTTCATAAGCGTTAATGATCGATTCCTTCACTTCACTTAGCATATCGGCAGCACGTTTCATTTCATTTGAATCTCCAATCGCACAAGAAAACGGATTATGTATCATTAGTTGACTTACCGGTGACATTAATACTTCATCGCCTGCCATCGCAATGACTGAGGCTGCTGATGCGGCAAGTCCGTCAATTTTTATGGTTACTTTGCCCTTGTAGTCTTTGATTAAGTTATATATTTGAGCTCCTGTTACCATATCTCCGCCGGGCGAGTTGACCCAAACCGAGATGTTCCCTTCGCCGGAATACAATTCATCTCTGAAGATATCTGCTGTGGATTTTATTCCCTCGTTATAACCATCTTCATCATACCCATCAATGATCTCTCCGCTGATATACAGCACTCTTTCTTCGGGGGCTTCCGTGAAGTTCCAGAATCTCCTCTTGTTCTTTGTTTTCGTCATTATCATTTTCCTCCTTTTCGCTTATTTCTATGTTATCTGCAAATGCTCCGGCATCTGATAATTTAGTCATACTTCCATTGACAAGATACAGATTTCCGCCAAGCTCATCGGGTATTTGGTTCATGTTTTCGAGTTCCCTTATGTCATTGGCACTGGGCCATCCGTTCTGTCTGCCTGTTGCATAACCATTCATTCGGCTTTGATAGTCACCTCGTAGAAGTCCGTCAACATTAAACTTTACAAAATAATCTGCCTTATCGCTGTCTTTAAACAATCTCCTGTGAATAGACTGTTCCCATCTTGTAACCCAAGGATCGAGAGTATATTTTACGAATTCTAGCGACTGCTGCTCGATGTTGGAAAACGATGATTTTTCGAGGTCTCCAATCATGTGTGGTGGGATTCGAAAGATTCTGGCAATTTCATTTATTTGAAATTTTCTCGTTTCCAAAAACTGTGCTTCGTTAGGTGAAATGCTGATCGGTTGGTACTTGAGGTAGAGTAGGAACGTGCCGCCTTTCCGCATTACTGCAGTAGATTTGCACAGACCTCTCTCCGAACCGTGCTTACACTTCTCAATGTACACGGCTCTCCACT
>CALWJB010000032.1 GCA_944380895.1 uncultured Clostridia bacterium | reverse complement strand
CAAAATTACGTAGCGGATTTAATTGATGATGAGAAGCTTAAAATCTAGGTTCAGAGCGTTGCCAAATAGCAGATATAGTAAATAAAATTTTAAAATTTATAAAAACCCTTGCAAAATTAATATTGGCGTGGTAGAATAAAGTTCGGTATTTGAATTTATTCAAATATTAAACATCGGTATTCCTCTGCAGTAGCGTTGTGGTGGACGTTATTTGGCACGAATGCCTAGTAATTATGGAGGAAATTATGAATTTATTGGAAAAAATTTCAGAATCATCAAAAAAATCAACTTTACCTGAGTTTAATGTCGGTGACACGGTTAAGGTCGACGTTAAGATTAAAGAAGGCGAAAGAGAGAGAATCCAAGTTTTTGAAGGTACCGTTATTGCGAAGAAAGGTAGCGGAATTTCTGAAACGTTTACTGTGCGTAAAGTTTCCTATGGATTCGGTGTTGAAAGGATTTTTCCGATGCATTCTCCGAGCGTACAGGGTGTGAAGGTAGTGCGCAAAGGTAAGGTGCGTAGGAGTAAGCTTTATTATCTGAGAGACCGTGTTGGTAAAGCGGCGAAGGTTAAGGAGAAGATTTGACAAAAGGGGGATTAGCTCCCTCTTTTTGGTGTTTGAATTTATAAAAAGAAAGGGGTTGTAATTTTTATGGACGAGATGAGCGATAGAGTGGTTATTGATGAAAAAGTTGAAAATCCTGCGAGTGAATTTTCGGCAACATGCTTTGATTGGCTTGAATCTCTTACGCAAGCGCTTGTGTTGGTTGTTATAGTGATGGCGTTTTTCATAAGGCCTGTGAACGTGGTGGGTACCTCGATGCTCAATACCCTTCATGATGCAGATAAAGTTATAGTTTTGAAATATGGATATGTGCCTAAAAATGGGGACGTTGTGGTAATCAATCCGATAAAAAACCTTAAAGAAGCGATAGTAAAAAGGGTAATAGCGACAGAAGGTCAGACTATATCTATTGATTTCACAGACGGAAGCGTAACAGTCGACGGCAGGAAACTTAGCGAACCCTACATAAAAGAACGTATGTGGGTGCGGGGAGATGGTGACATTACATATCCATATGTGATTCCCGAAGGTCACTGCTTTGTGATGGGTGATAACAGAAATGGCTCGCTTGACAGCCGGTTTAAAGAGGTTGGCGTTATTCCAAATGATAAAGTTGTCGGAAAGGCAATTATGATTATTTTTCCGTTTAATCGTTTTGGTGTAATTCACTAATTTTATATGCTGTCATCGATACAATGCATAAAAGTTGAGAGCGGATTATGAATCTGCTCTTATGCTTTGCGCTATGTAAAAAATGTGAAATTGGAAGCGAAATCAAATTTAAAAAACAGAAAAAGAAATTTTTGAATGAATATTACAGATTAATAAGTGAAATTTGTGATTTGCAAGTAAGTAGGTAATTAAAATGAATGAAAATAAGAGAAATATAAATTGGTTTCCCGGGCACATGGCAAAGGCAAGGCGACAAATTTCAGAATCTTTAAAACAAGTGGATTTAGTGGTTGAAGTATTGGATGCACGTGCTCCTGCGAGCAGTCGGAATCCCGAAATAAAGGATTTGATATTTCAAAAGCCTCATATAGTACTTTTGAACAAATCTGATCTTGCAGACAAAGCAGAAACGTTAAAATGGATAAATTTTTATATTTCTAAAGGACTTGTTTGTTCTTCTTTTAGCATAAAGGAAAAAGCTTGCGTAAATATTTTAAAGAGTCAAATTAAAAATGTTATGAAAGATAAAATTGAATACTGGAAATCTCGAGGAATGATTGGCAGAAATATTAAATTTATGCTCATCGGTATTCCAAATGTTGGCAAATCTGCTATTATTAATAAGCTTGTGGGTAGTGTGAAGGCAAAAGTTGAAAATAAGCCAGGAGTTACGAGAAGAAATCAGTGGTTTAGTGTCGGAATGGATTTGCAGATACTGGATACACCGGGGATTTTGTGGCCAAAGCTTGAAGATAAAAAAAAGGCATTAAATCTGGCGTTTTTAGGTTCCATAAAAGATAGAATATTGGATATAGAAGAATTAGCGGTTGAGTTTATCGGAACTGTAAAGCGGAACTATGCGAATAATATTTGTGAAAGGTTTAAAATAAGTGCAGAAGAATTTCAAAATCTTTCAAACAGGGAGTGCCTTTGTTTGATTGCGAAAAATCGCGGTATGATAGTCAGTGGCGGAGAAACGGATAATTTGAGATGTGCAAAAATGTTAATTGAAGAATTCAGGGCGGGCAAGATCGGTAAAATAACTTTGGAAAGCGCGGATGGAGAATATTTTTAATATGGACTGGTTATATTATGAAAATTTATACGGAAAAAATGGCGAAAAAATAGTTTGCGGAGTTGATGAAGCGGGTCGCGGACCACTTGCCGGTCGCGTTTATGCGGCGGCTGTAATTATGCCGCAATCGGTTATTGTGGATGGTGTTAACGATTCAAAAAAACTTACGGAGAAAAAGCGAGAAAATTTATTTGAAAAAATCACTGAAAATGCACTAAGTTACAGTATTGCCTGGGCCGACGAAAAAGAAATTGACGAAATAAACATTTTACAGTCTACGTACTTAGCTATGAAACGCGCTGTTGAAAGATTAAAAACTAAGCCCGATATGGTGCTTGTTGATGGAAACAGATTGCCTGAATTCGGTATTCCTGCCAAGTCTATAGTAAAAGGCGACTCTCTTTCGCACAGTATTGCGTGTGCATCGATTTTAGCTAAAGTTTCAAGAGACAGATATATGTGTAAAGAAGCCGAAAAATACCCTGAATATTTGTTTGAGAAGCATAAAGGATATGGTACAAAATTACACATTGAGGCGCTAAAAAAATATGGTACTTCACCAATACACCGTAAAACTTTTTTAAAAAAAATATTAGTAATTAAATAAAATATTAGTAAAATGAATATATCGAAAAAAATAGGTGATTTTGGAGAAAAATTAGCGCTGAATTATTTGATAAAAAACGGTTTTAAACATATTTTCAGCAATTATCACAGTCGTTGCGGAGAAATAGATATAATTTGCGAAAACGAAAAATATATTGTTTTTGTGGAAGTAAAATCGCGGCAAAAAGGAACGAATTATCCGGCCATAGAGGCGGTTGACAGGAGTAAGAGAATAAAAATTATTAAGACGTCGTTTGATTATCTTTTGAAAAATCCAACAGAAAAGCAGCCGAGATTTGATGTAATAGAAATTGAATTTCCCAGTCAAAAAATAATTTATTATGAAAATGCTTTTTTGGGAGATGAATATGGTGAATTTTTTTGATTTGCATTGTGATACACTGAGTAAAGCGCTTAATGAAAATAAAAAATTGTATGAAAACGACTTACACATATCGCTTAAAAAAGCAAAAAAATATAATCATTACATACAGTGTTTTGCCGTTTGGATTCCCGATGAATTCAAGGGCGGCGCGGCTATGGAGCTTTTTAACCGTGCGTACAGAAAATTAATTTTTGAGCATGAAAACAATAGAGATACTTTTTCTATATGTAAAGATGCAAAAGATATAGAAAATATTACAAATTTAAAAGATAGAATAGGTATAATTTTGACTGTTGAAGGTGGAGCGGTACTTGGCGGCAACATTGAAAACGTTGGATATTTGCGTAAAAAAGGCGTACGGATGATGACACTTACATGGAATGGATCGTGTGAAATTGGCGATGGCGTGGGAGTGGATAACGCGAGGGGACTTAGCCTGTTTGGCAAAAAAGTGGTTAAAAAAATGGAAAAATCAGGAATAATAGTCGATATTTCTCATGCAAGTGAAAAGTTATTTTATGATGTTTGCGAAATATCAGAAAAGCCGTTTGTTGCAACGCATTCAAATTCAAAAAAGATATGTAGTCACAGGCGAAATTTGAAAGACGAACAGTTTAAGATGATTGCGAAGTGTGGAGGTATGGTCGGAATAAATTTTTGTAAGGATTTTTTATCGGATAAAGGTTTTCCAAGTTTCGATGATATAATAAAACACGCTGAGCATTTTTTAGAGCTTGGCGGAGAAAATACTATTGCGTTTGGCAGCGATTTTGACGGCTGCGATGTTCCCGATGAAATATCCGGGATAGAGTATATTGAAAATTTATATGAATATTTTTTGAAAAAGAATTATAATCAAAATGTTGTCGATAGAATATTTTTCGATAACGCTTATAATTTTATGATTAATAATTTATAAAATAGAGGTGAGATATGTCGATATTTTGTATAGCTGATTTACATCTTTCTCTTTCGGTTTCAAAACCGATGGATATCTTTAATGGTTGGGAGAATTATGTGGAAAAGCTCGAAAAAAACTGGAAAGAAACAGTTTCAGATTATGATACTGTTGTAGTAGCGGGAGATATTTCCTGGGCCGTACGTCTTAGCGATGCTTATAAAGATTTTAAATTTTTAAACGATCTTCCGGGCAAAAAAATAATACTTAGAGGTAATCACGATTATTGGTGGTCGACTGCCACAAAAGTAAAAAAATTTTTTGCGGAGAATAAATTTGATAATCTTTCGGTACTTTTTAATTCGGCGGTTGAATGTGAAGGAAAATGGCTGTGTGGTTCACGCGGGTGGATAAACAACTCCGATGAAGATCAAAACATAAAGATTTTAAATCGTGAAATTCATCGATTTGAAATGTCAGTAAACGAAATAAAGCCTGATGGCAAGGAGATAGTGGCATTTATGCACTATCCGCCCGTATATAACGGAATTGAATGTGAAGAAATTATGAATATTATGATTGAAAGAAACATAAAAAAGTGTTATTATGGACATATTCATGGTATCGATGCGACCAAAAAGGCGGTAATCGGCAATTACAAGGGGATAGAGTTACGTTTGGTTTCTTGTGATTATGCTGGTTTTTGTCCGGTTTTGGTTGTTTAAGTGCAAATGAAAAATATTTTAATTTTTTGAAAGGATGAGATTTTCGTGAAATTAAGGTCGTCAAACAAAATAGAAGCAAATCGTTGGGAACTTGAAATTGAGATAGAACCCGAGGAGTTTTTAAAAGAGGTAGATAAAGTTTATAATCGTCAAAAAAGCAAAATAACTGTTCCCGGATTCAGAAAGGGCAAGGCACCCAGAGCATTTGTAGAGAAATTTTATGGCGAGGGAATTTTTTATGAAGACGCGGTAAATGCACTTTATCCGCAAGCGCTTGAAGATGCCGCGAAAGAAGCCGGAATTGAGCTTGTGGACGATAAAATTGATTTTGAAACTGTGAAAATTGGCAAAAAAGATGGATTTATTTTCAAAGTAAAAGTTACGGTCATGCCTGAGGTTAGCGTAGAGAACTACAAAGGAATCGAGATTAAAAAAGTCGAAGATTTTGAAGTAACGGATAAAGATATTGAAGATGAAATCGAAAAAGCAAGAAACAAATCTGCACGCTTGGTCAGCAGTGAAGATGGCGAAGCTGAAATGGGTGATGTCACGAACATAAATTTTGAAGGTTTTGTGGACGGAGAGAAATTTGATGGCGGAACGGCCGATGATGTAAATCTTGAATTGGGAAGCGGACAATTTATTCCCGGTTTTGAAGAGCAGATTGCAGGTCACAAAATTGGCGATGAATTCGAAGTAAAAGTCACATTCCCCGAAAGCTACCATGTTCCGTCTCTTGCGGGCAAAGAAGCCGTATTTAAGACGAAGCTTAACAAAATTCAGAAAAAAGAGCTTCCCGAAGTTAACGATGAGTTCGTGAAAGACGTAAGCGAGTTTGATACGCTTGACGAATATAAGAAAGATTTGAAAGAAAAGCTCGAGCATAGCAAGAGACATGCGGCAGAAAACGAAGCCGAAAATGAAATGATAGAAAAATTTATAGAGCTCGTAAAAGCTGATATTCCCGAAGCACTTATTAAAAATAAAACCAGGGATCTCGTAAGAGATTTTGAATACAGGCTCAGACCACAAGGGATCACTCTTAAGGACTACATAAAATACACGGGAATTACCGAAGAAAAACTCAACGAGCAGTTTAAACCTCAAGCCGAGAAACACGTAAAACTGGACCTTGGACTTAAAAAAGTTGCGGAGCTTGAAAAAATAGACGTTACTGATGAAGAGATAGAAAAGGAATATAAAAAGCTCGCTGATGAGTATAAACTTAAACCCGAACAGGTCAAGAATTTTGTGAGAAAAGAAGACCTTACTGCAGACATTAAAAAGAGAAAAGTTTTAGAAATCATAAGAAACAACACAGTGGAGAAATAGTTTTTAGTTGTGAATTATTAGCATTTTAATCTGCATGAATAAAATTTTAAAATTTAACCGATTATAATATACAGTTTATAAAGGAGTTTTGTTGATGAGTTTAGTGCCTTATGTTGTTGAACAAACGGGAAGAGGAGAACGTTCCTACGATATTTATTCCAGGCTTTTAAACGACAGAATTGTCATGCTTCATGAAGAAGTAAACGCGACAACGGCAAGTTTGGTTGTTTCGCAGCTTTTATATTTGGAAGGCCAAGATGCATCCAAAGATATAAGCTTATATATAAACAGTCCGGGCGGTTCTGTTACTGACGGACTTGCGATATATGATACTATGCAATATATTAGATGTGATGTTTCCACAATATGTATGGGTCTTGCGGCCAGTATGGGTGCTTTTTTGCTTGCGGCGGGCGCGAAGGGCAAGAGATATGCGCTGCCAAACAGTGATATTATGATTCATCAGCCGAGTGGAGGAGCAAAGGGTCAAGCGACTGATATCAATATTCACGCTCAGCATATTTTGCAAACCAAGCAAAGACTCAATAAAATACTTGCCGAAAAAACAGGTCAATCAATAGATAAAATAGCGGCCGATACTGAGCGTGATAATTTTATGACAGCTCAGCAGGCGCTTGAATACGGAATTGTGGATAAGGTAATTACCAATAGATAATCAAAATTATGAATGGAGATGGAGTTATGGATATAAATAACGGAAATAAAGATCACGAATTATGTTGCTCGTTTTGCGGGAAGCCACAAGATGAAGCAAAAAAACTTGTTGCGGGGCCGGGCGTGTGTATTTGTGATGAGTGTATAGATTTGTGTATTAATATTTTAAATGAAGATCCGCTTCGTCACCACGATTATGAGAAGCAGCAGAATGAAAAAGATAAATACAAAAGTAAAAAAGAAAAAATTTTACCAAAACCGCAGGAAATAAAAAAATATCTTGATGATTACGTAATAGGTCAAGAGAGTGCAAAAACTGCTCTTTCTGTTGCGGTATATAATCATTACAAGAGAATATTTTTCGGTTCCGATCCCGGGGATGTGGAGCTTAAGAAGAGTAATGTTCTTCTTTTGGGACCTACAGGTGTAGGTAAGACTTTGCTTGCTCAGTCGCTTGCGCGGCTCTTGGATGTTCCTTTTGCCATAGCCGATGCCACAACACTCACAGAAGCAGGATACGTAGGTGAAGATGTGGAGAACATTCTTCTAAGGCTTATACAGGCGGCGGATTATGATGTTGAAAAAGCCGAACACGGTATTATATATGTTGATGAAACTGATAAAATTTCCAGAAAATCCGAAAACGCTTCAATTACACGTGACGTGAGCGGTGAAGGCGTTCAGCAAGCACTTCTTAAGATTTTGGAAGGCACAAAATCCAACGTACCGCCAAAAGGTGGACGCAAACATCCTCAACAGGAGTTTATAGAAATAGACACGAGCAATATTTTGTTTATTTGCGGCGGAGCATTTGAAGGTATCGAAAAAATCATTGAAAAACGCATAAGCACTTCTTCTATGGGATTTGGGGCGAAGGTTATGACACGAAAAGAACTCAATGATACAGATTGGATGAGCAAGGCGGTTCCGCAAGATTTCGTAAAATACGGCTTAATACCGGAACTCGTAGGAAGAATGCCGGTTATAGCGTCTCTCAAGGGACTTGACGAAGAAGCACTTGTGAGGATACTTGTTGAGCCAAAAAATTCGCTTATAAAGCAGTATAAAAAACTTTTTTCGCTTGATAAAGTTGATCTGGAATTTACAGATGAAGCTTTGCATGCGGTAGCAAAAAAGGCAATAGAGAGGAATATCGGTGCAAGGGGACTTCGTTCTATAATGGAGAGTGTTTTAACGGACGTTATGTTTAATGTACCTTCAGACCATACGATAGAAAAGGTTATAATAGATGAAAAAGTTGTGAATGGTGAAAAAGAACCCGAATTTATTCGTGATGAAAGTCGTAAGCCTGTGATTATTTCCATCAATTCAGAAAAAGCTTTCGGTAGAATGAAAAATGGTACAGATGCTTCATAAATTAACATTGGAGGTGGTTTAAAATAGACAAGAAAAATATAATTTACAAATTTGTTCCCGTGCTTCCTTTGCGTGGATTTGTTATGTTTCCCAATATGATTCTTCATTTTGATATAGGCAGAAAAAAATCGATTGTGGCTGCTCAAGAAGCTTTAAAATCAGATCAGATGATATTTTTGACTACTCAAAAGAATGTAAGGGATGAAGACCCGAAAGAAAATGGACTTTATTCTGTTGGGATTTTGGGTGAAGTTAAACAAATTTTAAAGCAAACCGACGAAATGACACGCGTACTCATAGAGGGAAGATGTCGTGCAGAAGCGGTGGAATTTTTGGATGAAGAAGGATGTATGAGAGCCAGCGTTCGTGTGGTAGATGAGGAAGATGTTGCGGCTAGTGACATTAAAACAAAAGCACTTGTAAGAAAAGCAGAAGATTTGTTTGCTGAGTACATAAGTTTGTCTCCGAGGACGTCGGGGGATTTGATTCTGAATTTTCCTATGGATATACGTGCAGGCAAAGTGGCAGATTATATTGCTTCCAATATATCGCTTGATTTTGAAGACAAGCAAGCGGTGCTTTCGGAGATCGACCCCATAGAGAGGATAAATACTTTAATAAGCATACTTTCAAAAGAAAATGAGCTACTCGGTTATGAAATTGAAATTGCTTCAAAATTAAAGGATTCTATGGATAAAAGCCAGAAAGAATTTTTTTTGCGTGAACAAATAAAAGTTTTATCAAATGAGTTGGGTTCCGGGCAAGATCCGATTACAGAATCTGATGAATACTTACAAAAGCTTGAAAAATTATCACTTCCGCAAGAGGTATATAAGAAACTTAAAAAAGAATGCGAAAATTTTTCAAAAGTTCCATCGGGGTCGAGCGAGGCAAATATTATAAGCACATATCTCGACACTTGTTTAGAGCTGCCGTGGAACAAGTCGTCAAAGGAATTGTTTGACATAGCAAAAGCCAAGGATATTTTAGAGAAAGATCACTATGGATTAAAGGACGTCAAAGAGAGAATTCTTGAATTTTTGGCAGTTCGCAAAATTTCAAACAACATAAAAGGTCAAATAATTTGTTTGGCGGGACCGCCGGGCGTTGGGAAAACTTCGGTGGCAAAGTCTCTGGCAAAAGCTATGGGGCGTAAGTTTGTGCGTATTTCTTTGGGCGGAGTAAATGATGAATCGGAAATAAGAGGTCACAGAAAGACTTATATTGGGGCTATGCCGGGGAGAATTATAACCGCTTTGAAACAAATCGGAGTTAACAATCCTTTGATTTTGCTTGATGAAATTGACAAACTTGCGTGTGATTATCGCGGAGACCCTGCTGCGGCGCTTCTTGAAGTTCTTGATCCGGAACAAAATTCGTCATTTTATGATAGATATTTAGAAGTCCCATTTGACCTTAGCAAAGCGTTTTTTGTAACTACTGCAAATGATAAAGATAATATTCCAAGTCCGCTTTATGATCGAATGGAAATCATAGATCTTTACAGCTATTCTAATGAAGAAAAATTTCAAATTGCCAAGAAATATTTAGTTCCAAAACAAATAAAACGCCATGGATTAACCGCGAGAAAATTTAAAATAGATGATGAATCTATAAATGAGCTGATTTCGGGATATACAAAAGAGGCGGGTGTACGTGAGTTAGAGCGTAAAATTTCTGCTTTGATGAGAAAAGTTGCAAAAAAAATTGTTGAAAAAACAGAAAAATCATGCAGTATTACTGTTGAAAAAATCAGAGAGTTACTTGGTCCCAGAAAATTCAGAAACGAGATTATAGATAAAAACGAGCATGTTGGTGTTGCAAACGGTTTGGCGTGGACTTCCGTAGGCGGAGAGATATTGCCTATAGAAACTGTTCTCATGCCCGGAAAAGGTGATATACATCTCACCGGTTCGCTGGGAGATGTTATGCGTGAATCGGCACAACTTGCCGTAAGTTATGCACGTGCTCATTCAAAAAAGCTTAAAATAAAATCTGATTTTTATAAAAACAAAGATATTCATATTCATGCTCCCGAGGGTGCGACGCCCAAAGATGGACCTTCTGCAGGCGTTACAATGCTCACCTCGCTTATTTCGGAGCTTACAAATACTCCTGTAGCCGATAACGTTGCGATGACGGGAGAGATAACTCTAAAAGGTCGGGTTATACCTATTGGAGGTCTTAAGGAAAAATCTATGGCAGCGTATAAGTCCGGCATGAAAAAAGTTTTGATACCTATGGATAACGTCAGTGATTTGGAAAAACTTGATGACGCAGTGAAAAAATCGATTGAATTTGTACCCGTTGAGAATGTGGAAGAAGTTTTGAAGCACGCGCTGGTGAGTAAATAGGGTCTAACATTAAAAATAAGGGAAAAATAAAAATGATAAATTTTAATAATGCCGATTTTGAAAAATCAATCGGGAATCTTTCTCAAATGACGGATGATAAACTACCCGAGATAGTTTTTTCAGGACGATCGAACGTTGGAAAATCTTCACTTATCAATAAAATTTTAAACAGAAAATCTTTGGCGCGCGTTAGCTCTAAGCCCGGAAAAACAGTTAATATAAATCTATATAATTTAAAAAATATTAGATTTGTGGATCTTCCGGGATATGGATATGCCAAAGTTTCGTTTGATGAAAAAAAACGTTGGTCAAATTTGGTTGAGGGATATTTTAGGGAATCTGAGAATATTCGCTTGGTTGTGCAAATAGTTGACATGCGCCATACTCCGTCGGCCCAAGATTTTCAGATGCTGGATTTTTTATACAGCAAAAAAATTCCTTTTATCGTAGCTGCATCCAAGTGTGATAAACTCAATAAAACTCAAAAAGATATTCGTACCGGCGAACTTTCTGACGAACTTTCCGAATATAAAAATATAAACTGGATAGCGTGTTCATCGGTAACCGGCGAGGGTATAAACACAATAAAAAGTTTAATAGTTGAAAGTATATAATTTTTGAAAGGAGCGAGAAAATATGGAAGAAAAAGAGCTTAATAAAGTTTATAATCCGAAGGATGTTGAGGGAAGGATTTATGAAACTTGGCAAAAAAAAGGTTATTTTCGTGCAGAAGTAAATAAATCAAAAAAGCCTTTCACTATTGTCATGCCGCCGCCCAACATCACAGGAAGGCTCCATATGGGGCACGCCATGGATGATACTATGCAGGATATAATAATAAGATTTAAGCGTATGCAGGGTTATAATACTCTTTGGGTGCCGGGCACTGACCACGCATCGATTGCCACGGAGGTCAAAATTTGCGAGCAGCTTCAAAAAGAAGGCGTGAACAAAGACGAAATTACTAGAGAAGAATTTTTGAAAAGAGCGTGGGCTTGGAAAGAAGAGTACGGCGAGAATATAGTTTCCCAGATTAAGAAATTAGGTTCATCGTGTGACTGGTCCAAACAGCGCTTTACCATGGACGAAGGGTGTACTAAGGCTGTCCGTGAATTTTTTGTGCGTTTATATGAAAAGGGGTTTATATATAAAGGTGAAAAACTTATAAATTGGTGCCCGAAATGCAGGACATCGATTTCGGATTCAGAGGTCAATTTTGAAGAAAAAGACGGTAATTTTTGGTATATAAAATACAAAATAGAGAATAGCGATGAATATTTAATTGTGGCAACGACTCGACCTGAAACAATGTTTGGAGATGCTGCACTAGCGGTTAATCCGAATGACGGCAGGTATAAAAAATTTATAGGCAAGAATGTTGTAGTTCCTGTTGTTGGACGCCTGATTCCGGTAGTAGCCGACGATTATGTTGACATCGAGGTCGGGACAGGCGTTTTAAAAATTACTCCTGCGCACGACCCTAATGACTTTGAAGTTGGTCTTAGACATGATCTTCCAATTTTAAATGTTATGAATGATGATGCCACAATGAATGAAAATACAGGTGAGTATGAGGGATTAGACAGATACGTTGCGAGAAAAAAATTAGTAAAAAATCTCGAAAATAATGGATACCTAGTAAAAATTAAGGATATAAAACATAATGTCGGAACATGTTATAGGTGTTCTAGTGTTGTAGAGCCTCGCATTTCAAATCAGTGGTTCGTCAGGATGAAAGATTTGGCTCAACCTGCGATAGAATGTGTAAAAAATGGTACTACGAGTTTTATTCCCGAACGTTTCAGCAAAATTTATTATCATTGGCTCGAAAATATTAAAGATTGGTGTATTTCGCGTCAGCTTTGGTGGGGGCATCGGATACCTGCGTGGTACTGCGATGACTGCGGACACATGAACGTTTCGAGAGAGGACGTAAAAAAATGCGAAAAATGTTCGTCAGAAAACCTCTGTCAAGAAGAAGATACTCTTGACACATGGTTTTCATCAGGTTTGTGGCCGTTTTCTGTTCTGGGTTGGCCCGAAAAAACTCCTGAATTTGAGTATTTTTATCCGACCGATGTATTGGTCACCGGATACGACATAATTTTTTTCTGGGTAGTTAAAATGGTTTTTTCATCGCTTGCTATGACAAAACGTGAACCTTTCAAGAACGTTTTAATACACGGTTTGGTTCGCGATTCTCAGGGACGTAAGATGTCCAAATCGTTGGGTAACGGTGTTGATCCGTTGGAAGTAATAGAAAAATATGGGGCAGATGCGTTAAGATTTTCGTTGATTATGGGTAATAGTCCCGGTAATGATCTTAGATTTTTTAATGAAAAAGTAGAATTTTGCAGAAATTTTGCGAATAAAATTTGGAATGCTGCAAGGTTTGTGCATATGAATACAGATGGAAAAAATGTTAATGGCGAGCTACCCGAAAATATGTGCGTAACTGATAAATGGATTTTAAGTAGATTTAATAAAACAGCAAAAGAAGTTAATGATTGTTTGGAAAAATTTGAACTTGGAGTTGCGGCGCAAAAACTTTACGATTTTATATGGGATGAATTTTGTGACTGGTATATAGAATTTTCCAAAATTTCGGGAGATAAAAATGTTTTACTTTGGACTATAAAAAATATTTTGGCACTTTTGCATCCGTTTATGCCTTTCATTACGGAAGAAATTTGGCAATCTTTCCCGCATGAAGGCGAGACTTTGATGCTTTGCAAATATCCTAAGTGCGATGAAAATTTGATTGATAAAAACGCCGAAGAAAGTGTAAAAATTCTTGTTTCGGTAATAAAATCGGTAAGAAATATGCGTCGCGAAAAAAATGTTCCGCATAGCAAGAAAATTGCGCTCTATGTTGAAACTGACAATTTAGGTTATGAAGATATTTTGAGCAAAAACAGTGATGCTGTTGTTAAACTTGCCGGTTTAAAGAATTTATCGATAAGTCACAAATTTGATGTTCCTCAGTCGACCACAATAATAAATGATTTTGTAAAAATTTACGTTCCCATAGACGACATTGTAAATAGAGCGGATGAAACTATTAGGTTACAAAAAGAACGGGAAAATACTTTAACGCAGCTTGAACAAGTTGAAAACAGGCTTAAAGATGATAAATTTATTTCCAGAGCTCCGCAGAAAATTATTGATGGGGCCAGGGAAAATGCCGAAACTCTTAGGCGAAAACTTGAAAAAATTGAGCAAAGTATAGAAGATTTAAAGTAAAATATTTTCTCTACCAAATTCTACAAAAAAATATCATAGAGACATTTACTATTTAGGTAGTAGATGTTTTTTATTTTCCGAAATATTTACGAATAAAAAGATAATTTATGGGAAAAATAATAATTTAAGGAAAGGGGTATCAAATCATAATGAGTGTGGAAATTTTAAGAAAGTCGTCAGAAGTGGTCGCAAAAATTGACGGAGATATAGATCATCATACGGCGGCGGAGATACGGAAAGTAATTGATGAAAATATCAGTTTATTAAAGCCTAAGCTTTTAAAATTAGATTTTAGTGGCGTGCAGTTTATGGACAGTTCCGGAATTGGTTTGATAATGGGTCGGTTTAAGCTGGTTAAAATTGCGGGAGGAAACTTAAAAGTAGTTAATATACCAAAAAGGTTGGAACGAATGATAAAAATGTCAGGTCTTACTAAATTGGGTATATTTTAAGAGGGGAGAATTATAAAAATGGCAGAAGTAATGAATGAAATGAACGTGAATTTTTTTAGCAGATCGTGTAATGAGTCGTTTGCACGGACGGTAATAGCTGCCTTTGTTTCGCAGCTTGATCCGACTATTGACGAGCTTGCGGATATTAAAACGGCAATTTCCGAGGCAGTTACCAATTGTATTGTGCATGGCTATAAATCAGGCATTGGCAAGATATATGTTACGGCAAAGATTTATGAAAATGGTAGGATTTCGATTAAGGTCAAGGATAGGGGGTGCGGAATAGATAATATTGAACAAGCCATGGAGCCTTTGTTTACGACCGGAGGAAGTGAGCGTTCCGGACTTGGTTTTGCGGTGATGCAAAGTTTTATGGATAAGATAAAAGTAACTTCGAAAGTAGGCAAAGGTACAACTGTAAGTTTAGATAAATACATAATCCGAAGAACTGTGAAAAATGAAAAAAATCAATAAATTGGCAAAAAATACTATAAATGCAGAAGATCATATCAATCTTGTTCATGCATGTTGCCAAAGATTCAGAAATCGTGGCATTGATTATGAAGATGTATTTCAGTCGGGCTGTGTGGGACTTGTCAAAGCGACCAGAAAATTTGATGAAACCAAAGGACTTAAATTTTCGACTTATGCAGTGCCTGTTATTTTGGGAGAGATAAAGACTCTTTTTCAGAATAATGTTTCGGTTAAAGTTAGCAGAAAAGTTAAGGAATTGGCAATAAAAATCAGATATGAACGTGAAAAAATTATAAATTCCATGGGTCGTGAACCCACAGTAAATGAACTTGCTGAGATATTAAGTATTTGTAGTGAGCAAATTTTGGAGGCGCTTGAAGTTTGTAAGTTTCCCATATCTCTGGATTCAAAGCCTAATGAAGAAAATTATAGCTGCCCTTCTGTAGAGGTTGCGGTTGACTTTGGAGATGAAAAAATTAATAATAAAATATCTATTGCCCACGCTGTGAAAGATTTTGCAGATAGAGACAAAAAATTAATATATTTAAGATTTTTTAGGTGTAAAACGCAATCCGAAACTGCAAAAAATTTAGGAATGACACAAGTTCAAGTGTCCAGACGAGAGAAAGTACTTTTAAAATCATTAAAAGAAAAGCTGGCATAATTTATGCTAGCTCTTTTGCTATCTTGATTATTTTTTGAAGTCTGTGATTTATTCCTGATTTTGTTATTTTTGAACTTGACTTTTTGGATAAATCGTTTAGTGAAGAATAGGGATTTTCAACTCTTAAATTGGCTATTTCTTTAAGTGAATCCGTTAGTTTTTCAAATTTTTTATATTTTTTAATTTTCTTAATTGCTTCAATTTGATCTGAGGCCGAATTTGTTATCTTGGAGATGTTGGATGTTTCAAAATTAGTTGCCCGATTAATATTATTTCGTACTTCTTTTATCATTTTTATTTGCATTAAATCCATTGCGCATTTTTTAGCGCCGATAAAAACTAAAAAATCTGTTATTTTTTCTACAGATTTTGAATATATGACGTATGTACTGCGTCTATAAATAGTTTTCATCTCAAATTTCAAATATGAACAATTAACAATTTTTAAAAATAAATTTTTCAATTCTTCTGAATTTATACAAAATTCAAGATGATACTCATTTTCGGGATTCACTATACTTGCGCACGCCAAAAAAGCACCTCGTAAAAAAGAGTGCACAAATAAATCTCCGATAACCACATTTTTAGTGTTTTGCAAATTTATTTCAAACGGTAAAAAAATGCTTATCTCTTTATAACCAAGTTCATATTTATATTTTATCTTTAAATTACTAAATTTATTGTTTTTTTGTTCAAAAATTTTTGATAAATTTATAATCCTTGACGTAACCAAAGTCGATGCAGGTGGTGCTAAAAATACGCCGTTACTCAAATACGTACACGAAAAAAGTAACAAAGCATACATTTCATAAAAAGTATTTTTGATTGATTCTAACGGATTTGATAATATTTCTAATTTAGCTTTTTGTGAAAAAGATTCCACTCAGAAATCACTCCAAAAAAATTCATATTTCTATATCTCCCAAAGTCTTAATTTCGCACTCAAGTTCTATGCCAAAATTATTTAGAACGCTCTTTTTAATATGCTTTATTAAATTGGCGATATCGTTGGCAGTTGCGTTACCCGTGTTTATTATGAAACCCGCATGTTTCGGACTCACCATAGCTCCGCCGATTTCAAAACCTTTTAAGTTGCAATCTTGAACTAAAGTGCCTGCGTAAAATCCGCCGCCGGGACGTTTGAATATACTTCCTGCATTTGGAAATTCAAGCGGTTGTTTTGATTTTCTTTTTTTTATATTTTCAAACATTTTATGTTTTACTTCATTTTCGGAAGAAGGATTAAGTTTAAATTTCATAGAGGATATTATAAAATTTTTGTCCGAATAATAGCTTTTTCTATATGAAAAATCCATATCTTTTGCCAAAAGGTTTACAATATTTCCGGTTTTATCAACATGGCTGGCTTCGAGTACTATATTTGAAATATCTTCACCGTAAGCTCCTGCATTCATGTAAAGCGCGCCACCGCACGAACCCGGAATCCCCCAAGCAAATTCCAGACCGCCAAGACCGTTTTTCATAGCAAACATACATACTTTCGCAAGCGGCAAACCTGCAGTACACATTATAGTACTTTCGCCTGTCAATTCCAGTTTATTTTCGCTTTTGAGCAGACTCAAAACAACGCCGTTATATCCGCTGTCGGCAACAAGAAGATTTGTACCTTTGCCTAATATAAAGTACGGCAAACCGTTTTCATTAATGAACTTTAGTATCAGTGCCAGACACTCATAGTTCTTAATATATATAAGCAACCTGACGTTGCCGCCCACTTTAAATGAAGTATGAAATTTCATAGGTTCATTTTCGAGGGCAACACATCCGAGGGATAAAGCCAGATTTTTCAGTTTGTTATAAAGTAAATTGATGCCAAGTTCCTCCTTTAAAATAAAACTATCTGCAATTTATCATATATCCCATATGCATTTTTCCACCTTATCGCTTTCGATTGTACTGGGGTACTCCATGCCAAGATTGATAAACAGTTCTCTTGCGGCATTGTAACCCATTTTTCTTTGACGATTATTCATCGCTGCAACTTCAATAATTACTGCAAGATTTCTTCCCGGACACACAGGTATATTTATGTATGGAACTTTTACTCCCAAAATTTCGGTATATTTGCACTCAGCACCCATTCTGTCATAATCTTTTGTATCGTCCCAAATTTCAAGGTTGACAACCATATCAATAGTTTCGGTAAGTTTCACGGCACCGATACCGAAAATTCTTCTTGCATTTATAATTCCTATTCCGCGGACTTCAATAAAATGACGTATATTTTCAGGAGCAGAACCGACAAGATTATTTTTAGGTATTTTTCTTATTTCAACAAGATCATCAGCCACCAATTTGTGACCTCTTTTAAGTAATTCGACTGCAGTCTCGCTTTTTCCGACACCGCTTTTTCCAACCAAAAGTATACCCTCGCCATGTACATTCATAAGTCCGCCCGAACGCGTTATCCTGGGAGCAAGATGTACATTTAAAAACGGAGTCAATTCAGCAGTCACATCTGCCGCGCTGTCTTTGGAAGTCAGAACAGGAATGCAGTATTTCGACGCAACATCTATGATTTCCTTTGTCGGTTTTATGCCATAAGAAATTATAAGCAACGGGGGCCTCAACGAAAGGATCGCTTCCAAAGATTTATAAATTTCATCCTTGGTCATGGTTGAAAGAAAATAGTTCTCACTTTCACCCATAATCATTATTCTTTTGTTATCAAAATGTTCTATGGGGCCTATTAACTCAAGTCCCATTCTATTTATATTGCGAGATGCTATCTTTACCGTTTTTGGTTCGGCCGGCATAAGTGCCACCTCAAAAGAAAGTTCGCGTATTAAGTCTTCCAAAGTCACAAAAAAATCTTGATTCAAAGCGAATCACCACCTCAAAAATTATACGGTTATATTATATCATTAAACGTATTTTTTGAAAATAGAAAAATTAAATTTTGAACAAAGACCTTGACAGTATTTATCGCGAGTGTTAAAATATAGAGGGTTATTTTTTAGATATCCCGAATTCCTTATCTCTCTGTTAACAGGGAGATCATAAGTCCAGAAGGAGGTGCCTCGAAGTTGGCAGAAATTAAAAATGCATATGAATTTATGTTGGTTGTATCCGTAAAGCTCGGAGAAAAAACCGAAGAACTCGTCAATAAATTTAAGGATTTGATTTCGGAAAAAGCGGAACTTACCAACATGAATAATTGGGGAAAGAGAAAACTTGCATACATGATCAATAAAGAAAGCGAAGCAGAGTATGTTGTTTTTGATTTCAACAGTGATTCCGAGTTTCCGAAGGAGCTCGATCGTATTTGCCAGATTACGGACGGTGTTTTAAGAAGCATCATTATAAAGAAATTTTAATTTAAGAGGAACGGTTAAATTATTATGCTAAATGTTGTAGTATTAACAGGTAGACTTGTCGCGGATCCCGAACTTAGGCATACAGCGAACGATCTTGCCGTAACGAGCTTTACTGTGGCGGTTAATCGCAGATATGCAAGGGCCGGAGAGGAAAGGCAGACTGATTTTATTGATATAGTTGCTTGGAGAAATAATGCTGAATTTGTGTGTAAATATTTTCAAAAAGGAAACTTAATTGCAATTGAAGGTTCTATCCAAACTAGAACGTATCAAGATAAAGACGGAAAAAATCGCAGAGCATTTGAGGTTGTTGCCAATAATGTTCAATTTGTGGAGTCGAAAAAAGACAGTGGAAATGCTTCTTCCGGTTTTTCGGGTACTCTTGAATCAGATACAAATATCGGTTCATATTCGAGCGGTTCCGATGAAGATTTTCAGACAACAGACACAGATGATGATTTGCCGTTTTAGAATGAATCTAGATCGTGTTGGGAGGGAAATATAAATGTCAGAAAAAATTGAAAATGCCGAAAAAACAGAAAGAGCAGAAAGACCCGAAAGAGCTGAGAAAAGAAATATGCGTCGTGCAAGAAGGAAAGTGTGTTCGTTTTGCGTGGACAAAGCTTTAAATCGTATAGATTATAAAGATGCGGGAAAGCTCAGACGTTTTATCTCTGAAAGAGCAAAGATTCTTCCAAGGAGAGTTACGGGTACATGCGCAAGGCATCAGAGAGAATTGACAAATGCCATTAAGCGCGCAAGATACGTTGCTTTGCTGCCTTATATGAATGAATAGATATTTGAAAATAGCAGTAAAAACCCCGTCAAATTGATGGGGTTTTTAATTTTTCGTCTAAATATTCAATTTCTTCAGTATTTTTTAGCTTTTCAAAATAATTTGCCGAATATAGCATAACTCCTGACAAATTATTTTTATGTACTAAATTTATTTCTTTTGCAAGGATTTTTTTATCATTTTTCCACGTTCCATCATCGGCATCGGTGCAAGCTTTATAAAGTGCTAAGCCCGCATAGAGTTTTACATTGCTTTTTTTTGTCAGATGTATCCAATTGTTTAGTGTTTTTTCAAAAGGCATATCCACAAATTCTAAGCTCCAGTATATTTGTGGACACAAATAATCGATATAATCCTCTTTTATCCATGTGTCAATATCAATTCCTACTTTCGAGCATTTTTCAGCATTCCCGGGCGGTGAAATACCAAATTCGATATTAGAATTTACATTTTTAATGGTTTCGTGCACTTCTTTTATGAGTAAATTTATGTTTTCTTTTCGCCAGTCTTCAATTTTTTCATCGTTTTTTATAGGTGAATTTTCAATGTGCTGCCGATAGGCTGTATCATCAGAAATCATATTTTCGAGTTTGGGATAGAAATAATCATCAAAATGAATTGCATCGATATTATAATTTTCTGCAATTTCTTT
>CALWJB010000031.1 GCA_944380895.1 uncultured Clostridia bacterium | reverse complement strand
ATACTACTTTTATTGGTTATATCAATCCCTTAAGATACCGTGGATATTATTATGATTCTGAAACAGGTCTTTACTACTTAAATGCACGGTATTATGACCCTGAAGTCAACAGATTTATTAGTGCTGACGAAACACTGGATGGTGGATATAACCTTTTTGAGTATTGTGGCAATAATCCAGTTAGCTTTGCGGATTGTAGCGGACATGATTTAGAAGAAGCCGCCATAGCAAAGGTGTTAGAATGTGCAGGGGAGCTAGCTACCAGATCTTTTGGTAAAGCGCCCGGCAGTCAGTGGGAGTATTCTAGTTTAGTTTATAATTTAGAGGATACATGGCATTCTACACCTCCCAGAACAGATCACAACGCTACCGAAGTTCACGAATTTGAGGATATGGGCTCTCTAACGTTATCTTTTGCCAAAGGTCGCATAAAAACAGTTATTGGCGTACACACGCATGAAGTTGTTGCTCAGAAGACTCGTGATGGAAGTGTAGTATGGCTTTATGATCCAGGTTTTTCAACGCCAAAGAGTGTAGGAGGTGTTGAAAAAAGCAATGACATCACCAGTAATAGGCGAGCTTTTGAAGTTTTTCAAAAACGTGGGGTAAGATATTATGCTGCGGTTGTCTTGGCTGATGGCAATGTGCTCCTGCATGATGTTGGAGAAAATCGAATATATAAAATTGGCAATGTGGCTCCTGACCCTAACATTCGGTACTGCAAAGCGCCTTCTGTAAAGGGAAAAAGTACAACAGATGATCCCTGTATAGTAATGTAAGGGAGGAAAGTGTAATGCTTAAACTAAAAAGAGTACTAGAAAAAATTTACAAAGATAAGGATTTACTTTTTAAGCTTCAAAATTCTAAAAATGTAGAGGATGCTACACAAATTTGTAAGGAAGAAAAAATTGATATTAACGGTAAAAGTGTTAAAAGTGAATTACAGATGTTACAGCTTATGGATAACGAGAGATTGAGTATGATAGGCGGAGGGAAAATGAATTTTAATGGATTGAAAAGTTTGACAATGGCGACATTACTACCTGTAATGTTAGTTGGTGGTAATGATGTGGCATTGGCTGGGAACGTAGTGCCTACTATGAAAGGTAAAAGTTATTACGAAACTCACGATATGTCTAGAATTATTTCTGAAAGGTTCGATTATTTATCGTTTAGTAAAAAGTATAGCTATCCTCCAACTTCGCTAGGACCATGGCGTGTAACGGCATACAAAAAAGTGGAGCACGATCCAAGATTCAAAAGCTTATTGATGGCTGAAACTGCACGTCAACTGGATGTTTATAATATGCTTAGGGAGTTATCAACAATAGGAAGTGAGAAGAAGTTTATACCTATGACTGCGGACGATCCTGACTTTCAATTTATGTATGGTATCCCTACCGCAAATAAAGAATTTGAAGAAATAGTTGAGAGTTGCCGCCGAGAATGGAACATGGCACATGATTATAAAGAACCTATTAGCAATTCGGAAGAAGCTGTGGGAAAGGCTTTGAGAATTTTAAGGCCTGCGTTTGCAGACAAAGACCCATTTCTTAATAAACGTATTAAGGTTCTATACGATCCTATTCGGAAAGTATATCTTATCGAAAACGCAAACGATGTTTCCCCACATGATCAATGTGTTGAACGTTTGGTACTAGACGCGAATGGCGAAATATTAAGTATATGTTGTAAGGAAGAGTATTTGCAAAATTTAGTATAGCCAATTTGTTTTAGCTATTGAAAAGTTGCTCGTTTTAATTTGTTTCTGAAGAGAGACCGACCAGTCGGTCTCTTTTTATACTTATTTTTACTATTTAATGCTAAATGTTTAAAAAAACTACAAACTGTGATAAAAACTCTCTGCCATAGAGTGACAAGAAATTATTAGATTATATTTTAAAATTAACCCAAGCGGTTATATTTTACTAAAAACTACTAAAGCCGCCGGATAACATATTTAAAAACTATAAAGAAAGTGCACGGCCTATGTAAAAAATATTTAGGTATTGTCACTTATAGAGAGGATTTTGAAAATAATGTTTTGACGTGCTTTGCAAAAATAGAAGATATTAAAATATAGATATGCTGTAAATTAATTTATTTATGCAGAGCATTTCTTAATACCTACATATTTAAAAACGCAGAGTTTTGCACTTCGTGTAGACCTCTGCGCTTTTTTGGATGTAATTAGGTAAAAGCCTATGAAATATTGGCTTGCTTATCTCGCAAAGTATCCTTAAGCACACCGAATTATTTGAAAGATTAAGTAATTCGGAGGATTTAATTATGGCCTATGAACCTAATAATATTCAAAATGAAATGGCTTACTTTTATGCAGTAGTGAAAAATATGGATTTAAATGACAATATCAAGAGGGCAAAGGTATGTGAACACGAAGCTCCGTTCGAAGAGGGTATTTGTGATTACTTTTCGGATGTATCAATAATGGACAAGCAATTATCTGAAACAAGTTTACTTAGCTGGATTGAATTTATTGAAAACGAAAAGTTACATACAGCAATAAAAAGTTTGAAAACAGAGGATCAAATATTAATTAGCCAAGTAGTAAACGAAGGTAAAACGTGGCAAGAACTTGCATCTATGTACGAAATTGACCAGTCAAATGTACGGAAGCATTTTAATAAAATAATTAGAATTTTAAAAAATCTATTATTTAAAAAATAATTTTTATGTTCGACAAGTTTTGCGCAAAAATGCAACCCCAAAAACACTCTTTAATAAGTAGAAGGGTAAATTTACATAATTTATCATTCTAAAAGAACATTGAAAATTGAATAAAAAATCTTAGCAACAATTAGAGATACTCCCACTCAGTCATAGTCCGAGCGTGATAAAACCGTCGCAGGCAATGAGGGTGGCCTCACTGGTGTGAGGACGTATCATGTTATTCAAAAAACTTTCAGTTTTTCAGCAAAATGGTGATTCGTGTGTCTAAAACGGTCTGTGTTTTAGAGCTAAGATTTCAAGAATTTTAGAAATTGTTAGAGCGTAAATATTATAAAAGGAGGCTGTAGCCGTTTATGGAAGTGATTTTACATTTTCCGGAAGATAAGGAAAAAATGGAGGAACTAAGTGTTAGAGCTGCGAAAATTTACGGCTCAGCTGTAAAACGTAATATAGAAAACCTAAAGTGTAGCAAAAATCAGAAAATTAAATTGCTTAATGAGATTATTAAAAGTTACGAAAAAATGTAAACGATTAAAAATCCCTGTCCTTAAAAATTCTAATATACATATTTTTTGACATTACACGTTTTTCTTTTTCCCAAGCAGCTACTGTTTTTGCATGGACATTTAATCCTTTGGCGAGAGCTTTTTGAGTTATATTAAGTTCTTTCCTTAAGGATTTTAATTTTATTCCTTGCCCTTGATTAATGAATTGATTATATTCGTCCATAAATTCTGAAACGTCAACTTTGTATAATTCCGCAATTTTCTTTAAAATATTGGGAGGGTAATAAATGCGATTGGTTGACTCATACCCTATATATGTGGATTCACATATGTTTGCGTATTTTGCTACATCTTTTTGCAATAAAGCATTTTTATACCGATAATACCTAAGTTTTTCAGCCGTTGTTTTAATGTCTTTAGGGTTCTGAAATTTTATATTGAATAATTCAGATTCCAGTAGTTTGTGAGGACTAAAGAAATTAAACGTATGTTTATAAAATAGGGAATAGGTAGTGGCTTGAAATTCATTTTTTGCGAGTACGAATAGGTTATTACTAATTTTTAGCAAGGGATGCCAATCGCCGCTTTTTGTATCCATAGTGTGATGGTAGAGTTCGCTATACTCACCTTTTGGCTCTATTAAGTCACAAACCTCAACCGGCGGTTTATCGCTCTTTGAACCAAATAAATATATATGGACTTTTTCGCCGTCCCACACGATTTTATTTACAAGAGTACGT
>CALWJB010000030.1 GCA_944380895.1 uncultured Clostridia bacterium | reverse complement strand
CAAGAATCCTTTGTAATGCTTCATCATAAGCTGCGATTCCATTTGTTTCACGGTCTCGAGCGCAACACCGACCATGATTATAATCGATGTGCCTCCCATAGAAAGATTTCCCATTCCCGTAAATGCCGAAAATCCAATCGGCAGCAATGATATAAATGCCAAAAACAACGCTCCCAGCAACGTTACTTTCGAAAGAATTCTTCCAAAATAATCGGATGTCGGTTTGCCCGGTCTGATGCCGGGTATCACTCCGTTACTTTGACGAAGATTATTTGCCATTTCAATCGGATCATAAGTAACCGCAACATAAAAATATGCAAACATCAGTATAAGAAAGAAATATACCACAGTATATACGGGTCCGTTAACCGAAAGCGAATCTAAAACGGATTTTATCCAACCGGTCGGACGAGCAAAAAAGTTTATATAGTTCGGAATCATTAAAATAGATGAAGCAAAAATTATCGGCATGACTCCGGCAATACCTACCTTAAGCGGTATATGTGTGTTTTGTCCCGCATACATTTTTCTGCCTACGGTACGCTTTGCGTATTGAATCGGAACTCTGCGTTCGGCATCATTCATGAACACAATTACCCACATCATAAACAAAAACATTATCACAAAAAGCGGTACAAATACAAAATATTTGCCAAATGATGATGAATCATTGAGCGCTAAATTGAAGTATATCACTAATCTGTGAATTAAACTCGGCATTCTCGAAACTATACCGGCAAACATCAAAATTGATACTCCGTTTCCAACACCTTTGTCGTTAATCTGTTCGCCCAGCCACATCATCAGTGCTGTTCCGGCCGTAAATGATAATACAATCACTATAGCAACAAAAATTCCCACATTTCCTTCAGTATATCTTACAATCGAACGACCCATATAACTTCCGTTTTTTAAATAAAAATAGAATAATGTTCCCTGCATCAAACCGATTACAATAGTTAAATATCTTGTTATCGAGGTTAATTTTTTGCGTCCTTCCTCTCCCTCTTTTTGAAGACCCTCAAGATAAGGAAGAGCTACCGTCATCAGCTGCATTATAATTGATGCGTTAATATACGGCGAAACAGACATTGCGAAAATTGTCGCCTGAGCAAGTGCACCTCCCGAAAGAGTGTCTAAGTACGCGAGTATCGCTCCGCCTCCATCTCCGAGACTTCCCATCATACCCGCAAGTGCATCAACATCCAAAAACGGTACCGGTATGACTGATCCGATTCTAAACACTATGATTATGAAAATTGTAAATAATAATTTTTTCCTTAGTTCTGGTACTTTCCATGAATTTATTAAGGTTCTAATCAATTAGATCACCTCCGCCTTCCCGCCTGCAGATTCAATTTTTTCTTTTGCAGATTTCGAAAACATCTGTGCTTTAACCGTCAAACTCTTTGTTAGATCGCCTTCGCCTAAAATTTTAATTTTATCAAAACTACGGTTTACAAGTCCCATCGAAATGAGCTCGTTTGAGTCGATAACAGATCCTTCACCGAATTTCTCGAGCTCACCGACATTCACCGCCACTACCTTCTTGGCAAAAATATTGTTGAACCCTCTTTTTGGAATCCTTCTTTGAAGCGGCATCTGACCTCCCTCAAATCCCGGACGCACTCCACCGCCTGAACGTGCATTTTGACCTTTATGACCTTTTCCTGCTGTTTTACCCCAGCCCGAAGCGTGTCCGCGGCCAACACGTCTTCTTCTGTGAGTTGAACCTTTAACACTTACTAAATCTTGTAATTCCAACTTCAATTCACCTCCCGATAATAATAAATCTCTTCACTACTCGCTTTTGGATACTTCCAATAAATATCCGATCTTTGCAATTTTACCTTTTGTAGCCTCATTATCAGGCTGTACGGTTTTATCACCGATTTTTCTGAGTCCGAGAGAGTTAGCTGTCGCAATATGCTTTTTCAGACGGCCAGCTAAGCTCTTGACAAGTTTAATTTTCATATCCAGCTGACCTCCTAATTTAATATTTCTTCCACGGTTTTACCGCGTAGTTCTGCCACTTCTGCAGCACTTCTCAAATTTTTTAGCCCCTCGATCGTTGCTCTGACAACATTACAAGGATTATTGGAACGAAGAGCTTTTGTGCGGATATCTTTAATCCCCGCCGATTCGACAACCGCACGAACCGGACCTCCTGCTATAACTCCTGTACCGGGCGCAGCAGGTTTCATTAGTACTCTGCCTGCTCCGAATTCACCGATGATTTCATGCGGTATTGTGCTGCCTTTAATCGGAACTTTTATTAAATTCTTCTTGGCGTCTTCAATACCTTTCCTGATGGCGTCGGGTACTTCGCCCGATTTTCCGATGCCAAATCCAACATGACCATTTCCGTCTCCGACTACCATAAGCGCCGCAAATTTGAAAATACGTCCGCCTTTAACCGTCTTTGAAACTCTGTTGATTGCAACTAATCTTTCTTTTAAATCAAGTACTGATGCATCTATTCTAGCCAAAAGTATTTCCCTCCTTCTAAATTAAAATTTAAGTCCGCCTTCTCTGGCGCCTTCTGCTAATTCTTTGACACGGCCATGAAAAATATATCCGCCACGATCAAATACTACACTTTCAATCTTCTTATCAAGTGCACGTTTCGCAACCATTTTACCTACTTTTTTTGCTGCTTCTTTATTTCCGCCATATCCGTCAAATTCTTTATCAACCGAAGAAGCTGATACTAATGTTTCACCTGCGTTATCGTCAATGATCTGAGCATAAATGTTGCTCCTGGAGCGGAAAACATTCATGCGCGGACGTTTCGCCGTACCCATTATCTTTCCACGTACTCTTTTGTGACGTTTCAAACGGGCCTGATTCTTATCTGCCTTGTTTACCATGTTCATTCACGCTCCTTAACTATTTTTTACCGGTCTTTCCTTCTTTGCGGCGTATTACTTCGTTTACATACTTAATACCCTTTCCTTTATAAGGTTCAGGTGGACGTTTTTCACGAATTTTCGCCGAAATCTGACCTACTTTTTGTTTGTCGGCACCAATTACCGTAATCTTATTTCCTTGAACTTCATATTTAATTCCCGGAACTTCAGAAACTATAACTTGATGCGAATAACCGAGATTCAGCACAAGGTTCGAGCCTTGCTTCTGCACACGATAACCCACTCCGTTAACTTCGAGTTCTTTCTTAAATCCATTCGTTACTCCTTCAATCATATTGCTTATGATCGATCTTGTAAGTCCGTGCAATGACCTCGATTCTTTTTGATCGTTAGGCCTTGTAACCGTGATGACTCCTTCGTTTATTTCCACACTCATTTTTGGATGAATTTTCTGCGTAAGAGTATCTTTCGGTCCTTTTACCGTTATTACGCCGTTATCCATTTTTACCTCGACTCCGGCGGGAATATTTATAGGTTTTCTTCCAATTCTGGACATCTTTGCCCCCCCTTTTTCATTACCAAATAAATGCAAGAACTTCTCCGCCAATATTTTCGCGTCTTGCTTTGCGATCCGTCATAATCCCCTTTGATGTGGAAATTATAGCAATCCCTAATCCTTTCATTACTCTGGGCATATCTTCAACGCTGCAGTAAATTCTGAGACCGGGCTTCGAAACTCTTTTCAGCCCTGTTATGGCAGATTTTTTATGTTCGGTATATTTCAAAAAAATCTTAATAATACCTTGTTTTCCGTCGTCCGACACAATAAATTTGCTGATATATCCCTCATCCAAAAGAATCTGAACTATACCCTTTTTGATGTTGGATGCAGGAACTTCAACAACTTCATGTTTTGCGGAAATCGCATTACGGATTCTCGTCAATAAATCTGCGATTGTATCTGTAATCTGCATAAATACTTTACCTCCTTGCTTAAGTTTTTACCAACTTGCTTTTCTGATACCCGGAATTTCTCCTTTATATGCAAGCTCCCTAAAACAAATACGGCATATACCAAATTTGCGAAGGTAACCGTGCGGCCTACCGCATAATCTGCATCTGGAGTATTCACGAGTAGAAAACTTTTGCTTACGCTTTTGCTTTACTATTAGTGATGTTTTAGCCACAATAATCCCTCCTATTTTGCAAATGGTGCACCCATTAATCTTAGTAATTCTCTTGCTTCATCGTCTGTTTGCGCAGTCGTGGAAATAGATATATCCATACCGCGGATTTTATCAATTTTATCATACTCGATTTCGGGAAATATGAGCTGCTCTTTCACACCCATATTATAGTTGCCTCTTCCGTCAAAAGACTTCGGATTTATTCCTCTGAAGTCCCTAACTCTCGGAAGCGCTAAATTGAAAAGTCTATCTAAAAATTCATACATTTTGTCGCCTCTTAGAGTGACTTTTGCACCAATTTTCATGCCTTCGCGAATCTTAAAGTTAGCAACGGATTTTCTGGCAGTACATATAACAGGTTTTTGTCCGGTAATCGCTTTCAAATCTTCGATGATTGAAGTGATAATTTTTGAATTGTCTTTTGCTTCGCCTGCACCCACGTTGATTACGATTTTATCAATTTTCGGAATCTGCATCACGTTTTTATAGGCAAATTTCTCTCGAAGCTTTGAAGCAACCGTCTCTTTGTAAAAATCTCTTAATCTTGCCATTAGTATCCTCCTTACAGAACGTCTCCGCATTTTTTGCAGCTACGTTTTTTCGTACCATCTTCCATAAATTTATGGGCAATACGTGTACGTTTACCGCAATGAGGGCACACCAACTGGACTTTTGATGCATACATCGCACCTTCTGTTTTTATAATGCCACCCTCCTGACCTTGCTTGCGGGGTTTGACGTGCTTTGAAACTATATTCACGCCTTCAACAATCAGCTTTGCCTCTTTTGGGCTGACTGCTACAACTTTTCCTTGTTTTCCACGATCTTTGCCGCTTAACACAACCACAGTGTCTCCGGTCCTCACGTGTACTCGACCGTTTCCGGAACGCGCCGCCTTTGTAAGTTTTTCTTTAGCCAACAATAAACACCTCCTGTTACAGAACTTCCGGGGCTAAGCTAAGTATTTTCATATATCCTTTTGCACGCAATTCTCTTGCAACAGGTCCAAAAATACGTGTACCCTTCGGAGTTTTGTCATCCTTAATAATTACAGCTGAATTTTCATCAAAACTAATATAAGAACCATCTTCACGACGCACCTTACTCACTGAACGTGCAACAACCGCCTTTACAACATCACCTTTGTTGACAACGCCTCCGGGTGTTGCTTTTTTGACCGACGCAACAATCACATCACCTATGTGAGCATATTTCCGTCTCGTACCGCCCAAAACTCTAATACACATGAGCTCTTTTGCACCTGTGTTATCGGCTACCTTTAAACGTGTTTGAGGTTGTATCACAGTTAATCCTTCCTCCTAACCGGTTAAATTTGTGTTTACTAACCTTAATTTATTTTGCTTCTTCAATAATTCTTGTAAGTCTCCATCTCTTATCTTTCGAAAGAGGTCTGGTTTCCATAATCTCCACACGGTCCCCAACTCTACACTCATTATTTTCATCGTGTGCCTTAAGTCTTTTCGTCTTCTTAACAATTTTGCCGTAAAGTGAGTGCTTAACGCTGTCTTCAACCGCAACAACTATGGTTTTATCCATTTTATCGCTCACGACATTGCCAATTTCGGTTTTTCTTAGTTTTCTTTCCACAATATGGCCTCCTTTCGTCATGCACTTGCTTTTTCGCTAATCTCTTTTTCGCGAATCACTGTCTGAACTCTTGCGATGTCTTTTCTCACAGCTTTGATACGCATGGGATTTTCAAGCTGATTAACAGCGAGTTGAAATCTAAGATTAAAAAGCTCTGACTTTAAATCTTTGAGCTTATTTTTCAAATCTTTGATGCTCAAATTCCTGATTTCGGAAATTTTCATTCAACTTCACCATCCATTCCCTGCTTTTTTACAAATTTACATTTTATCGGCAACTTGTTTGATGCCAAACGCATTGCTTCCCTTGCTGTTTCTTCAGGTACTTCGCCGATTTCAAACATCACTCGGCCCGGCTTGATTACTGCTACCCAAAATTCCGGCGCGCCCTTACCTTTACCCATACGAGTTTCGAGCGGCTTCTTACTTACCGGCTTATCCGGAAAAATCTTTATCCAAACTTTACCTGCCCTTTTGCAAAATCTTGTCATCGCCACACGAGCAGCTTCGATTTGATTCGAAGTTATCCAGGCGGGCTCTAAAGCTTGTAATCCAAATTCACCGTTTGAAACTTTGTTTCCTCTGAGTGCGCGCCCTTTCATACGGCCGCGATGAACTTTTCTAAATTTAGTTCTTTTCGGCATCAACATCTTTATTGCCCCCTTTCTTTATCTCTTTCTTCGGCGCATTCGCCAAAACTTCGCCTTTATAAATCCAAACTTTTACACCTATAATACCATAAGTTGTGGCAGCTTCCGCAAAACCATAATCAATGTTTGCCCTAATCGTCTGAAGCGGAATCGTTCCTTCATGATAGTGCTCTGTTCTTGCAATTTCGGCACCTCCGAGTCTTCCCGCAACTTGGGTCTTAATTCCTTTAGCTCCTGCTTTCATCGAGCGTCCCATAGCTTGCTTGAGAGCACGTCTGAATGAAACTCTTTTTTCAAGCTGCGCCGCAATACCTTCTGCCACAAGCTTAGCATTCATATCGGCATTTTTGACCTCAATAATGTTGATAACTACAGATTTTCCGATTAATTTTTCACAAAATGTTCTTAATTTTTCAATCTCTGCGCCGCCTTTACCGATTACAATACCCGGTTTTGCACAGTGAATATGCAAACGTACTTTTGCATTATCTCTTTCAATTTCAATCTTGGGCACTCCCGCCGCTTTAAGTTTTTTTAGAAGAACTTTACGAATTTTGTAATCTTCGACCAAAGCATCGGCAAAATCTTTCTTCTTGACAAACCAACGTGAATCCCAATTGTTAATTACTCCTACACGAAATCCGTGTGGATTTACCTTTTGCCCCATAATTAACCTCCTTTGACCTTAATCTTTTTCCTTTAGAACTATCGTAGCATGCGAACTTCTCTTTTCAATTCTGTATGCTCTGCCTTTCGACATCGGTCTAATTCTCTTGAGAATCGGGCCCGGACATACAAAACACTCTGATATATAAAGGCGAGATGCGTCCATTTGATAGTTATTGATTGCATTCGCCATTGCCGATTTCAGAAGTTTTTCAAGGTATTCGCAAGCTGATTTTGGGGTGTTTTTAAGTACCGCCATAGCGTATTCAACCGGTTTGTTTCTTATCAAATCCAAAACTATAGAAACTTTTCTGGGCGAAATACGCGCATATCTCAAATGAGCTTTTGCTTCCATGACTATAACTCCTTTCGCGGATTATTTTTTGGCTGTGGTTTTGGAACCGGGATGACCTTTAAATGTTCTTGTCGGAGCAAATTCTCCCAGCTTGTGGCCAACCATGTCTTCCGTCACATAAACAGGAACATGCTTACGTCCATCATGCACCGCAAATGTGTGACCCACAAATTCAGGGAAAATCGTCGATGATCTGCTCCAAGTCTTAAGAATCTTCTTTTCACCGGCTTCATTCATCTTCTTCACTTTATTGTAAAGTGATTCGAGCACATAAGGCCCTTTTTTAGAACTTCTACTCAATATAGTGCACTCCTTTCCCTATTTATTTACTGTTTCTGCGTTTAACAATATATTTATTCGAAGCTTTTTTCTTAGCTCTCGTCTTGTATCCAAGCGCAGGCTTACCCCAAGGCGTCGTCGGACCCGGACGTCCAACCGGTGATTTACCTTCACCGCCACCATGCGGGTGATCACACGGATTCATAACAGATCCACGAACTTGTGGTCTCCAGCCCATGTTGCGCTTACGACCCGCTTTACCTATCTTCACATTTTCGTGATCGATATTTCCGACTTGACCGATTGTAGCCATACATTCAACAGGAACATTTCTAAGTTCTCCGGATGGAAGTCTTAAAAGTGCAAATTTGCCCTCTTTTGCCATAAGCTGAGCCATAATCCCCGCTGATCTTGCAAGTTGTGCGCCCTTTCCCGGATAAAGTTCAATGTTGTGCACAAACGTACCCACAGGAATACTGACAAGCGGAAGTGCATTACCAATTTTTATGTCGACGCCTGCTCCTGCGATAATTTCCTGCCCAACCGTAAGCCCTTGAGGTGCTATGATATATCTCTTTTCGCCGTCTGCATATTTAACTAGCGCAATATGTGATGAACGGTTCGGATCATACTCGAGCGTCAGGACTTTGCCGGGAACATCAAATTTTTGGCGTTTAAAATCAATAATTCTATATTTTCTACGATTCCCGCCGCCTCTATGTCTTACAGTAATTCTTCCGTAATTGTTACGTCCCGCATGTTTATTCATCGGCACTAACAAACTTTTTTCGGGCGCCACTTTCGAAAGCTCCGAATAATCAATAACAGACATATTTCGTCTTGATGCGGTGGTCGGTTTATAACTTTTGATTGCCAATTAAATTCATCTCCTTAAAATTTAAGCTTTGCGGAGGCTGACTTCCTCCTTACACTGCTTTTTATCCAAGATAATATCTTAAACTACAAACACTAAAGATAACCATTGCCATTCCGATTACACTCCACATCATGTCGTCGGGAAAATTGTCATAAACAATTTTCATTCCAAACATAATCGAAATAATTTCTCCGAACACAATCAAAATGGAACCATAGGATCTTGAATGCTTCATAATTAGAACATACCTTCAAAAAATTCGATAGCTTTACTGTTTTCAGTCAAAGTCACGTACGCTTTTTTCCACGAAGCCGTATAGCCTTGATATTTGCCGTGACGGCGAAATTTTCCTCTGACATTTAGTGTGTTTACTCTTGAAACTTTAACTTTAAAAATCTTTTCAATTGCTTTTTTTATCGCGATTTTACATGCTCTTTTATCCACTTTAAAGGTGTATTTTTTATTAGGCATGCCACCCATTGTTTTTTCGGTTATTATCGGCTTAATTATGATGTCGTGTTCCGACATTATGCATACACCTCCTCAATTTTGCTAATTGCATCTTTCAAAATTATCAGCTTACGAGCTTTTAGCATATCGTATACGTTTAGTGTATTGACCTGCGCTGTCTTTACTCCCGGAATGTTTCTCGCTGATTTTATGATTTTATCTTCCATCGACGGCAAAACTATGAGTGCTTTATCATTTGCGCCGATTGCATTTAAAATTTCAACAACCGCTTTAGTTCTATAACTTTCCAAATTCATTGAATCCAAAATTATTAAGTTATTTTCGAGAACTTTGCCGGAAAATGCAGATTTCATTGCCAAACGCTTAACCTTCTTATTGAGTGTATAGCTGTAATCACGAGGCTTTGGTGCAAACACAACACCACCATGTCTCCACTGCGGCGCTCTGATGGAACCTTGTCTTGCATGACCCGTTCCTTTTTGTCTCCAAGGCTTTCTTCCGCCTCCCGAAACTTCCGAACGTGTAAGAGCGCTTTGTGTTCCTTGGCGAGCGTTTGCCAAATGATTTACAACCACATCATGCATAACTGAAATGTTAGGTTCAATGGCAAAAATTGCATCAGAAAGTTCTACGCTTCCGACTTCTTTGCCCGTCATATCAAGTACTGCTACTTTAGGCATTACAATTCCTCCTTCCTTACGCTTTAACACTATCGCTAATCATCACGATACCGCCATTTGGTCCGGGTACCGCTCCTTTGATTGCAATAAGATTGTTTTCGGCATCGACTTTGGCCACTGTGAGATTTTGTACCGTAACTCTCTCAGCCCCAAGATGTCCGGACATTTTTTTTCCTTTAAATACTCTGGACGGATCTGAACACGCACCGATCGAACCACCTTTTCTTACAACAGGTCCGGTACCGTGAGATTCTTTAAGTCTTCCAAAATTCCAGCGCTTAATAACACCCGCGTAACCCTTACCTTTACTGGTTCCGACAACATCAACCTTCTCGCCATTTGCAAAAACATCCGCTTTAATAATATCGCCAACGTTGTAACCGCTGATATCTTCGAAACGGCACTCTTTGAGCACTCTTTTTGGCGCAACATCAGATTTGTCAAAATGTCCTTTCATAGGTTTATTCACAAGTTTTGGTCTTACATCGCCAAAACCGATTTGAACTGCGTTGTAGCCGTCTGTTTCAACTGTCTTTTTCTGCGAAACAACACAAGGACCTGCTTCAACAACAGTCACGGGAATGACTTTTCCGTTTTCGTCAAAAATTTGCGTCATTCCAACTTTTTTCCCAAGGATTGCTTTTTTCATTTCTTTTCCTCCTATATTAGGTTATTGGTTGACCATAACGCCAACATGACCCCCATCTGCATATCCATTGATCTAAAGTTTAATCTCTATCTCAACACCTGCAGGGAGTTCCAAATTCGTTAAAGAATCAACAGTCTTATTTGACGGTCTGAGAACATCAATAAGTCTTTTGTGGGTTCTCATCTCAAATTGTTCACGGCTGTCTTTATTAATGTGCGTGGAACGAAGAATTGTTACGACTTGCTTTTCGGTCGGTAGCGGTACCGGACCTGAAATCTTCGATCCTGTTCTGGATGCCGTCTGAACAATCTTTTGGGATGCCACATCAACCAGTTGCGGATCATAACCCTTTACTCTGATTCTTATTTTTTCTTTAGCCTTCGTGGCCCTGACTGCCATTAAATCGCCTCCTTACTCAAAATTTAGTGGTGGGCGTACTTTTTTTATTATCCACTCGCCCGGGTGTTTCAAAAATCGGGCAAATAAAATACGGATTAAACTGTTAAGTTCGACCCGGATAAAATAAAAGTATAATTTCAATACAAATTTATATATAAATATGTAAACCTGAATTAAAAATACTACAATTTTCGCCCGGTTTAAAATCGGACATACTCCACGGAAAAACCGACATAAATGCCGCAACCTCCCGCTTCAACGCATATCATTTTGCAGTCGTACTTAAGTATGATAACATAATAATCAAGCAAAATCAAGCTTTTTTTCAAATTTTTTTTAATAGCAAAACGATCGGATTATTTCCGATCGCCCACAAACATCTATTGTTGTTCTTTTGCCGCATTTTCTGCAACTTTTGCTTCGTACTTCTTGCTAAGATTGAACACCGAAGCTATCCAGCCGATTGCCGTGAGAGCAAATACAGCTGCAATTGTTCCAACATGACTCGTAAGTTTTGAGCCCGCCGCAACCACATTGATGAGAATTGTCTGAATCGCAGAAGCTCCGGCTTTACCCGCACGTCCGCCAATAACCTCAACCGCTGCCTGACCTTTGGTTTTAGTCTCGGCATCAAGCGGTAAATAAGCCATGTTTTTGGTCGCGTCAAACAAACAATATTTTACGCTCTTTGAAAGTGCATCTTGAATGAGTCCGAACCAAACCGCCAGCATAAGTAAATTTAATCCCATAAACTCGTTCACGCCGCTTCTGTGGTAAAGAACAATAACAAAGAAAGCACCGCCGAAAATCGTCAGTATTGAAGCAGGAATAAGCGCTGCAGTTATCCATTTTGTCTTCCTAAGAATGTTTTGACCGATTATCGAAGCAACAATTGTTAGGATACCGGTAACCATGGAAAGATTTGCCATCATGCTTTGATACTGGTTAGGATCCACAAATGCAATCTTCATGTATGCTTTCCAGATGACCTCGAAGAAGTTAATCGCAACACCATAGCAAATTACGATTGTACAAATCAGAAGCAAATATGGATTTTGGAACAACATTTTGATTCCATCCATAACTCCGACCTTTTCTTTCTTCTTCTTTTCTTTTACTTGTGAAGCATCAAAATATCTCGAATCTTTTAAAACAACACCGTTGATGTATGCAAAAAGTCCCAGAACGATGAGTCCGCCAATAATGGCACAGATAACGCCCAAATTAATCGATATTTCACCGGAAAATGTGCCGGAAATATACTTAAGAAGTGCTCCTGAACCTATAACACCTACATTGGCAACAAGCGCATAAAGCCCGAAGAATCTCTTAACTTCGTTTTTCATCGTTGCCTTGTATGCAAATTGCCAGAAAAGTGAGGAAATCGCCATTGTTCCCCAAAGTTCGGAGAAAACATAAAATAAAGTTATTGACCAGTTTGTTATACATGGAATTGTCCAGTAAAGAAACGGCGGCCAAGAAGCTTGCATAGCTTTAACCGTGGCTTCACCGGGGTGAATAAGAGCACGCTGCGGGAATAAAAATACCACAAATAAAGCATAAAAAGAAATAAAAAATGTTACCATTATGTAAAACGTTTTATTAAATCCAAACTTATTGATAAGTAAGGAATATACCATTACCAGCAAAAACGCCATTGGCATAACAAAGAAAAGCTTAAGCTGTGAAATAAGCTCTGCTCCGCCTCCTACCGCGTAATATTGTACTAATGGATCTTTCAAGTCTCTTACCATGGTGTATACAAAGAGAATGAAAAACATGAGGAAGCTCATTGACAGAAACTTCTTCATTTCGTAGCCGTGTACCGGCCACAGAGCCGATCTTATGCGACCAAACTCGGGTTGTTGTGTTGAACCAGCTGATTGCTTGTCGTTCATCCGCACCAAATCCTTTCTTAAAAAATTTAATCAACTTTAGCTCTTTTTGAGCCTGCCGAATAATGATATCACAAAATATCTTGAAAATCAATAGTAAAATTTAGTTTTTTCGCTTTTTTTCGCATGAAAAAATAGCCACGATAAATCATGGCTATTTTATGGCAAATTTTATATGATTTCAAAATTATATTTGTTATTTATGGCAAATTTGTGTGCGTCGGAATCATCCGAAACATATAAAATTAATTCCGGACTTTCGGTAAAGACATCAATTCCAAACTCAATATTTTTGTTTGTACACGTAAATTTTTTTAAACTTCTGCAACTGAAAAACGCGCCGTTACCTATATATCCAATATTTTTGCCAACGCAAAATTCATCAAGCGATGAGCATTCCGCAAAAGCATACGAACGAATTTTTTTGACAGCATTATTCATGTTGACATTTTTCAGATTCTTACAACCATAAAACGCCGCCTCATCAATATATTTCACATTTTTACCTATGTTTATTTCCTTCAAATTCTCACACTCAAAAAATGACTGCTCTTTGATTGTGATAACATCATCGGGCACAGACACTATCTCGGGGCCGTTTTGCGGACATAAAATCAAATCTTCCATATCTTTACTGTATAAAATTCCGTCAACCGATTGGAACTTTTTGTTCTCTTTGCTAACTTCAAACTCACATAATTTTGGGCAGTCGCAAACAAAAAGCTCACCAAGATACTTTACATTTTTTCCCATATAAATCTTTTCAAGAGAAGTACAGCTGCCAAACGCCAGTCTCTCAATGCTCTCCACACTTTCGGGCAAATGAATCTCCTTGAGTCCGATGCAATCATAAAAAGCACATTCATCAATCGTCACGAGCCCTTCGGGTAAACTTATGCTTTTGATTTCTGCATGCTCCATAAACGCTCCGAAAGCTATAGATTTAACTCCTCCGGGCACCGAAACATTCTCAGACGATCCGCTGTAATGAAGCAATACTCCTTCGCTGTCTATTTGAAAATTTCTGCCGGCTAAAGCCGTCTGATTTGACGACACATCTTTGAAAATACTTTTTGAATCAGCTGAAACATCGAATCCAAAAGCAGTCGCTAAAAAACACAGTACAACCAAAACTTTTGTCAATTTTTTAGTCTTAATTACCATAAAAATTTCCACTCCTTCTCAAATAATTATAAACACACAGAATTCTATCACATTTATTTTGTATAAGTCAATACGTTTTTTATTAAATTTCCAAAAAAACTCAAATGTCTTTTGGCTTAAAACTGTCTTTAAGTCCGACGCTGCGGTTAAAAATTAAATTATCATCCTTGCTGTTTTTATCCAAACAAAAATATCCTTTGCGCATAAATTGATATGAATCGCCCAGCTTGGCACTTTTTAGTGATCTTTCGAGCTTGCAGCCGCTCAGAACATTCAGCGAATTTGGATTGAGAACATTCATAAAATCTTCTTCCGCATCAGGATTTGCGCTCGTAAAAAGATTTTCATATATATTAATCGTCGCATCAACAGCGGTATCGGCATCAACCCAGTGTATCGTACCTTTAATTTTTCTGCCGTCTTTTGGATTTCCTCCTTTCGATTCGGGATCATATTCGGCATATATTTCAACAATATTACCATTTTCATCCTTTTTAAATCCCGTACATTTGATCACATAGGCTGATTTTAATCTGACTTCGTTCCCCACAAACAATCTAAAATACTTCTTTGGCGGTTCTTCCATAAAATCATCGCGCTCAATGTAGACTTCTCGTGAAAACGTAATTTTTCTGGTACCCGCCGATTCATCATTCGGATTATTTTCTATTTCGAGCTCTTCGCGCGCATCTTTGGGATAGTTCGTAATTATCAATTTTACCGGGTCGAGAACAGCCATGGCACGAATCGCTTTCAAATTCAGATCATCTCTCAGGCAGTGCTCCAAAAATGAATATTCAACCGTGCTTATAACTTTGGAAACACCGATTCTATCGCAAAAATTCCTAATCGATACAGGAGTATATCCACGACGCCTGAGTCCGCCAATCGTAGGAATTCTGGGGTCATCCCAACCGTCCACGTAGCCTTCTTCGACGAGCTTTCGGAGCTTGCGCTTGCTCATAACCGTATTGTTTATATTGAGTCTTGCAAATTCAATTTGACGCGGCTTTATTTTACAGTCAAAATTGTTTATAACCCAGTCGTAGAGCGGTCTGTGATCTTCAAATTCGAGCGTGCAGAGCGAATGCGTTATCCCTTCAACGGCGTCCTCGATCGGGTGCGCGTAGTCATACATCGGATAAATGCACCACTTATCACCCGTCCTATGGTGATGCGCATGATTTATTCTGTAAATAACCGGGTCACGCATATTAAAATTGCCCGAACTCAAATCTATTTTTGCTCTGAGCGTCATCTTACCGTCCGGGAACTCGCCGTTTTTCATACGCATAAATAAATCCATGCTGTCTTTAATTGGTCTGTCGCGGTACGGACTGACAGCCGATGTTTTGGCATCCCCTCTGTTTTTCTTAACTTCTTCGGGCGTAAGCTCGCAGACATAGGCAAGACCTTTTTCGATGAGCTTACATGCATTTTCAAACATTATATCAAAATATTCCGAAGCATAATAAAACCTTTCTCCCCAGCTGAAACCAAGCCATTTTACGTCCTCTTTGATCGAATCCACATACTCGACATCTTCTTTTGACGGATTTGTGTCATCCATGCGCAAATTACACTTTCCGCCAAATTTTTTTGCCGCACCAAAATCTATACATATAGCTTTTGCGTGACCGATGTGAAGATAACCGTTGGGTTCGGGCGGAAATCTTGTATGAACTTCACAACCGGCAACTCGACCGCCTTCTGATATTTCTTTTTTTATCTCTTCAAATATAAAATTACCCATTTCTTCTTCGGTATTTGTTGATTTTGCGTTTTTTTCCATGATTCATTTTTCTCCTTTCAACAAACTAATCGCTTTATCTATTCGGCTTAGAGATTCATCTTTGCCAAGTATTTCCAGAATTTCTATTGCTCCTCCGGGCGTTGTCGTTTTGCCGGAAATCGCTATCCTCACCGGCCACATGACAGTACCGTTTTTGAGTTCGTTTTTCTTTGCGTAGTCAATAAGCAAATCATGCAGCGAATCGTAATTCCATGTCTCGAGCTCAGAAAGCTTTTCTTTGATCTCTTTCAAAACATTTTCAGAAATCTCTTTGTCGGTCTTGCTTTTTTTATTTATAAAAAGCTCAGTACCATAAATTGGAAGCTGACCAAAAAAATCTATTAAATCGGGAATTTCACTAAGCTTTGAAATTCTATTTTGAAGAAGCATCGATATTTTTTCCACACTTAACTTCATATCACCCAGCACCGGTACTATATAGGGCTTTGCAAGCTCTACAAACTCTTTTGTGGGTTTGGACTTTATATATTCGGAATTAAACCAGTCAAGTTTTTTGTAGTCGAAAACAGCCGGAGATTTACTTATTCTTTTTGCCGAAAATTCATGTTCCAGCTCCCGAAGACTGAAAATTTCACGGTTACTCTCGGGGCACCAACCCAGAAATGCTATATAATTTATTATCGCTTCGGGCAAATATCCCATTTTTATAAGATCTTCAAAACTTACCGCTCCGTGTCTCTTCGAAAGCTTTGAAACACTGCCATCCTCGTTTTTCCCCATTATCAGCGGAAGATGTATGTATGTCGGCTTTTCCCAGCCGAAAGATTCATATAAAAGATTATATTTCGGCGTCGATGAAAGATATTCAGAGCCACGTACCACATGAGTTATGTGCATTTCGTGGTCATCGATCACGTTCGCAAAATTATATGTGGGATATCCGTCGCTTTTTATTAAAATTTGATCTTCAATTTCTTTGTTTTCAATTTTGACCTCACCAAAAACCAAATCATCAAATTTTGTAATTCCATATTCGGGAGTCTTTTGCCTTATCACATATGATTTATGTGCTTTTAAATTTTCTTTAATCTCGATCTCGCCAAGGTTTCTGCAAATATCTTTATGCCCCGATTCCAAGTGACCTTCATCAGTATCGGATTTTTCGCAAAAACAATAATATGCATCGCCTTTTTCCACAAGTTTTTTTGCGTATGTTAAATATTCGCCTCTACGCTCGCTTTGAATATACGGACCATAATTTCCGCCGATATCAGGTCCTTCGTCGTGCCTGAGTCCAACAGCTTTGAGAGTGCTATAAATCACTTCTTCGGCGCCTTCCACATACCTCGAACGGTCAGTATCTTCTATCCTTAAGATGAAGTCTCCTCCTTGTGATTTCGCAATCAAATATTCATAAAGTGCCGTTCTTAAATTTCCAATGTGCATATATCCCGTCGGACTGGGCGCAAATCTCGTTCTGATTTTATCCATAATTTCTTCTTCCTATCTGTTTAAATTTGTTGCAATATATTCTTCCAAACAACTTCCGCTATTTTTAATTTTTTCGGCGTTGTCTTTACCAACATATCTAAAATGCCACGGCTCATATATAACTCCCGTTATTTCTTTCCACTTTTTTTGGTAGCGTTCAATGAATCCATATCTGTGTGCGTTTTTCATAAGCCATTCATATTCATCGGTAACATAAAAATTATCTTCCACACCGTTGAAATCAACCGCCAAACCTGTATTATGTTCACTGGTGCCCGGTCTTGCAACTACTGTCGCCGCTCTTTTTTCGGCCTCTTCCTGAGAAATAACCTCTTTTGATTTTTCTCTTTCAATCTGTCGATTAAAAAGCTCTGTTTGAAATTCCATGCTTCTGTACCCCGACGAAATCCACAATTTAACGCCTTCTTTTTTTGCGTCATCTATCATGGCGTTTAAATCATCAAACATAATATCGGCAACTTCTTTTCCTCTGCAGTTCTTGACTTTCGGCTGATATCCACTCGGCAAAAAATTATCCTTATTTACAACAATCATTTCCGGCTGACATTTTTTATTCCAGTCCGAAAAATCGCCACACGTCAATCCTACTATTTTCGATTTGACATCATCTGCGTTTTCGTTATCTACTTTCTCCGCTTTCGCCGATTCGCGCTCTAATTCTTTCTGATTCAGAGCATTTAATTCAGTTTCTTCGTTTTTCTTTTCCGCACTCTCTCCGGAAAATCCACACGCAGCACTCGTCCGAGAAGAATCACCGTTATCAAGCAATTTGTAAAACGATACCGCACCCACGCCAAGCATAAAAAGAAGTCCGCAAACCATCAGCGACACTTTTATACCCTTTTTTGCCGCTTTTCCGGATTTTTTAAAAAATTCCATTCTTTTTTTGTCTTTTTCTGCAAGATGTCTATATTTTTGCATTTTTTTGTTTTCGGTTTTTTATAAATAAAAACCTAATAACCTCCACTGCTTTATATTATCAATTATATAAAATTTTTCCTTTTATATCAATAATATTGTCGGCATCTTTATCAACATCCATTTCTGAGCCGTTCTCAAGATAAACCGAAATACCTCTGTGAGCATTAATCGTGCCTGAAGATATTGCAGCTTTCCCTTTTAACTTTATGGGATAAGTCAGCGAATTTCTCTTATTATCACCCACCGTGCCTCCAATCATATTAAGTTTTCCTTCTTCGCCCACTTCCAGACTGCGTATAAAACCTCCACTTAAATTAGTATCTCCATTTATGCTCAGCGTATACTTACGGCTGCATGAAATATATTTGCCTGAACTTATTTTTACCGATGAAGTACGATTGGGAGAAAAAATAAATCCGTTTCTTGCAAAATTATGTCCCGATGTGCTTAAATATACCGCGGCATTCTCTCCTTTTATATTGATGCCATAGCCTTTTTTACCTATTCCATATCCATTATTTACACTGACGTCTTCAATGAGAATAAGCAGTGAATTATCGCGCATCTCAAAGACGTCATATGCAGGAAACAAAGAAAATGGTTTTCGAGTATTATCTACGCACACGCTGCCTTTGAACATAATACATGCATCTTCACAAATTATAAACCTGATGTGTGAAAGCTTGGCATCTCCCGCAATGCACAGTGAGCGATTTATATATATCTTTTTTGCAAGGTGAGTCGCGCTTTCAAAGCTTATTTCGTTGCAGTCTGTTATTATCGTGCCAATTTTTTCGTTTTTGACGGCTGATAAAAACTCTTTTAGAGTGCGTACAACCGCTATGCTACTCTGTGTGATGTTTTTGTAGTGTCGGTTTACGGCCAACAGCTTTATAAATTTCGTATAGTTTTCAAGTTTTAGTTTTTCCGCATAATCCATCAAAGAATATTTTTTATGAATTTCTAAAATTGCTTTTTCGTGATTTTTCCAAGGAATATCAGGCACAGCATCAATCAGGGCGTCTAGTTCTCCGGCTCCCACTCTTTCACTATTTTCCTCCTTTTTTACTATCCCGAAAGAATCTATTCTATTAAATTCGTCTGTTTTCTCACTAAATGAATATGCATCGAAATAAATTTTGTTATCATCGACGGAAATCACGGAATAGACAGGCAAACTCAAACCCAGCAGCTTTTCAGACGGAAATCCTGCAGGAAAATGCTGTTTGTAATTTTTGACTCCGGAAGTACCCGGAACCACAAATACCGTACCTTTTGGATTAATATAAGATTTATATTTTTTATTATTGAAAACAGTCATTTCGCTTTGTGCCGAATTAACACATCCTTGCGCAAGTACGGGAGTTCTGGAATAAACATGATCATGCCCTCCTATTACCAAATCTATACCGCCGTAATATGCAATATCATCAATCTGCTTGCCGATTAACTTTACATCATGATCTTTGTGATGCGGACCGTTTGAATACAGCGATTTGTGAGTTAGTAAAATTTTCCATTTTGATTTTGATTTTTTCGCCGTCTCAATAGCCCATTTATATTGTTCATCGTCAATTCCCGATTCTCCTCCGGTATTGGTATTCAAAGCAATAATCGTCATATTTTTGTAGTCCACACTGTAGTAAGCGCCGAATTCTTTGTTTTGCTCCCTCGTAACAGGTAAATTAAAGTGCCCTAAAACAGAGTTTTCTACGCCCGCATTATGCGCAACTATATTTCTGCGAGCTTCATGATTACCGCTCAGTGCCAAAAATGCATTTTCCTTCCAGACATCGCCTGAAAGAACCCATTTCCAGTAATCTTCGTTGTTACCGTCATCCACAAAATCGCCCAAATGTACCATAAAATCGGCATCTCGATTATTTTCCGCAGCTTTTTTCGTGAGATTGGCAAAACTTTCGTAGTCCGACTTGACCATTCCTTGAGAATCTGCAAAAATTAAAAATTTACTTTTTGAACTTTCTCCGTTTATCCTCAGTGAATACGTTTTTGAAAATTCGTTTTCAGAGCTGATACGATAATAAATTATTCCTTGTTTTAAGTTTTCAACATTTACCGAATGTTTTGTTAAATTTCGAACGTGATAACTCGAAACCAGTCCCAAATTGATGTTCGGAAACGTCCCGGAAACCAAAACGCTATCAACAGGCGCAAAATGGGACTTTTTAAAATTTTTATCGTAGGAATATTCAAAAGTACAAATTTTATTTTCTTTTGTGTACCATCTGAAAGCCCTTGAGTTTACTGCATTCACTCCAAACGAAACCGTCACGTCGAACACACCGCTCGGAATCTCCGTCCCCCCCATTCTCAGCGGTTCGGTTTTTGAAATATTTGTATTACTGAGCAGTCCGCATGCCATATCGCTGATAATATCCCTTGCACCACGCAAAAAACTCGGGCTTACATAACTTTTGGCAAAACCTTCGATTATCGATTTTATATCAATCCCGAACACTTTTATGAGCTCTGAAAGCTGACCTTTATTTGTCTTTCTATTTAAAAAAGTACGTATCCAAAACGAATCGAATGTGAATTTAAAATCAAAAAATATGTTCTCGCTGACCTGCCCGATAATCTCAGAAACATGCTCGGTTAAGGATTCAATCCATTTTTCGATGAAATCGCTGTTTTCAAGCGACTTTAAAGCCGGAGAAATCCATTTTGGTATATCACTCTTATTTTGAAAATAATTGGCTGTTATAAGCATTGCAAAATCATAAAGCGTCTTTTCTTCAGAATTCTTAGGTGTATAAATTCCTGTTTTCGAAAGCTCAAAAATAATTTCATCAATCTTACTTATTATATAATTATCATCATAAATATATCGCTGCTCAATTTGAAAAATTATATCATTAAACGAACGAATAATCTTATCATCGGTTATCGTAATGCGCTTTATAAACGTACGCAAAAATCCGGCCGGTTCAATCTGAATGCCATTTCTTCGGTACTGAATATCAATTCTGCCCAGTCCCTTTTTCAGCTCTACAGCACGCCGCTTTTTCATTTGATTTCTTACTTTCTGCATAACAAATTCATCAAGATTTATTCCCGGCAAAAATGTCTGAATCATTTTTTTTAATCCGTTTTTCTTAATTTTATCTAAAAAAGATTTCAGAAAAACTATAATTATTTCGCTGAGCTTTCCGCATTTATATTTATAATATAAAAAATTTTCGGTTTCGGTCTTATTCGTCATATAAATTCCTCAACATCTTTATTTCTTGCGCATACCCCTCAATACTATCATGCGGCGTCTCCAGGATAAAAGGAAGGTTTTTCAGATATCTGTTATTAATTATATTCTCTATCGCATCAATACCGATATGACCTTTCCCTATCTTTTCATGACGATCTTTGTGGCTTCCAATAGAATTTTTGCTGTCATTTATGTGCACTGCTTTAAGGTTTTCAATCCCTATCACTTTATCAAATTCTTCCAAAACAACATCCAAATTTCCAACTATATCATATCCGCCGTCAAAAATATGACACGTATCAAGGCATACTCCAACTTTTTCTTTTAGTTCGACACACTCTCTTATTTTTGCAATTTCTTCGAATTTCCCGCCAATCTCACTGCCTTTGCCGGCCATAGTTTCCAGTAAAACTATTGTTTTTTGATTCTTCTGCAAAGTTTCATTGAGTGCCTCGCAAATTAACGATATGCCCACATCAGTACCTTGGCCCGTATGACTGCCGGGATGAAAATTATAATAACTTTCCGAAATCAGTTCTGTGCGTAAAATATCGTCTTTGAGCATATTTTTTGAAAATTTTCGTATCTTCTCAGTCGCAGAACACAGATTCATCGTGTACGGCGCATGAGCAATAACTTTAGCAAAATTATTTTCGTTTGCCAACTTCAAATATGATTCAATATCTTTATCATTAATAGCTTTGGCAGCGCCGCCTCTCGGATTGCGCGTAAAATACTGGAAAGTATTCGCCCCGATTGAAATCGCCGTCTTCGCCATGGATTCATACCCCAAAGAAGAAGATAAATGACAACCAATATTTAGCATATATTTTGCGAAAACTCGCCTTCACTTCCTTTTTTAATTTTGTCGGATAATTAATTATAATCTATTTCTGAAAATTTACCAAATAAAAAAAATCATTAAAATTTTTCTTGATTTTGTTTTAATCATGTGTTATAATGAGCTTAAAAGGGAGAATGATATAAATGTCAAAAGTAACAGATTATGTGGTAGGAACAGCGTGTGTTGTGGGAACGATTGCAGTGGGTGCGGCCGTAGTGGTAGGTACAGTATTGCTGACATCTGAGGAAACAAACAGCGATTGTGACACTGTATCGCACAGTCCGAATTCAATTCGTGTAAGTCGTACAGAAACGGCTCGCCCGCGAAATGAAATACTATCGCTGAATGGCCCAATTCCAAGTGGTGATCTACAAGTATCGATTCCACAAGGGAAAAATCCCGAGGATATAAGGTGTGTGACCTTCAGTAACGAGCCTCGCACCAAGCTTTTTTTAAGGTATGACGGCATACGCAATAGGGTAGTACGTGGCAGACAAGTGTATGTTCATGTTTCCAGTTTTGGAACACCAGGCGGAAGTAGACGCGAAATTATATGGCTATCCGAGGTAAGGTAATGCCGGTGTTTGTAATGAATTTTCGTGCTTTGGTATATGTTGAATAAAAATTATTTGAATAGCTTCAATGTACTCGCACAGCAAAAATACCTCTAAAAATTTTAGAGGTATTCTTGTTTTTTTATTTTATAATATCCGTACCCATATATTCACGTAAAACTTCCGGTATTGTCACACTTCCGTCTTCATTTTGATAATTTTCCAAAATAGCGGCTACTGTTCTGCCAACCGCAAGTCCCGAACCGTTGAGCGTATGCACTAATTTTGCTTTATCTTTCGGCGTTTCTTTATATCTTATCTGCGAACGACGCGCTTGATAATCTTCAAAATTTGAACACGAAGAAATTTCTATATATTTTCCATAAGATGGCATCCATACTTCTATATCATACGTCTTGGCCGAACAAAAAGTAATATCTCCCGTGCATAAAATCACCACTCTGTATGGAATTTTTAAAAGCTGCAATAATCTCTCTGCGTCATTTGTAAGTTTTTCAAGTTCGTCGTAGGAATTTTCGGGTTTTACAAACTTTACGAGCTCAACCTTATTAAACTGATGTTGTCTTATAAGTCCACGAGTATCTCTGCCTGCAGAACCTGCTTCAGACCTAAAACATGCTGAATATGCACAGTATTTTATAGGCAAATCTGCACCGTTTAAAATTTCATCTCTATAAAAATTCGTCACAGGTACTTCGGCCGTGGGAATAAGATAATAATCAGTACCTTCAACTTTGAATCCATTATCGAATTTCGGCAGCTGTCCTGTGCCGTAAAGCGATGCTTTATTAACCATAAAGGGAGGTAATACTTCTGTATAACCGTTGCTCGTGTGCGTATCCAAAAAGAAATTTATTACAGCTCTTTCAAGCCTCGCTCCCATGCCTTTATAAAAATGAAATCTTGTTCCTGTTACCTTTGCCGCACGTTCAGAGTCTAAAATTTGTAAATTTTTGCCTATTTCCCAGTGTGGTTTGGCTTCAAAATCAAA
>CALWJB010000029.1 GCA_944380895.1 uncultured Clostridia bacterium | reverse complement strand
GCAATAAACAATTTGCTTGATATGACTGTCAAGATGATAAAACGGCAAAAGGAAAACGAAAAAGAAGCCCTAAAAGAAAGTCTTGACGGATATAAAAAGAAAATCGACCTAATGAAGCAAACGCTTGATATTAGAAAAGACGAATATCACTATCAAAAAGAACTTTCGGATAAAAATTTTGAGATAAACAAAATCCAAAACAAATTGAACGCTTTAAGATTTGATGATAGTGCCGAAGCCCAGAAAAAACGTAAAGAGCTTGAAGAAAAGCTTAAAAAAGACAACGAAGATTTGCAAAAATTCTTGTATGATAACGGAGTCGAACGTCAGAAAAAGGCTCTTGATATTGAATACAAACAGTTTAAAGATTCTAATGATAAGCGAATTAAAGCTATTGACGAATACTTAAAAGAAGAAGGTAGAATTCGTCAAGAAGCAATGAACCTAATTCAAAATCGCTCACAAGAATTCTACGATAGTTTGATGAAATGGAATGCGGATTATGGCGATGGTATGACTTCTACTGTTATAAACGCATGGAATAAGGCTTATGCTGCTCTTGATAGATTCCACTATAAGCAATTTGGTGTATCGGGTGTTTTATCGGATATAGCTTCACAAATTGCCGGAATATCCGCACAAATCCAAAACGCAAGCAACGAGATGAGAGGACTTTCTGGTGCGTCAAGAGAAACTGCAAAAGCGTTAGGCTTGGCAGCACGAGAATATAGAAGTTTAAATCAATCAGAAAGAGAAAACGAAATTGCCAGACTTCAACGATTAATTGAAAGTATGAGTGCCGACAGAGGCGCAGAACCTGCACTTGGCTATTATAAACGAAAGCTTTATAGTCTAAGAGGCTATGCAAAAGGAACTTATTCAGCTCGAAAAGGTATGGCAAAAGTCTTTGAGCAAGGTTCTGAAATGATTCTCGGCAAAGATAATGGGAAATATCGTTTAATGAATGAGGGCGATATTGTTTTTAACCATGAAGCTACCAAACGGCTTTGGGATTTTGCAAATAACTCAAAGGATTTCATTAGTCAAAACATTTCTAAAAATATCCCAAAATGCAAAGAAGTAGCAGTAAATCGAATTTATAACAACAATTCTTCACCTATCATAAACTTAAACATCAGCGGAAATGCCGATCGGGAAACAGTAAATGCTCTAAAAAGAGAAAGCGAAAACATCATAAAAAAAGCGGTTGAAATGACTTTTAAAACAGCTAACAAACACGCAAATATAATGTGATATTAATTGCTTAATTTTTCGAAATTTTGTATCATAATAGACGTTGTTTTGAAAAAGGAAGGGTTGAATGGTATGAAAAAGAACGTTTTAATATTGTCGGGTAGCCCAAGAAAAAATGGAAATTCCGAGCTACTTTGCGAAGAATTTTTAAGAGGTGCGGATGAAGCAGGACATGAAGTGGAAATAGTAACTTTGTTTGATAAGAAAATTAATTACTGCAAAGCTTGTTATTACTGTGAGGAACATGGTGGGACGTGTGCTATAAAAGATGATATGGCTGAAATTATTGAAAAAATAAGCGGAGCCGATGTTATCGTTTTGGCAAGCCCTGTTTATTTCTATTCTATCTGTGCCCAAATGAAAGCGGTTATTGATAGATGCGTGGCAAAGTGGAAAGAAATCAAAAATAAGGAATTTTATTACATCATGACTGCTGCTGATACTGGTGAAGGTGTTATGGATTGCACACTTGAATGTTTCAGGGGCTTTGCAAAATGTCTTGAAGGCTCGGTTGAAAAAGGTGCAATTTGTGCCAAAGGGGTGTATGAAAAAGGTGAAGTTAAAAATACAGCATATATGAATGAAGCTTATGAAATGGGAAAAAGTATTTCTTAAAAATGAAGATTAGTAAACTTAAAATCTTATCTGTAAAATACGCAGATGAGATTTTTTATTTTATAACGAGGAGGATTAAACAATGAGTTTTCTTGGAAATTATTTTAATTTTGCCGGAGTAAATTCAAAAGATTTTGGGTTAAAAATCGTTTCAATAAATGTCAACTTAACCGATATTCCGTCAGGTTCGGGGTATGAGTACCAAAGTGTTTCGGCTATCAGAAATCCAAGAAAGCTATTCTTAGGATTAAAAGAAGCAACCGCATTAGAATTTCCGCTCGAAATAGTTTCGGAAAAGCCTATCGATCTTCCTACTTTTCTAAGGATAAAACATTGGCTTTTCGGAAATTTCGGCTATCAAAAACTTCAAATTGAAAGTGAATGGTACGAAGATTTTTATTTTAACTGCTTGCTAAAACCTACCGAAGATATTAAGTTTGGTGGCGAATGCTTTGGTATTCGCTGCACAGTTGAATGCGATTCTCCCTATGCTTATACTTTCCCTACGACTAAAACTTACACTTTTGATTCTTCTATAATGAACCCCTTTGAGTTTGATAATTTATCGGCTGAAATCTATGGTTTGCGACCTATCATGGAGTTTAAACTTTCAAATTCGGGAAAAGACTTTAAGATTGTGAATTTGAAAACTGATAGAGTTTTTGAAATGACTAATTTATCTCCTAACGAAGTAATTACTGTTGATAATCAAAATGAGATTATTGCTTCGAGTACAGGATTAAATCGATTCAAAAACTTATCAAGAAGTAAAAATCAAGGGTATTTAAGTTTTGCTCATGGGGTCAATAAATTTGAGTGTTATGGATATGCAGAGTACTTGAAAATTACTTATCAATTTGCAGCACGGCTTGGTGGTGGATAATATGAACTTTGAATTTGATATAAATAAAAGTTATGAAATACCGATAATAACACTTTGTAATCCGGATTTTAGCGTTATTACCGATGTTACGAACATTACGGATTTACACATAAA
>CALWJB010000028.1 GCA_944380895.1 uncultured Clostridia bacterium | reverse complement strand
AAAAGAAGGGAAAACGAGCCGTTTTCCCTTACGAAAATGCAAGCTTCGCAAGCATTTTCTATCCCTTTCTTCCTCGATTGTGTCACAAATAATACATTGTCGGACACAACACAATCGAGCCTTCTTTCCATCATCCTTCCCAATCAAAATGCAACAAAAAAATCATCACAGAACACAAAAAAACAGCAAGCAAATTTAGCCTGCTGCTTCTTCCTTCTTTTTGCGTGCTGCATTTTGATCTCTTATTCGATAGACCTGATTTCGAGACACACCAACGGCACGCGCAATCTCACTGATCGAATACTTTTTGCTTTCTAACATTTCTGTTGCTTTTTTCCAGACCCATTTGTTTTTAGGATCACGCGCAGTAGGAGAATATTTAATAGTTCCGCCTTTATACTTACCTTGCTTTTTAGCAAGTTCGATCCCTTCACGTTGACGTTCACGGATTTTTTCACGCTCATTTTGTGCGACAAAGCCCATCAAGCCAATTAGCGTATCCATCATGAAATCATTCAGCAATTCATTATTGCTGTTCAACTGAGGGAGATCATCAGATACAAACTTAACGCCTTTATCACGCAATTCACGCACAAGCTGTTGTAAGTCTTTGTAGTTTCTGCTAAGCCGATCAAGACTTAGAACCTCTAGCGTGTCTCCTTCACGCAAATAAGACATCATCTTTTTAAACTCAGTTCGATCTAAATTTTTACCGCTCAATTTGTCAGCAAAAATCTTGTCAGCGTGAACTTCTTTAGCACGAGCAAGTTGACGAGCTAAATTTTGATCTTTTGATGAAACACGACAATAAAAAACCAACGCCATTTTAGTAAGTCCTTTCAAAAACTTGTTGTTACAACCCTGTTGTGTCACTTTCTAAAGTCATAGTTTATGCGATTTCTGTGTCTCTTAGATTATACCATATCTTAGTATACCCTGTTGTGGCACTTTCTATCACAAAAAAGCTCAGACTTAAATACTTTTGCTGTCTCGCAATACATATAGTATGCTTATTTATACTATATGTTACGCTCACAAGTATTTGCGTTAATAAAACTTAGCAAGCATTATTAGATTTTATTATCTTTTATTAACGCTTAAATCTTTGAAAATCACAGTCAAAAGCGCTAAAATATAGTTATAGCAATGAGTTAAGGCAATTTAATATCTAATTTGAGTAGAATGTAAATATGGCGGACTTACACACTAGGACTGCAACTTTCGCTGTTAATATCTAACTTAAGTGAATCGTAAATATACTCATTCAAATATCTAACTTAAATGAAAATTAGAAGCAAGTTGATTAACGTCAACTTGCTTTTTTGTGTTTTCACAAACTTGAAGGACTTATGAAGGACTTATATTTTTTAAGTCCTTCAATTTGTAACTCCTACAGCCACAAGGCTTTAGAAGATTTTTTAATTAAAAAGTGAAGGACTTATTTTTTTAAGTCCTTCACACCTCCGCCCTACAGCCACAAGCATTCTAGGAAAAGTGAAGGACTTGAAGGACTTATTTGAGCTTTTTCTCTATATATACTCTGTAATGTTCTATATACACGAACTATATTTCTTTTTTTGTTTTTTTTAGTGAAATAAGTCCTTCAAGTCCTTCAGGTTGGTCTAATCCCTTGTGCCACAAGGGATTAAGGTTGAAGGACTTATTTTTTTAAGTCCTTCAATTTTGTGATTTGAAAACAGCGAAAACCGTTGGCGCGCAAGGGATTAGGCGATTGAAGGACTTATTTTTTTAAGTCCTTCAACAAGTCCTTCAAAATATTTTTGAGCAGAAAAATAAGCTGATTTTTAATCAGCTTATTAATTCAAATTTTCTAATTAACTTTTTTGAAACCTGATCCAACATAGCGTTTTTGTACATCTAATGAAAAGTTTTGCGTGTTGTAGTTTCCGACCTGACCAGCAAGATCATTTAATAATTTAGCGCAAGTTCCTTCTTGTGTAGAATCCACGTAGGTTTCGGGATTTTCTAAGTAACAACTTTTTGGAAGATAAACCCATTCTTTTTTAAATTTCTCTTTTTTCTGTAAGTCCATTGAAAATTTGCGTCTTGTTACTGCTTTCGTGTTGTTTACACGGCAGTAATTGTAGTACAAGGCATACATATAGCTTGATGGAACAGTGTTGGAAGGAATTTGATCAAGCATTTCCTCAGAAAAAGCATAAATAGTATCGCTTTCTGCGTGTGTCTGTTTTAGAAGCTTTTGTGACTCTTCTGTTTCAGTTAATGCAATTCCTAGATGCACTTTGTTTAAGAGATACCATAAAAGCCACTCTTTGACTTCTTTGCGTAGAATATAATCGTGTTTAACATTCCAGTCAGCTTGTTTGCTAGGATTGAAATGTGTTTTAAAATCAATTGCTATGAGACGATTATATACGGCTGTTTTAGCGCCTGTGAGGGTTGGTAATCCGTTAGCAGATTGAATCACAAAACAGTGTAAACGCGTTGAGTACGACCTCTTGTAGTAATCGCGGACGCGAAGCGGGTCACCACTAACAACCGTGTTGAAGTTGTCAAACTTGGTAATTGGAATTTCGGGGTCGTTGTCGTCCCCGATAATTGTGCTTGCGCTTACAGCATCAAGAAGTTTGGTTGCATCTTGTAAATCAATTAAACGTAAATTTGCTACATTTCCGTTTCCTAAAACACCAGCAATAATGTCTGTGAATGTTGATTTACCAGAGTTTCCCGAACCATCATCTACCAAAATTACTGATTTACGAAGCCAATCTGCGCCAGTGATGCCAGCTTTTAGGACTTGCCACAAAAGCTCTTCCTTTTTAGTGATGATTTCGCCAGTTGAGGGCTCTGTAGCAATTTGGCGAATCATGCGTGTGACTTTCCAACCATTGCAACAAGGCTCAACAGTAGCTTGGTCGTTATAGTTTGTGCCAGCTTTTGATTTGAAAAACCATTTTGATGGATCATAAGGAAGCAATTTCTTTTCCTGATTATCAAAAACACCGTTGCCAACTGGTGTGTATCTATGATCTTTATCACGAACTTTTGATAATTGTTTAATTGGAATATCAAACATGGGTGAACGTTGTAAGGTGTCAATGTAGTTTTGACGGGTTTTAGTTGAAACAATGGTAGGATCAACCGCTAAAAGCATGCTTTCAAGCGTTTGATAGTCATCTTCCCAAACGCCATCGTTCCAGTCATAGTAGGAGATTGGCGTAGCTTTTGTTTCCTTATAATCATCAGGATTTGTGACAAGAATTGCGAGTGGCTCTAATTGATAAATGAGATCAAGTTTTACGGTTGCAGGCATCTTAGCTAAAGAGCAAGGCTTTCCGTCTTCGTCAGGGTGTGCTTGTCTCCAATCGAGCGAAGCTTGCTTCAAAGCATCAGTTAATTCCTTCATTGATTTGAAGTTGTGCTTAGTATTTGTTTTGTTTTCGTGATAGACCTCATCAGTGTTAGCAATCGCATTTTCGATTGTCATTTCACCGTATGTTTGACCGTCAACGCTGTGAACCTCGTCCCATTTGTCGCGCATACGCTTTGACTTGCGAAAGATTGCGTCCATCATTTTAGCATTCTTTTGTGTCCAAAACGCAAGCATCAAAGCAAACGACATATCATCGCTAGAAACATCGCCCGAAGGAGACTCACCGTTGTAAAGTGCAGAGAACTTGTTGCCGTTTCTGGCATTGATAGCTTTTGTGATTAGTTTTTTAATATCTGCATCATCAAATTTAGCGCTACTTGGTTTAATGTTTGCTGATTTTCTTTCAGGCTTAGGATCACCCCAGAGAAATTGCTCCAGTTTAGCCATCTCCTGCTCTGACAAGTGTTTAATTTCAGAAGTAGCCCAGAGCGTGTTTCCTGTGAGCGTTGCCCAACGATTACTGTCGTATAGCTCGTATTTATCGTTTCTAATTTCCTTGCGAGTCTTAGCGCCAGTGAAGAAGAAGTGAACGCCTTTATTGCTTTGTGACACTTCACAGTAAGTACCTTTTGTGAGTTGATGTAATTTAGCTAAAAGCCCATCAGGATTATCTTTGTTGGCAATTTCGTTGTAAATATTGTCAATATCAAGCATAATCAAGCCGTCTTTAAGCAAAGCTCCGATTTCAAAACGCTGATCAGGATTAGCTTTACGCACGCCAGCTAGATTAGTGAAAGTGTCAGCTAGATTAGTGAAGCAAGGATCTTGCTTCCACTTCATCAGTAGCCCGCTCCGCGGGTCGAGTGGCTTCTTGTTATCGTGACCGTTTTCGCCTTTTGTGATTTGCATAACCGCAAAATCTTTTCCTAAAAAGCCAAACTGCTGTAGTTTCTTTTGTTCTTCTTGAATATTCAATGACATTTAAAAAGGACTTCCTTTCTAGTAAGCGACACTTCAAAAAGTTTTGCTACAAAGGACGTCCTGTAAGCCAACAGTTTCAGTTTTTTTATGTACTGATCACCGTTTTGTGGTATAATACTAATTGTAACGAGTAATGCGAAACTCGAAGCAATTAATATTGACGTTTTAGAAGAAGCTTGCGGATTTGGCGATTGTGCAAAGCTTTTTTTAATGTCATAAATTAAATATTTATTTCGAAAGCAGTTAGTCTGATAAAGCTTACAGATTAACTGCTTTTATTATATCACATTGCTGGATTATTAAGTAATTTGATTTGACAAGTGTTTTGCTTTATTACTCCTTACACATTGGGAAAATCTATAGTATGATTATTGATACTATATTAAAAAGTGCTATAATTAGTTATGTACGAAGTATTTACGTACTAAATACATTAATTGAGATCTGAATAAAAAATTTTACTAGATAAAAAATAGTAAAAAAATTTAGATTTTTGTTCTTTTATCTTAAAATTTCTTACAAATTAAAAACGACTAGCTGAAAACTAGTCGTCTTTTTTTGTGTGTTCAACATATAAGTAGCTTGGAGACATCAAAAACTGCTCAATTTCTGTGAGCGTAGGGATTAAGTAGAGTGTTTTTCCTGACTGTTTATTGTTTGCACGGAAGCAGATCGCCCCTGATTGTTCAAAATAGTGTGTAGCTTTTGATGGGTAGGAAAAATCTGCAACGGTCAAAAACTGCATGTCGTCAATGCTGTTAACTCTATAGAAAATAGGCATAAACGGCACTCGGCTTGTTTTATCAGTGATTACAGCGTGTCGATTGATCACTAAAGTGTTTTGAAGTAAATTTTGCGTCTTACATTGTTCAGCAAGTTCTTCAAGTTTACGCAAACACAAATCAAAATCCTCGTCTGCGTTTTTCTTGCCAAGAAGCGAGACCATTTCATCCAAAATCCTGCTTGCTTCGCGTTGGTGATAAGGGAAAAGACGCGCCACGGTAGCAGGTTGCGTACGTCTAAATGCTGAATAATTTTGATTGAACCATTTGATAAACTCTGTTTCGTCAAACCAAACCGTTGACATCCAGTCTTTCGGAAGTTCTTGCCCTTCCTGAATTACACCTTCTTGCAAGAGAAATTGACGATGAATGTATTCACGAGAGAGCGCGTCAGTCTTGACTTCTTTGTGTTGTTTAGCCGTAGTTGCTTCACTATAAACAGCTACAGGAATTTTAACAAATCGAACATGTTGCTGAATATCGTGATGAACATAAGCCCTTGTGCAGTGCAGAATATCGCAGATCCGATTAATGCTGAGCGTGTAGCCTTTTACGGGTCGCATATTTCCGTCATACAAGAAATTTTTGTGTCGTCTATTATAGATTATCCGCATTTGAGTCATGTTTATTACTCCTTACACTTTCTATAGTATAAATATTAATACTATAAAGCATTGAGTCAAGCAACAAAAAAGCCCGCCAGTCGCGGGTTTTCAAGTTTTATTTTGTTTTTGTGAGTTTTTCGTACATCTTGAATAAGTGTGCTACGATTTCGGACTCAGTTGCATCAGCAGACAAGTTGTAAGCTTGTAAAACAGCTTTATCATTTTTTTCGTGGGCTTTCTTTAGATCGGCAGGCATTAATAATGGATCGTAAAGGTCAGCAAGGGTTGAATTTGGATATTCTTTTCTTGCATCGATAATTGCTTGTGCCGTTTCTTCAATGCTCTTTCGTTGTTCAGGTGTAGGCGTTAACCAAGGTAAATTATTATAAACCATGATGCTTGAATATCTATAATCCTCTTTTAAACGACCTGTCAAAGCCCTCATCCATGCCATGTGTACAACACTTTCTAGGACACCGAACATGTACATAGAACAATTTTCTACTAGCATTACACCACTACCACAAATATCATTACTATTAATAAATCGCATTGGTACATATTCACGTCTTTGTGATGTAGTTTGTGGTAAAGCTAAAGCAGGTGTTGTATGTTTACGAGAATAATAATTAAACCAAGCTGGACGTAATGGATCATTCATAAACCGTTTAGCATCTCGTCCACCAGATGATCTAAAGTCTTTAACCGCTTTTACACGATCCAATACATGTGGTAATTTCTTCAAAAAACTTGGATCGCTATTGTATAACCATAGGCAATAGCGAGGATTATTATTTAATAAATCTTTGCTTGAGTAATAAGGGTGAACTAAAGGCTGAGCTTTAGGTTCTGCTTTAAGAAAATCGTCTATTTCTTCTTTCTTAAATACGTAATAACCGCCGTCTAAAAGCGTTGTTCCTCGTTCCATTAATGGAACATTTTTAACAATAGGCTTACCTTTACTTGAAACAAATATAGTTTGATTATTTGTTAAATATGGACTAATGGTATTAACCATCATTTTTTTATTTTTATCATAAATAAATTTAGGTTTTGTATTTTTAAAACTACTAAAACCGATGATTACACAAATTACATGGGCACTATTTTTAGCAGCATTTTCCCATTTGAAACTACGATAAGCAAAGTTAATTTGTATTTCCTGATCTAACAAATAAGGCCATAAAATAGGTACTTGTGCACCTTGAGTTATTGAATTGGTAGAAACAAAGGCTCCTTCAATTTTTGTCCCTTTCATGTATTCAGAGGCTTTGATATACCATCCTGCAACGTAATCTAAGCCTCTCCATCCTTTGTGTTTTCCAAAGATGAATTTCATATCATCTTTTTGTGGTTTGCCCATTTGTCTTGCGCCTGAAAATGGAGGATTACCTAATACGTAATGACACGCATAGTTAGGTAAAACTTCATTCCAGTCCATACGCAAGGCATTTCCCTTATGGATTTTCGTGTACGTTTTCAGCGGTAGAAAGTCCCAATCAGGCGCATAAACAAGGTCTTGTGTTTCCTTCATCATCTGATCTTCGGCAATCCAAAGCGCTGTCTTGGCAACAGAAACCGCAAAATCGTTAATTTCGATACCGAAAAATTGCTGAATTGAAACGTGAATCCAGTCGCCAGCCTGACCAACGTCCAAAACACTTTCTCCGCCCAATTCTAAACGGATCGCTTCGTTTTCTAGTCTCCGTAGGGACAAGAAAGTTTCGGTCAGGAAATTGCCTGATCCGCACGCAGGGTCAAAGAAGGTTAAATTGCTCAGTTTTTCCTGAAAGGCAATCGCTTTTTCCTTGATTGTTTTCTTGTTTTTGTATTGCTTAATATCTTCAAGCTCAGCCTTCAAATCGTTGAGGAACAAGGGATCAATGACTTTGTGAATGTTTTCTACGCTGGTGTAGTGCATACCGCCCTGACGACGTGTTTCAGGGTTTAATGTGCTTTCAAATACCGCACCAAAGATCGTCGGACTGATGTCGCTCCAGTCAAAACCACGAGAAGCTTGATTTAACACAATATCTTTGAGTTCGTCGCTGAAAGGCGGAATGATGATATCCGTGTCAGCAAACAAGCCCCCGTTGACGTATGGAAACTGGCTCAATTCTGGGTTTTCGTCATTCCAAAACGGATCATCTTTGGTTCTGTCGTCAATTTTTGTGTCTAGGACTTTGAATAAATCCTTAAGTGCTACACCACATTTGTTTGGTGCTACTGGCTCTAAGTAGTTGTAAAACTGCTCTTTGGCGTTAAATAGCCCAGCGTCTTCGGCATACAGGCAGAAAACCAGTCGCACACATAATGTGTTAATGGAATGCTTGATTTTTTCGTCGTCTACTCCATCGTATTTGGCAAAAATGTTAGCAAATTCATTGTAAATCTTGCTTACCAGTTCCCCAGCTGCTACGGAAATGCGTTTTTCTTTTTCTAATCGCTTTGTTTCATCAGGTTTAACAAGGAAATTTAGCAAATAGAGGTCTTTTCCCAAGTCCTTCAAGTCGATGATGACGGGCTTTACATCAACTGACTCGCGCACATCGTAAATGACAATCTGGTTGAAGTTGGATAAAACCAAAAAGTTAGCTTTTTCCTTGCTTCCTAAGTGGTTATCGTAGCGTTTAGCCTGCTCAAAAGGCGTGATTTTTTCAGTGTCTCCGCCATTTGGACGTGACTCAGCCTTAAATAAATCAACGCCATTGGATTTTTGCTCAATCAAAACCTTAGTAGAAGGGATATAAGCGTCAATCGAACCGTGAAATTGCTCGTTATCCTTAAGTTTAATCGGCTTTTCGTACTCGATATAGGTTTTATTTTCGATTTGCTGTTTAGGCACGCCTAAAAGCTCTAATAGCGTGTTCCAGTAGGTGACTTTATCAGCGACTTCGCTTCCTTGTGTTTGCCAAGTAGCAATAAAATCCTTTAATTCTTTTGTGTTTGTTTTCATGTTTTATTATTCCTTAATTACTTTGATACCTTAATTTTAAAGCATTTAGACGCGAATACAATTTTATTTTGCTGACAGGCTCTATAGTATGATTATTTATACTATAGATAGATTATACATATAAAAGAAAAACAGCCCACAGAAGGCTGTTTAAGAGGTTATAAAGCGAATTAATAATTGATAGCTTAAGCAAAAGGAAATAAATAAGTCAGCTATCACATAGAAAGAAGGTTATAGACGGTATTTCTTAAAAGTTCTTACCGCCTTCTTTCTATGTTTAAGGTGTTTAATTGAATGTTTCTTGCTAAGCTTGAAGCGCTTAGTAACGCGGATTTGCGTAGTAGTTTGAGCGTGAATAGGTTCAGCAATTACTAAATCAGAAAGGTCGATTACATCGTCAGCAGGAACTTCAACCGTGTAAGTTGCAGGTTGAGAATCTGGCATCGTCCAGCCTGAATCTGATTGATTAAGCACATCAACTACTTTGTGATCGAGTTTATCCCAATTTGGATTATCAGGAATTACAGGGGTTACAGGTGTTTCAGGTTGTTTGGTTGGCGTTGAAGGCTTTTCTTCATTTGGTAATGAAGGTTTAACTGCACTAGGAACAGCCATGAAGCTAACCATATATACAGCAGGGTTGACTTTGCTCCTCACAACATGTGCCTTGTAACCGTTGATATGTGGTAAATCTTTAATAGTTAATGGAGCAAAATGAGCTTTACCATCTTTAATAATTACGCCCTGAGCCGTTGAAACCACTACATTCCATTGCGTTAAAGTGCTTGTATCAACCGTATCAGTGGTGAAATCGGCTTTTCCTGAACGGATAAAGTGAACGGATTGAACGATTTGGCTAGGATTATTTCCTTGTGAGTTGGCAGGATAGTGGAAGGTAATTGTCCTTCTAGCATCGCTATTTAAGGCTTTCTTGATATTTGGATATAAATCAAGATCAGTGTCACCACTAACCACTTTTACCAAGTGCTTAACATGAATCACAATATCTGGGTTAGTATTTTGAATGACACCATAGTGAACAGTGGTTGGTTGAGTTGAAGCCAACACAAAATTCTTAGGAAAGGCAATATCCGTCGCACTGTTAAAGGTTTTATCAGTTGCATCTTTAATGTTGTAAGTTAAATCTGTTCCTGTTGAGGTGTTGAAAGTATCATTATTAATTACTTTCTCGTTGTCATCATCATCAATAAATTTAACATTTAATTGTTTGTAAACTGATACATCGAAATGAATATCACTATTTTTTGGAGTATAAGTATCGGTATGTGATGGAGCATGAGTTACATTTGGTGTTACGTCAGAAACCGTTTGAACAATGGGTTGAGTAACATCTGCTGGTATGTCACTAAAAACCATGTTGTACTTATATGGCTCACCATTGTGATTTTTTATCCAATTAACTGAGCGATTAATGATTTCATTTGCTTGATCAGGATAATCGAGTGTAAGGGTGCGGTTGTCATATACAACATATTTGAAATTGTTTATAGCATCATCTGTAGAATAACTTGTACCAGTTAATTTGTTTAGCCTTTCACGTCCCAGTGGAATATTGATGCCTAGTAAGACAGATTGACCATCATTAGAAATAGAATATGAAAAATGATTGCTTTTGGCAGATTCAGCAACTTGTTGTGCAGATGCTCCATCTGCCATTTTAACGCCAGTAAATGTATAAGGGATTTCTCTCCAAACATCAGCCAAAACACCATTTTCAGCTAATTCTGGATAAATTTCACGTATAAGAAAATGAGGGCGAAAATCTTGGGATTTAAAGTTAGAAATTACTATGCCGTTAACTGACTTGGGGCGAGAAAGTTTTATTACTCTATTTATTGTAACGTCAGTTGTGGTGAAAGATTTGTTTGTATTGTGTTGGATTTCCCAAATACCTACAAATCCACTTGATAGATCTTGATTGTTTAAGCCAAAGGCAGTTGAATCATATGAACTATGTGGCATGATTTTATTATTTGGGTTGGCATACCAAGTGTAGTTATAAGTAGTTGAATCATTAACAACTAATTTATTATTAACTGGATTATTAACTGTAGTACCTTTTAGCCATCTATATTTGGTTCCCCAAGGGTTAAAGTCAGAGCTATGACCTACTTTAATGTGTAAGTCCAAATCTTTTGTTACATTTTGTGTTTGATCGACAACTAAGAAATATGAAATTTCAGACGATGATTGACCAAAACTGTCTGTTTGCGCACCGATATGACCAATTTTGACACCGTTAGAAATAATATTGATATTAAATGGTAATGTATCATATTGAATGCTTCGATCATCTTTAAATATGACAGCTGTACTTGAGATTAAAATTCTGTTTCCTTGTTTGATGTCATTTTTATCAACCGTAGCACTAATTTCGGTACCAAAAGATGACCATTGATCAATGTCAATAGAATGATTTTTACCTAGTTCTTCACCATTACCAATATCTAAAATAGTAGTATGTGATGTTTTTGCTACAGAGGTATAGCCCTTGCCTTGTTGCAATTTAGTCCAGCCAGCATTTGTGTAATGGAAACCGTGTTTTGCAGGATCAGCCCAATCATCATTATTTTGATTTTCGATTAAATTAGTAGCCAGCACTTTTTTAGCAAGTTTTAGGCTATTTTTAGTTAAATCTAGTTTTTGTTCATTTTGTGTTTGAGAGTTATCTTCTGCATGATTGTTTGATTGATTATCGGGTTCTTGTAATGAACTTGTCCTTACAATGTCCTTCTCAGCATCTAAATCATTGCTATTATTTGCTTCTTGAGTTTTTGGCACAGAATCTTGTTTTTGATCCTTTTTACCTTCAACTTGAGTTTGTATCAGATTGCTTTTAGCGTTATTTGCTTGATTATCATTTGAAAAGCTTGATTTAACAGCATTCTCATTTTTTTGTGTATCAGAGCTTTGCGCGTTATTAGTCACGCTAGAAGTCTGATTATTTGCTACAGTGTCAGCTTTGACAGTTTGACTAGTGCCGAAAATGCTGACACCTATTAGCACACTGGCTAAACCTACCGACAATTTCCTTAAACTGAAACGATTTTGTTCTTCGCTCATTATTATTTTTCCTTTCGCTTTATTGATTAATTGTTTCTAAGTCGGAGTATAATCTACATATACAGCGTTTTTTGCATAAATTTTAATTTTTCAAAGTTTTTATATAGTATGATTATTTATACTATAGTTCAATTACACGAAAATGCAAATCTTTTTTTCTGTAAATTAATGCTATAATTGTATTTGTAACAAGATAAGTAACGTTAAAAGTGTAAGGAGTAATGTCTATGGTCATGGACGGTTCAGCAAGCAAACTTTACTCACAAACAGATATTGCGAGAATTACTAATACGACTAAGATCCGCGTCTCACGTTTCTTGAAAAAACATCATTTTGAGGGCATCAGGCAGGAAACTGCGCTGTTGTATCATCAAGACGCGCTAGACGCTTACAAGGAATATCTTGAATCGCAAAAAGAAAAGGACGAGAAGCGCGCTAAACTGCCTTCTAAGGAAGCTTTATACAATCAGCTTGTAACTACACAGGCAGAGCAAAATAGGCGCTTAGAAGAGCAAAATCAAGCTTTGATGCAAATGGTAAACAATCAATCTAAGCAGATTGAAAACTATAATCAACTTTTTACTCAGCAACAAGCACAAATTGATAGTTTGAAAGAACTTGTTAAGAAGCTTCCTGAGCCTGATAAAAGCGCTTCTGAGAAGGATAAAATTGATTACGATAAATTATCCGAATCGTTCACAAAAGCGTTTGAGAGCCTTAAAAATGAGTCTGAGGACGACAAAAAAGGCGGTTTCTGGTCAAATCTATTTCACTAACTTTTTAAATCTATAGGGAACATTAATTTGTTCCATTTATTTAATGACATGTCATAACATGTCTTGTCTTGATATAAGTCTTGTTACAATTTAGAAAGTGTGCTGAACTATGATTTACGATGACACAAATCTATGCCTGCTATTTATTGTTGATCCTGCTGAAAATCGCATCGATTTTTACAAGTATTTTGCGACACAGCAAGTCGCTAACTATACTAACGATCCTGAGCAATATGGAGCAAACACGTGTTGCGAGGGCGTTTTCGGAGCTTTGCAACTGGTCAGAGACTATGAAATTGACAATTTCGGCTTAGTTGCGACTGATCTGACAAACACTTATGAAGTCGAAAATATGATGAATATTGCACGCGACTTTCATGAGTATGATCACATGTTTGAGCGTAACACAAGCCCAGTCGAAGCTTACGAGCAGTATCTTGAACGTTTGCGTAAAGATTATGAGG
>CALWJB010000027.1 GCA_944380895.1 uncultured Clostridia bacterium | reverse complement strand
CTGTTGCTAGTAATTAATGCTGCAGCTACTGCAACTACTGCAGTTACAGCCAATAGTGATACAACAGGAGTCACCACCGCTTTTTTCATAATCATTCACCCTTACACAAATAAATTTATTTTAGTTTGGTCTAACAAAACATTAAATATTAATTAGACTGACTATTTCAACATTATATCACATTTTGAATTAATTATCAACACAAAATTAAAAATTCCACTCTCTTGAATATTAAAAAAGGGGGAAGTATCCATATCCACTCAAAACATCCATGGGGTTGGCATTCCGTAAATACCCACACTTACCACATCCCATTTAAACTTTGGTAGAACTTTTAATATATTTTCCTCGAACAATCAAAAATTGGATTTATTAGTTTCAATTCATTTACAAATTGATCATTTATTTTCCTTCTTTTTTCTGTAACACGTTTCTTTCCACACTTTGGTCACCATGCCATTTTAGCAAATTTTGAGCACGTATTTCCCATATGCTTTTACAAATAAGACATTCGCAAAAAATCTTTGTTTTTGTATTTATATAATTGCCAATGATTGGATATATTTGGATTAATCTTTTTCATTTCTAAAATGAATTGCTCGTGTGGTTTCCTTATTAAATTTGCCGTTCGTCGCTTTGCACAAATGGAACATCTATGCCTTGATAGCACGCTTCCTGGCATTGCTTTCTAGGCGTTTTCGCATACTAAGCACCGAAATTTTACTTTTGTTGAACTATCAAGATTTTAACTATTACTTCAACTTTAGGGTTAACCACATGCAAATTATCTACGTAATCCTAATTGGTTCGTTCCCTACTTTTTTCTAAAGCGGTATATCTTAGCATTTCCCATTCATCATCTCGTAAATTTAGAAGCCGTACTAAAAGGAGAAAACGTGGTAGAATGTAAACATGATAATAAAAAATAACAGAACAAAGATATAAAAGCGATTTAACAGATAGTCAATGGAAGATTATCGAACCACAGCTTCCCAAACCGGGAAACAAAAGCAAGTGGGAAAAAAGAGAACTAATAAACGCTGTATTGTATTTGGTAGATAACGGATACAAATGGCGCAATTTACCACATGATTTCCCCCCACATACAACACAGTATCCAACTTTTATTACGCTGAAATTAAAAAGCTGGTCTATGGGAGAAGATTCGCACAGCGTTGGTGGAGAAGACACGTTCTGAAGCCGGACGAAGTCCGCAACCAAGTTATAGTCTAGTGAATTCTCAAAGCGCCAAGACCACCGAATCGGCAAAAGAACGAGAATATAACGAAAAAAAACGAAAGGAAGAAAAAGACATATAGATGTAGATACAATGGGGAATTTATTGTCTGTTGTTGTTCTTACTGCCAATTTTAGTGATACAAAAACAGAGATACATATCGTCAGAGAAGTTTATAAACGTTATCCAGGTGTTAAAGGATTTTGTGCAGATGCCGGATATCGTGGAACTTTTGTACTCCAGGTAGAATAAGAGTTTGGGAGCAAAGTTGATATATTAGAAAAAATCAAATCTCATCAGTGGGAAAAACTACCATGGCGATGGGTTGTCGAGCGTGCCTTTGCTTAGCTTAATAATTCCAGACGTCTTGCTAAAGACTATGAAATTTCTATTTATTCTGCTCAAGTCATATGTACTATTTCTTCCATTCGGTTTCTTCTTGCTCGTTTCTAATCCATTGGTATAGATTTTTAGCTTTTTGCTTAGTTGAACACTTTGGTGAGCACTTTTTTGCATTCACCGTATGTATCTGTCAAATCGGGCATTTTTTCAACTAATGTCATAAAGGACGCTGAAGGTACCATTTTGAGCCTTACAGACACCAAGGATATAAAGCCATTGAATATAGAACCTTAAAAAAGGAACGTTATAGTGGGCTTAATGCGAAGTTCGGTACACGAGAACTCAAGAAAAGCCATAAATCAGAACGAATGCAACAGGAAATACGATGTTTACATTGTAGAATATGATTAGCTTAAAAATGCGTTGTTAGGCTTGCAGAGATAAAATAAGAAAATCCTAGAAATACCCGGGGTTTAAATTTTATTAATACTGTTGTACCGATTTGTATAATTACATATCTTCCAATGTGAGCGCGCGAATTTTAAAAGTATGCGAAATAATATATGAACTTAACTCGGTGAAAAGCAATTATTTTTTGGTTGATTTCTTTATGTAAAAGTATATTTGACAAGTGCTTTTTATATTTTACTTGCTGTTGTTTGTATTTAGAGTGATGTACATTGTGTTTAATAGAGTTGCAAAATGGTTAATTTTATGATACTGTCAGATTGCAAAATTGTTTAGGGGGTTATTTATGAATTTAAAAAAAATGTCAAATTTATTTATGATTTTACTAATTTCAATGATTTTATTTTCTGTTGACTTTTTGTTAATAATGTGATACAATAAAAATGCGATTTTTTTAAAATAAATAGGAGGCTCATTCATGAACAGAAAAACTAAAACAAAATTATTGCTTGTGTCTTTAGCTGTATCATCAGCTGCGACATTAAATGTATATGCCGGCGGTGGTGATGAAGATCAGGCTACGGGCGATTGTGCTCAAGCGGCCGCAGCTGCGACTACATCAGCCCCCCGGACATTATTTGATATAGCTTGTGGTGATAGTGTAAATTTAGATGAGTTTAAGAATACTCTTAGAGGATTTGGAAATTACGCGAATCGTTTGTCCAAATTAAACGAACAAGATGATAAGGGTAATACTGTTTTACATATAGCAGTATTATGTGGACATCTTGAATTAGCTAAATTTATACTGAGAAATTATGATGTTAACCTAAGTTTGAGAAATAGCGATGGCAAAACCGTTTCTAATTTCGCATATGAAGCCATGATTACTGCTATTGCAGCTGGAGCAGCAGCTGGAAAAAATAGTGGAGTGCCCGACCCTTTGCAAAAGGAAGGTGCGCCCAAATTTGATAGAATTCCATATCTCTCAGAACCAGCATTTAGGGCAGTGCGCATCAAAGAAATGATAATCAATTTTTCAAGAATAAGAGAATTAGTTCGTAATGATAATTACCGGTATATAGATATGGCAGTCCTGAAACCATATATAACGCAGGATACTGCTGATATTATTATAGACGGCCATACATTGTTAGAATTGGCTATCGATCATAATGACACAGAAATGGTAGAGTTTTTATTGACAAACCACGCAAGTGCCAATGCACTGATTATGCACGAAGGCGAAGCTCTGACACCATTTAGGCTTGCCATCCAAAAAGGTAACACCGACTTAGTGAAATGTTTATTAGAACATGGTGCAGATGTCAACGATGATCAATTATTTTATGCCCTTAATTCTCAAAGTGCTTCATCGGAGATTGTTAAATTGTTAGTTGAACATAGAGCTAATGCTAATTTACAGGTTATGCGAGAAGACGGAATTCTGACCCCCCTTAAGCTTGCCATCAAAAAAGGTGACACCAACTCAGTTAAATATTTATTAGAACATGGTGCAGATGCCAACTTAGGTAATCCATTATCTTATGCCTTACATCTTTGCCATGATGAATCCCATAAAGACCTAAACATGGTAAGGTTGTTGTTGGATCATGGTGCTGATTTGAACTCAGTTGAAAATGATGAGTTTGAAAAAGCTATTAAAAAAATTTGTTCATATGGAAGCACTGCTGAACTTAATAGGCAAAGCGATGAGTCAGGTAATACTATTTTTCACTTAGTGGTAAAATGTGGGCATTTTGAATTAACTAAGTTTTTGTTGGAAAATTATGATTTTGACCAACAGTTAAAGAATAACGAAGGCCTAACTGTTTTGGACGTAGCACATAGTGCTGCGAATAATGCTGTTAAACCCGATGAGGCATTTCGCATTGAAAACATGGTATGCAATTTTGCAAAAATAAGAAATTTGTTGCGTATGAATGAAGGGGTAGGTAGAGATATACTGCAATATATAACAGAGGACACCGTCGGAATGACATTGGACCGTAGATCACTATTTGAATTCTTTGTCGAAAAAGGAAATTTCGAAGCAGTAGAAGCCTTTATAAATCATGGATTTAATGTTAGTATGCCTGATCAGTCTATAGTATCTTTGGCTATATACAAAGGACACTATGATATTGCAAAATATCTGGTAAAATGTGGCGCCAACGTTGAGGCACCCATCTATATTTATGAGGACGAGCATAGTCGTTTTAAAAAAGCTATGGGACCTCTCTGGTTGGCCATAAAACTTCATAATTTAGATTTAGTAGACTATCTAATCAAACATGGAGCAAATGTTAACGTCAGTCACTCGTTATGTTATGCCCTTTTGTGTTATCATGAAAGTTCAAGTGACACCGACCTCAAAATATTAGAGTTACTGTTGAAAAGTGGCGCTAAATTTGGTGATTATAAAAGTTCAAATGGCACCGACCCCAAACTATTAGATATACTGTCGAACGATGTCGATTCACTGTCGAAATATGACGATGAATCTGGTGATGAAGACGATGAATCTGGTGATGAAAAGTTTATGCCACTCAATGAATTATTAGAGAATGCGTTAGAACATAAAAATTTTGATATAATAAAATTCCTAGCAGATTATGGAATTGATTCTAGTTGTGTTAAATATTATTCTCCAATAGTACATAAAATTATTGAGAAACACCTTGATCTAAGCCTTTTGGAGTCATTACTTAAATCCAATGCAGAACTGTGTAACGAAATTTTCCGTTACAGAACGCCACTGAATTATGCTATCTCTCATGGTAACACTGATGCTGTAAAGTTACTTATTAAATATGGTGCTAATCCAAATCAAATAGATGAATATGGTAGAGCACCACTGGTTTTAGCAGTATTTTACGGTGATCTTAACATTGTTGAGTTTCTTCTGCAGGAAAAAGCAAACCCAAATATACAAGAGGGAGAGGAGAGTCGTTTCCTAGTACTGGATGATGGCAAAGATGAAAAACATTTATATTTCAAAACGCCACTGAATTATGCTGTCTCTTCTGGTAACATTGATGCTGTAAAGTTACTTCTTAAATATGGTGCTAATCTAAATCAAATAGATGAATGTGGTGGAGCGCCACTGACTTTAGCAGTATGTTACGGTGATCCTGACATTGTTAAGTTTCTTCTGCAGAACGGAGCAGACTCAAATATACAGGGGGGATACTGTAATTATACCCCATTGAATATAGCAATACGGTCAATCAAAGGAGCGAAAAAACATTGCCCACTCAGACGCGATAAGTACATAGCTATTGTACAAATGTTGCTCGATAACGGTGCAAAAATAAGCATAGAAGATAAAGATGGCATTACTCCTGCTGAGCTTGCTGTAGCTAGTAAGGACCCTAATTTAGTAAATTTATTTTTAAAACACCATGGTGCATCTGCGGCATTTGAATTAGAGACCGATAAATCACTACTGCAATTCGCTATTCGTAGAAGATGTAATTTCTCGATAATAAAGACGCTTATTATAAGCGGGGCAAACCCAGCAATGCGCGAACCGAAGCAAGGATTTACTGCATTGCATGAAGCCGTCAAATCAGGGGATTACAACTTGGTAAGATATATGATCGACAATGGTGGTGATATTGATTCACAAGGTAATCGGTTTAAGGCCACACCGTTGCACATAGCTGTTGATTGTGCATACAATATAATTTTAAAATCCGTACAGAAAACTTTTAGAATATCTTCCGATAAAGATGTTGAAGAATACGTAAACTCTTTAAAATATACTGCCGCCGATAGGGGGTTATCGGTCATTGAAAACTCCTTAAAACAAACGGGCGATATAGAAGCGTATGAAGAATACTTAAAGATTGCACAACTATTAATTCAAAGAGGTGCTAATACGATTTTACAAGACTTATACCATCGGACTCCGATTGATTGTGCTGCATGTAGCAATAATCCTAAATTTTTTATGGAATTGTTAAATAGTAGTCCTGGAGTTGTAGATAATTTAAAGTGGAGTCAAGCAGTTTGGACAGGCGATTATAAAGAGGTAGAACGCCTAATCACTGAGAAGCACGCTAATGAATGTTTACCCGGTATTGATAATCAAACCCCGTTATATCTGGTTCTTCGTATTACCAATAATATGATTCAGGATTCGTTAAAAGAAAAAATTCCTGCTGCTAATTTACATTTTTTTAATAATCCGGGAAACGTACGAATCCCACCAATGAATAACGCAACCACGCACGATTTGGTTATGAAGTCATTAAACGAGACTGGGAGGATAACCCAATACCGAAATTATATAAGAGTAGCTGAGTTGCTCATTAGGTCTGGTGCTAACGTTAACGAAAGGCATGAAGGTAGTAGTTTGCTCAGAATTGCTCAAGCAAATCATAACCTCTCGTTCATAAAATTATTATTAAATAAGGGCGCAAAATAAAAAACTTATTCCTCTCCGAGAGTAAAAAACTTACGGAGGGGATTTTAAATTAGAATTTTTGGATCAGAGATATATTTTTCGGTAAGCCAAATTTTATAAATACAATGAGTTATATTCGTGAGTTTTGGAGTATGGCGAAAAAATAAAACCAGAGCTTGGTGATAACGCATACCATTTTGATAGTTATTTAAACGTGATATTTGAAACACCTTTGGGTATGGAATTGGGAACGGCATTGGATGTGGCAGGTAAAATCTTTTCTAATATTGTCGCTTTGCAATTAGAAAATAAAAATAATCAAAAAAATATATGCAATATAGAAATTAGCTAAGAATAGCCTTTAAAAAATCTCTAAAAGTATGGACCCCCTAGTATTACTAGGGGGTCCATTGTATCAACACTGTCGTACTGATTTGGTGAGCCATCGGGGACTCGAACCCCGGACAACCGGATTAAAAGTCAGGTGCTCTACCAACTGAGCTAATGGCTCTTACTTGATTAAAGTGGCTGGGATGGCTGGATTCGAACCAGCGAATGATGGAGTCAAAGTCCATTGCCTTACCGCTTGGCGACACCCCAATATTAAATTTTTAAAATGGGGTGGATAATCGGAGTCGAACCGATGGCCTCCAGAGCCACAATCTGGCGCTCTAGCCAACTGAGCTATATCCACCATATCTAAAAATGGTGCGCCAGAACGGATTCGAACCCCTGACCTACTGCTTAGAAGGCAGTTGCTCTATCCTGCTGAGCTACTAGCGCAGATGTCGATACCACACCAAAACAGATCGGCTATAATGGAGCAGGTGATGGGAATCGAACCCACGCTATCAGCTTGGAAGGCTGAAGTTCTACCATTGAACTACACCTGCACCTCTATAACGAAATCCATTCTATCACAACCGATATTTGTTTGTCAACAATATTTTTAAAAATTTTCAAGAAATTTTTTCGAGATCTTTTTTTAAGTGATTAATTATGCGCTTTTCAAGGCGAGAAATATACGACTGTGAAATTCCGAGCATATCTGCAACTTCTTTTTGAGTATGCTCTTTTTTGCCTGAAAGACCAAATCTGAGCTGCATTATAAGCTTATCTCTTTCGGGTAAGTTGCTCACTGCCTCCAAAAGAACATTACATTCGGCTTCTTGTTCAATTTTTGTGGTAACAATATTTGGGTCGCTGCCAAGAACATCGGAAAGCAGTAATTCATTGCCATCCCAATCGGTGTTCAAAGGCTCATCTATTGAAGTCTCGTTTTTGAGCTGACTGTTTTTTCTCAGGTACATCAAAATTTCATTTTCAATGCATCTCGAGGCATATGTTGCAAGCTTGATATTTTTTGTGGGGCAAAAAGTGTTAACAGCTTTAATAAGTCCGATAGTACCGATTGAAATCAAGTCTTCCGTGCAAACACCTGTAGACTCGAACTTTTTGGCTATATAAACAACCAGCCTTAAATTGTGAGTTATAAGTGGTTCTCTGACGTTCCCACTTTCGCCACGCATAATTTTTTCCATAATTTCAGATTCTTGTTCTTTTGTAAGCGGAGCCGGCAAGAGTTCCGGACCGTTTATGTAGTGAATCCCTTTTGAGTGGGGTGATATTGTTTTTTTTATTTTTTGGAATAAATCATATATTTTTTTTGAAATAAAATAAAAAATTTTCATAATCCTTATCTCCATTCAAAATATTTAAGTTATCAAATCGGAATTTATAATTGCTGAGCAGTCTTCGGCTAAAATATCACCCGAACATACGGCTATGTAAGCTTCTTTTTGTGCGCCGCCGTTTATGGTTATGCTTTTTGGCTTAAACGCCGGGAGCAGACCTTCGCCTGAAATTGTTTTGAAGGGTATCATTCTGAATTTTGATTTTAAAAATGCAGTTTCATCCAATCTATTCATTTTTGAGGCGGATAAAAATTTTTCAGGACAAATATTTTTAATATTTTCTATTTTTGCAACTATCACCGGGAGACCGGAAAATGGTTCCACGAGAGAATTTCCTGTGTCTATCAGAGCCGGCAATATTACTTCTGAATGGTCGCCAATAATTTTTACTTGACATATAGATTTTCCAAAAGAACGTTTTCCAATAATTCGGTTTATGATTTTGAGTACCATATATGTAGCGACTGTGGAGGCAACAAGTATCGCGGGAGAAATACTGAAATATACAACACCGTTGTTGACGGCCATTCCCTGTGGCCTTAGCGTACACCAAATCGCCAGCATTATGCCGGAAAAAGCAAAATTTACAAGATAAAAGCAAATTAAGGTTTTAAAAAATATTTTAATTCCGGAAAATTTAAATGACGCTAAAATTATGCTCGCTGCCATAAAAAGTTTTACTATAATCGAAGTAACAAAGTTTGCAGACGGTAGAAGTATATAAAGAGAGTATATTCCGCCCAATACTTCCCCTAATATTATTCTTGATTTTTGGGTTTTTAAATGTAGAAATTTTGCGGTGGAGATAATTAAAAAAAAGTTTATAAACAGATTGACGGCGATGAGTACATCAACATATATTACCTGTTTCATAACCACCTCCCTAGTTTCTCTACAAGATAGATTATGATATAATTTTGATAATTATTATGTCGTAAAAGGGCGTCCGATAAAATAAATTTGAAAAATATTAAAATTGTTTAACTGTACGTAAAAATAAAATGCACAATATTTTTTGTATTGACAAGATTTAAAAAATATGTTAAAATTATTATATAAAAAATATAAAGAAAATGTGTGGAGGTAGGATTTATTGAATAAGAAAATAATTTGTTGTTTGGTTAGTACAATATTTTTGATCCAGTCAGTTGCATATTTACCCTCTAAAGCTGTTTGTAACGAAAATCACCCAGTAAGCAAAACATTGCAACAAAACAAAAGCCAAGAAAAGAAGTCTTCGATTTTTAAAAGTATTTTTCTCGGTGCAGGAATTGGAGGGATAATTGTAGCTGCAGCTTCTGCTGTTTTGGGCTTGAACTATAGCCGCGTATCTAATCGCAAATCCGAAAATATTTCGGATGATCGTGGTCATAACCCTAATCTTGGTTGCGATGAAGATTTTCGCAAACATTGGCAGTATGACAGTGCCAAGGAAGGGGTGAAACGTTATCGTATTCAAGATGAGAAAATTAACGATTTGGCAAAGCAATGGAAACGTGAGCACGGAACTCCGGTTAGGGCTATAAAATGGCACAGTTGCCTCTGTTGGCTGCATTCATCTATACTTCTTTTGTTCCACGAGCGTCACTATAATGAACTTATATGTAACTTCCCGGTTCAAGAAGCTCAGCATCTTATAGATAATAGTGATTTACAACCAAAAGATAAAGCTCGTTTAAAGTTTATGATTTGTTTATCAAAAATATTTAATATATTAATGGGCGACCCTAATGTTCCCGCTGAGTGTGTTGACTTAGAGCCAACCAAGCTTGAGAAAGAATTAGTAGGTGATTTAAATTTTATGGGCGGGGGGTATGCTTATGGGCGTCCTGAAGGTATTATTACAGAAAATATAAAATATGCTCTATTACGTATTATGCAAGCCAATTGTTTTTCTGAACAGTGGAGACAAATGGTTTCAGAAGCTCCATTGCTAGAGATATTGTCCATTTGTGGAACTTCCCAATTAATGGTAAATTGTACCCCGAATCATGAATACGTATCTCTTTTCGTGAATCAAAAAGAAAGATTGACTCTGGGAGAATATTGGGCTTCCTCTAAATCGACAGATTTTATACAAAAAAAGTCTGGAAGTAAAACCGAAGAGGAGAATTCATATTTTGCAAGTATGTCAAGGAGAGAATGTGAAGAACTGGAAGGCGTGCGTTTGATAGCGCCACTATGTGAAGAAAAGTTGGTCGAGTATGTTCAGTTTATAGAAAGAATTTTGTATAGGGGTTATGTAGAATTAGGTATAGCGAGGGAACGCTATAACCGCTCTGATGATGATTGTAAATCTCTAACTGATATGCTGCATGAAGCATATTTAAAATATGTAGAATTTCTTCGTAAAAAACCAAGATCGGTAAGCCCAGAAGAAATTGAAACAGCGAAAAAACTGATACGCAATATGTTAAATGAAATTGGTGAATTGACAAAAAAATGCGGGTTTGCTAGGCAAAAAGAAGTTGCAATCGGTTGGTTGGATGTTGTTGCTGACGCATTAGTTGGTCAGATAATACGTGACTGCTACAAACAACAATATTACGTTGAACGATCCCCCTATATACTGGATGATTGCTGGAAGGCCACAACCATTGAGAAATATGTAGGCCAACAATTAGAAAAATTCCCGTCAAAAGCTTCAGAAGACCAACAATTAGACCTCGAAAAAGCAAAGAGACTTATGGAACAGTGGAAAGAAGTCCGTGAGCTTGCCCTAGAGTTAAATAATCACGCTAATGGGAGCGATGGCGGCGAGGAATTATTAATAAAAGCGAGAAATTTAGCGATAAAACTCTATTTATCTTTTCACCAAGAGCAAGATATTTGAAAATATAAAAAATATAGTATTAGATATAAACTCGTGCTATTAAACAGGAAGAATTTTTGATAAATAAGGCTTGTTTTTGATATGAAAAGACTTAATTGTGAGAGAAAAAAGAATTCTTTAAATTCTTTTTTCTCTCAATTTATTTTTCGCATTTTAATTTGCTGTGTAATTATTTTGTTGAATAGTTATAAAATTATAATACAAAACGCCAAAAATTATTTTGTTTTTTGGATAATAAATTAAAATAACAAAATGTGAAAATAAAAACAGCTATTGACATTCATATGATAAAGAAATAAAATTAAAGCATGCGGTACAATTGTTCTATAGAATTGAAAAGGAGCGGTATCGAAGTGGTCATAACGGGGCTGACTCGAAATCAGTTTGCGGGCAACCGCACGTGGGTTCGAATCCCACCCGCTCCGCCATTTGTTGACCTTGACGCTTTGAAACGTTGGGGTTATTTTAATTTTCAAATTATAAAAAAATATTTTGTGGTGATAAATGATGAAAATGTATTTTTACTATGGAGTAATGGGCTCGAGCAAGACGGCAAATGCGCTTATGAAAAAATTCAATTTTGAAGAAAGAGGACGTCGAGTAGTTATTTTGAAACCGAGTTTAGACACAAGAAACGGAAAAACTTTAATAAAATCACGTATCGGACTTTCAAGTGAAGCGCTGTTTTTAGACCGTGAAGCAAAAATAACAGACATTATAGGAGAGAAAAATTTATACGATATAATTATAGTTGATGAGGCGCAATTTTTGTCTTCTATTCAGGTTGATGAACTTCGTAAATTTGCCGATGACGGAATTATGGTAATGTGCTATGGTCTCAGGAATGATTATACCGGGCATCTTTTTGAAGGTAGTCGCCGCATAATAGAAGTTTGTGATACGATTCGTGAAATACAGTCGATGTGCAGTAAGTGCGGCACGAAAGCCGTTGTCGACGCAAGATACATAGGGGATAAGATTATTTATGAGGGCGACATCATCGACATTGGCGGAGAAGACAAATATATAACGCTTTGTCATAGATGCTGGATGAAAGGCAGAATATAAATTTATTTTTTAAGGCATAATTTTGAGGTGAAAAATCTTGGATTTTGGTTTGGGGAGCGAAGGATTAGAAAATTCTGTAAAATTACAGTATAGCTTAGAGGCGGAGCAATCGGTTCTGGGAGCCATACTGATAGATTCTTCGTGTCTTAACAAAATTGCCGAGATTATTGTTTCGCCCGACTATTTTTTTCTTTCGAATCATAAAATCATTTACTCGGCTATGATAGAAATGTTTACGGTTGGAGAGCCGGTTGATTATATTACCGTACTCGATAAACTCAGATTGGGCGGTAAAGACGATGAAAACAGTTTCAAATCGTATCTTTTGCAGCTTGCGCAGATAGTTCCATCGGTTTCGAACGCTGAATTTTATGCTGAAATCGTAAGAGACAAATATAATGTTAGAGTACTTACAAATACGGCTCGCGAGATAATAAACGATGCCGAGAGTGAAAAATTTGATCCGTCGGAGCTTTTGAATAGTGCTGAGCAAAAGATATTTGATATTCGGCGCGGGAAAGAAACCAAGGGACTTCAAAGAGTAAACGAAATTATCGTTCAGACTTTTGATAGACTTGACGCACTAAACTCGAGTGATAATTTGGATTACAGCGGTGTTCCGACGGGGATAAAAGATCTTGACAGAGTGATAATGGGTCTTAATAAAACGGATCTTATTTTGCTTGCGGCGCGTCCGGGCATGGGGAAAACCAGTTTTGCGCTTAATATTGCCGAACATGTTGCTATTAATAAGGGGAAAAAAGTTGCATTTTTTTCACTTGAGATGTCAAAAGAGCAACTAGTTTCAAGGATGCTTTCCACAAAAGGGCAGATTTCAGGTCAAAATTTGCGTACGGGCAGGCTGACCGATAAAGAGTGGGAGCGCCTTATTGAGGCGGGGGATATTATTTCGAAATCTCAAATTTATATAGATGATACTCCGGGCATTACGATTCCGGAAATGAAAGCAAAGCTCAGGCGTTTAGGCGGCGTAGATTTGGTTGTGATAGATTATCTGCAGCTTATGTCCAGTGCGAAGAGAATAGATAATCGTGTGCAAGAGATTTCGGAAATAACGCGTAATTTAAAAATCATGGCTAAAGAGCTTGACGTACCTGTTTTAACGCTTTCGCAGCTTTCAAGGGCGAGTGAGCAGAGGTCTGATCACAAACCGGTACTTTCTGATCTCAGAGATTCGGGTTCAATCGAACAGGATGCTGATATAGTTATGTTTCTTTATCGTGAGGGATACTATGAATCGGGTGATGTTTCGGAGGATAAAGACAATAACAGCAGCGAGTGTATAGTTGCGAAGAACCGTCACGGCGAAACTCGGAGTGTGCCTCTGCACTGGCAGGGGGAGTATACGCGTTTTACGGCTCAGGAGGTACGCCATAGTGCATATTGATTTTGAGAGTGTAGTAACCGAAACCATAAATAAATATAATATGCTTGAAGAAACAGCTCGGGTTATCGTTGGTTTTTCGGGTGGAGCTGATTCTGTTTCTCTTCTTTATTTTTTAAATTATTTTATTAAGAAAACGAATAGAGAAATAGAGATAATTCCTGTCCACATTAACCACGGGATTCGTGGGGAGGAAGCCGATAGAGATGAAAATTTTGCCAGAGAATTTTGTAATAAATTGGGAATGAATTTAATAGTTGTTCATGAAGATGTGAAAGCTTTGGCGGTTAAAAATAAGATAAGCACAGAAGAAGCGGGAAGAAATGTTCGCTATAGAGTATTTAGGAGATGTGCTGAAGGGATGCTGTCAAAAATTGCCGTAGCACATACTCTTTCGGATAGCTGTGAAACCATTATCTTAAATTTAATACGTGGTACGGGCCCGAAAGGTCTTTGCGGAATTCCTCCCACAAGAGAAAATATAATTCGTCCACTTATTTCGGTCACGCGTGCACAAGTGGAGGAATACTGCCTAAAAAATTCTTTAAATTATATTAATGATAGTACTAATTTTGAAAATGTATACACACGAAATAAAATTCGGTTGGAAATAATTCCGCTGATAAAAAAAATAAATCCAAATTTTGAGTATTCTGCCAAACGACTTATGACTGTGCTCAATGAAAACGAAATTTTTTTAAATACAATTGCGGAAAGAGCTTTTATCGAAAGTTACGACGGCACGTGTTATGATATTTCGCGTATTGAAAATCTTGACGATACGTTAAAATCTCGTGTGGCGCACAAAATACTTTCGACATATTTTGAAAAACCGGTTGAAAATAAACACGTAAATTTGCTTTTAAACGTCATAAAAAATCACTCGGGAGCGATTAACGTTTCCAAAGACCTTAAGATAGTTTGTGATGGAGAAAAATTGTTTGCGATGAAGCAAAAAAATTCTAAATTGTTGCTTTGGAAGAAAAAAATGAATATCGGGAAAAATTTCTTGACAAATATAAACAGCAACGTAATAATTAAGATTATATCGGCGGATGAGTTCAAAGATATAGAGAAGGCCGAGAAAAAAAATAATATATGGTTCATAAATTATGACTCATTACCCGGAGAGTGTTACTTTAGACCCAGACAATACGGCGACAGATTTACATTTAAGAATAGAGGGATAACAAAAAGCTTTAAAAAAATTTTTAACGAACTGAAGATTCCTGCCAAGGAGCGTTCAAAGATTCCGATTTTAGCTTGTGAAGATACCGTTATATGGTCAAAATGCGTAGGTGTTTCAAAAGAGTATGCCATAAAAAAAGGGTGCAAAAAAATATTGATTTTAGAGCTGGAGGAATTTTAAAATGATTGAAGATGCTGTTTCCAGAGTAATACTTACAGAGGAAGAGATTTTTGAGATAAACAAAAGACTTGGAGAAAAAATTACAGAAGATTATAAAGATAAAAATCTTTTAATGGTAAGCATACTGAAAGGTTCATCGCTTTTCATGTCGGACCTAATGAGAAACGTCAAATTACTGTGTTCGGTAGATTTCATCGAAGTTTCCAGCTACTCAGGGCTTACGAATAGTGGCGGAAACGTTAAAATCATTAAGGATTTAAATATTGACATAAAAGATTATGACGTTTTGATAGTTGAAGATATACTCGAAAGTGGATATACTTTAGAATGCGTGATGCGAATGCTTAATTCAAGAAATCCAAAGAGCATAAAAATATGTACTATGGTAGATAAGCCGCAGAAAAGAAAAGTAAAAATGAAAGCGGATTACGTTGGGAAAGAAATAGGTGATGAATTTGTAATCGGTTATGGAATGGATTATAATGAAAAATATCGCAATTTGCCTTTTATAGGCATAATTAATCCAAAAAATATATAGATTAAGGTTAAATTAAGGAGAGGATTTAGAATTGGAGAATAAAAACAGGACATTAAGGAGTATATTGATATTTTTGAGTTTGCCGATATTTATTGTTTTGGCGTTTATTATGTTGAACGGAATACTCCCCGAAAAAACATACAACTACTCAGAAATAGTAGAGCATTTTAAAAAGCACGAGGTAGTCGAATACGACATGAATTTAGGGTCAGGAGACATGAATATTAAACTGGCGAGCGGTGAACAAATACAGTATACTGCGCCAAGCGTGAACCTGATTTATATGGACATTAAGGATTATATTAATGAATACAATGCAGAAAATCCCGATAAACCGATGATTTATAATCTTGTAAAGCCGACTGACACATCATGGCTTACAAGTCTTTTCAGCTTTGTCATTCTGCCGGTTTTGATACTTTGTTTTGTCGGATGGCTGTTCATGCGTAAAATTTCCATTATGGGTGATGGCGGACGTCAGTTAGGTTTTGGTAGAGCAAAGGCAAAAAATATGGATAGAGAATCCAGGAAAGCGACGTTTAAAGATGTTGCGGGTGCCGATGAAGAAAAAGAAGAACTTTTTGAAATAGTAGATTTTTTAAAAAATCCAAAAAAATATAATGCGCTTGGTGCAAGGATACCGAAAGGTGTGCTTTTGGTGGGACCTCCCGGAACGGGTAAAACGCTTCTTGCAAGGGCTGTTGCGGGAGAGGCCGATGTACCGTTTTTCTCGATGTCGGGTTCAGATTTTGTTGAGATGTTCGTAGGTGTCGGAGCTTCAAGAGTAAGAGACTTGTTTGAGCAGGCAAAAAAGAGTTCACCATGCATAATTTTCATAGATGAAATAGATGCTGTAGGACGCCGTAGAGGGGCAGGGCTTGGCGGCGGACACGATGAGCGTGAGCAGACATTAAATCAAATGCTTGTAGAAATGGATGGTTTTGGAGCGAATGAGGGAGTAATAGTTATAGCAGCCACTAACAGAGTGGATATTCTCGATCCTGCGCTCACACGACCGGGAAGATTTGACAGACAGATTGTTGTGGGATATCCCGACGTAAAAGGCAGAGAGGAAATATTAAGAGTGCACGCAAAGGGTAAACCTTTTGCTTCTGACGTAAAACTTAAGGTTATAGCGAGAGGCACGGCAGGATTTACGGGTGCGGATCTTGAGAATTTGGTCAATGAATCGGCGATTTTAGCGGTTCGAAGAGGTCTTAGCGCAATCACGATGAAGGAAATTGAAGAATCTACGATAAAAGTTGTAATGGGTTCAGAGAAGAGATCAAAAGTTGTAACAGAAGAAGATAAGCGTCATACAGCATATCACGAAGGAGGCCATGCCGTTGCGGCATATTTTTGCGAAACTCAGGATAAAGTACATGAAGTTTCGATAATTCCAAGAGGAAGTGCGGGAGGATATACGCTTTCGTTACCGGAAAAAGATGAAGAGTATAAGTTTAAAAACAAAATGCTAGAAGATATAGTTGTGCTCTTGGGAGGTATAGTTGCAGAGAGGTTGATAATCCATGATACATCCACGGGAGCATCGAGTGATATACAAAGAGCAACAAAATTAGCGCGTTCCATGGTCACTAAATTCGGCATGAGTGAGGCACTTGGACCGATAGTATATGGCTCAAACAGCGATGAAGTGTTTATCGGGCGCGATATGGGACACGTAAAAGATTATTCGGAAAGCACGGCTGCAAAGATTGATGAAGAAATCAAGAAGATAATCATGGAGTGCAACAAGAGAACAGAAAAAATTCTCACAGAGCATATCGATAAACTGCATGAGGTGGCGAAAATACTTGTAGATAAAGAGAAGATCAGCGGTAAAGAATTCGAAAAAATAATGTCAGGTTCCGAAGTTGTACTGGAATAATTTGTTTGTTTTTGAAAGGGAGAATGTGTATGATAGATAAATTTGGCATTGATCATGAAAGTTCCAAAAATGAGCACGATAACAAATCAGCAATATCCGCTCTTTGGAACGAAAAAGATAATGCGGAAGAAGACGAACCCGTGGACAATCGCGGAGGAGGGACCAATTTTGGCGGCCCTAAAAAGAGTTTGAAGGCATTTCTTATATCGGTAATTATCATTTTGTCCGTACTCGTTATAGCATTGGTTTCATACATTATTTATTCGCTCAAAGGTGATGTTTCAAATTTAAATGGCGGATCCAAAAACAGTAATTTGTCATCTTCGGAGCATGTGGACGAATTTGGAGGAGAATCGGCAATAAAATTTGAATCCAAGCCGCAAGATACAAATGAATATACCGCAGAGTCCATATATGAAGTGTTGGCGCCCTCTGTTGTAGGCGTGGTTGTATATGATTCGAGTTCAGATATAATTTCTGCCCCAAAAAGTGAAGGTTCGGGAGTGGTTATTAACGAGCGAGGCTATATAGTTACGAACTCTCATGTTGTGGGGAATTCAAAACAAAGTAGTGTAAAAATTGTATTTCACGACGGAGAGGAAGTATCGGGAAAAGTTATCGGATACGACACAAAGACGGATATTGCCGTCATAAAAGTAGATAAAACAGGTTTAAAGCAAGCAACTTTTGGGAACTCCGACGAAGCAAAAGTAGGATCTTCGGTTTTGGCTCTCGGAAATCCTCTTGGGCTTGATTTTGCGGGATCGCTTACAAAAGGAATAATTTCGGCAGTTAATCGTTCAAAAAATGGTTCGCCAAAGAGTCTTGTAAAATACATTCAAACAGATACAGCAATCAATCCCGGTAACTCAGGCGGGCCGCTTATAAATATGTACGGTCAAGTGATAGGGATAAATTGTGAAAAAATAGCACTTCCGCACTATGAAGGCATGGGATTTGCAATACCGAGCAATACGGTTAAAAGTGTTGTTGACGATATAATAGCAAAAGGATATGTTACAGGAAGAGTGCGTTTGGGGCTTATCGGTAAAGTTGTAAGCAATTATCAATCGCAAATGTATAATGTACCTATTGGAATAATTGTGTCGGAGATTAGCAGTGATAGTAATCTAAAACAGGCGGGAATTCAGATTGGTGATATAATAACCAAGATAAATGATATCAATATCACGGATCTTGATACGTTTTATGCCGAACTTGAGAGTTATTCTCCGGGAAGCACGGTTAAGCTTACTGTATACCGTGTTTCCGCAAACAGAATATCCGCCAACACATTTGAAACAGATGTTGTGCTTCTTGAAGATAAAGGTGAAACGCAAGAAAGTGCTTCAAGGCCGATATTTGAATAATAAGTTTTTTATAAACGGAGGTTTAAGATTTGGAAGTAAAGCAAAAAAAATGGATGTGGGTAATAGCCTCAATCGGTATACTTTTTTTAATCTTTTTTGGCGGATTTTTTATAAAAAGCCATCTAGACTCAGAGAAAAAGCATGTTCCGATAGCAATGGCGCTTGATGACGGATATTTATATCCCACAGTGGTTTCGATAACTTCGATGATGAAAAATAAAAACAAAAATATAGTTTATGATTACTATATAATGCACCCTCCGGAATTTGCGGAAAAAAGTAAAACAAGACTTAAATCACTTAGTGAAAAATATAAAGACTGTAATATCAAACTCATAGACATGGGAGAAGCATACCGATCGGCAAACGACAAAGGACACGTCACTACGCCTGCATACTATAGGCTTTCGCTTTCGGAAATGTTGCCTGAACTTAACAGAATTTTGTGGATAGACGGTGATACACTAATTTTTGGCGATCTTGCTCCGATGTATTTCGATACAGATATGCAAGGGCTTTATTATAGAGGACTTTTGGATGAAACAGTAGACGCAACGGTGGCATTTGGGATAGAAAACGATCACTGTATTTGTTCAGGTGTAATGGTAGTAAATTTGGATGAGCTCCGAAAAGACGATGTTGTAAGCAAATTTCAAAAATTCATCGAAGAAAACAACGAAAAACTGGTGCAGCATGATCAAACCACTATAAACTGCGTGTGTGTGGATAAAACAGCCAAACTTGATCCCAAATATTGTATATTCAATTATTACCATGACACAAACAGTCTGCTGACCTACTACAATACTCTCATTGCGAAAGATAAATATACTATCGATGAGCTGCTGGCGGCGAGAGATAATCCTGTTTTGGTGCACTGCGTCATGAAACCATGGAAGATGAAGACTCAGTATTTTGAGCAGTGGTGGGCGTACGCAAAAATGACTGATTGTTACGATGAGATATATCAAAAGTATGGTTCGGTTTTTAATACATAATTTTTTAATCTTGAAAGTGAGTGAAATGTATTTATGAAATTTAATAGCAAAAATACGATTTGGACTTCTATTTTAATTATCACGGTGTTACTTGCGGGATTTTGGTGGATTTTTTGGGAAAATAGCGGTAGTACAAATAAAACAGATAGCATTCCGATAGCAATGGCGCTTGACGACGGATATACATATCCAACTATAGTGGCAGTAACTTCGATAATGGAAAATAAAAATCCTGAAACTAAATATGATTTTTATATAATGCACCCGAGCGGTTTGCAAGAAGAGAACAAAGAAAAACTGAGAAGTTTAAGCACGAAATATGAAGGCTGTAGCATAAACCTTATAGACATGGCGGATAAATATATTGCAGCGAACCAGAGCGGATATATAACGACCCCTGCGTACTATAGACTTGCGCTTTCGGAAGTTTTGCCGGATCTTGATAAAATAATATGGCTTGACGGCGATACAATTACGTTTACCGATTTAACTGAGATGTATAAAATAGATATGCGCAGCAGATATTATGACGGTTTTCTGGATTATCCGGGTCAAGACGAATTTTCTTCAATGAACGATCATTATATATGTTCGGGCGTTATGCTTGTAAATCTGAAGTCTCTGAGAGCCGACGGAGTGGCAGAGAAATTTGATGAATTCATAGAAAAAAACAATGATAAACTTTTAAAGCACGATCAAACCACCATAAATGCGGTGTGCGGAGTGAATAATGGATTTTTACCCGCAAAATATGGAATTTTCAACTCATTTCAGACTACCGAAAACGCGAAAGATTATCACGATATAATAAACGCTAAAAATAAATATTCGCGCGAAGAATTGGGAGAAGCCTTTGAACATCCTGCTGTTTTGCATGTAACGCAAAAGCCGTGGAAATCATACCTAGAGTACGGAGCGGATAAATGGTGGGACTATGCGAAAATGACTGATTTTTATGATGAAATTTTGGAAAAATACAGTTCAGCATTTAAATAAATTATATAAGAGGGAGAATTTGCCAAGTTAGGAGAAATATAGCAATGAAAGTAAGAAACAGATGGTATATACTGTTAACCGTTATATTGATAGCTGCTCTTTTTGGTGGATGCTTGTGGTTTTTTGAGGAACACGATACAGGAGAAAAGGTTAGTGAAGAAATCCCGATAGCTATGGCTCTTGACGATGAATATACGTACCCCACAATAGTTGCTATAACGTCCATGATGGAAAGCAAGACGAGTAATTCGGTATATGATTACTATATTATGCATCCCGGCGAATTCAGCGAAGATAATAAAGCAAAGCTCAAATCTTTGGAATACAAATACAGTGACTGCAAAATAAATCTTATTGATATGGATATAAATATGGGTATGGAATATAAAGATACCGATGATAAGGGGAATATAACAAATCCTGAATACTATAGTCTTTGGTCTGCGGAACTTCTTCCCAATATAGATAAGCTCATTTGGGTTGACGGCAGTGCGATAACACGCGGCGACCTGAATGAAATGTATAACCTTGATATGAGAGAGATTTATTGCAGAGGATTTTTAGATTGGAACGTTGATGCGGCGAAGGATTTTGGAGTAAATAATGATCACTGCATTTGTGCCGGCGTTATGCTGCTTAATTTAGATGAGCTCAGAAGAGACGATATGTTTAATAAATTCAAAAATTTTGTTAAAAGTAATAACGATAAGCTTATCGAGCATGATCAAACGGTTATAAATGTTTTGTGTGCCGATAAGATGGATATTTTGCCGGCCAAATTCGGGGTACCCAACACTTGTAAAACGCAGTCTGATATATCGAAATTCCGGCGTACGCTTACGGCAGAGAATAAATATAGCGTCGAAGAACTGACAAATGCCGTAAACAGTCCTGTCATACTCCACTATGTTGACAATCCGTGGAAAAGTCAGTTTGTGTTCAGATTCGATTGGTGGTTGAGGTATGCCCAAAAGACGGATTACTATGCAGAAATGCAGTTAATATATGCGGGAGTTTTATAAAAAAATATTTTTTAGGGTATTGACAATGTGAAAACAATGGTGTAGAATAAGTAGCTGTAGAATAAAGTAGAGCTGATTGTTCTCACCTTTGGTATTTTTTTGTACTATGGGTCAATAGTTTATTTCAATATTTGTATATTGATGTGGTTATTGTATGGACAATTGTGCTCCATACAATATTTTATTTTAAATTTGACGGAGGTGCTTGATTATTAGCAACAAAGAACTTCAAACGAATGAGCAAATAAGAGATTCTAAGGTACGTCTTATTGATGCCGACGGTTTGCAGGTAGGTATTGTTCCGATTAAGAAAGCTATGGATATGGCTATAAAAGCGAATTTGGATCTTGTGAAGATTGCCGATAAAGCTGAGCCGCCCGTGTGTAAGATTATGGATTACGGGAAGTACAAATTTGATATGGCAAAGAAAGAGAAAGAATCCAAAAGAAATCAGCGTACATCGAGCGTTAAAGAAGTGCGAATTTCGATGAATATCGATATTAACGACCTTAACACAAAGGTAAACCACGCGAAGAGATTTGCGGAAGATGGTGATAAAATCAAAGTTTCCATGCGTCTTAAAGGCAGGGAACTGGGTCATGTGGATATCGGCCGCAATTTGATGATGAATTTTGCGGATATGTGTAGAGAATTTGCGGATTTATCTAAACCTGTTGCTCTTGAAGGCAAATCTTTGTCTATGCTTTTGGCGCCTAAATCAAAATCAAACAACCAATCGAAAAAATTTTTAAAGAAAGGTAGTGAAGAGGGCAATAAGTAAGCAAAAACGGTAGCTTCAAAGCCCGAAGAATATGTATAAGTTAAAAACTCACAGCGGATCAAAAAAACGTTTCAAGTTTACAGGTAAAGGAAAAATTCTCAGAGCTCATGCAAATAAAAGCCACATTCTAAACAAAAAAACCAGAAAAAGAAAAAGAAATTTAAGGCAAATTGTAGTTCTTAATAAAGCTAATACAAATCAAATCGAAAGTTTAATGCCTTATTCAAAATAATTTATCAGAGATTTTAAAGGCATGGAATAAAAATAACCATTAATTGGAGGTAAATAAAATGGCACGAATTAAAGGTGCAGTAACGACGAGAAGCAGAAGGAAAAAAATTCTCAAACTTGCTAAAGGATATTGGGGTGCAAAGAGTAAGCACTTTAAGATGGCTAAAGAAGCTGTGATGAAATCAGGCAATTATGCTTATATCGGAAGACGTCATAAAAAGCGTGATTTTAGAAAACTTTGGATCACGCGTATATCAGCGGCATGCCGAATGAATGGGATTACATATTCCAAATTTATAAGCGGACTTAAAAAATCCGGAATTAGCCTCAATAGAAAGATGCTTTCGGAGATAGCGATTGCCGATGCCGAAGGTTTTGCAAAGCTTGTTGAGCAAGTGAAATAGTCTTGGCTGAAATTATGCGCTCGGGTAGATCCTGGGCGTACGT